>NZ_JAIZRY010000005.1:0-494848 GCF_020420125.1 Burkholderia sp. AU30280
CTGCACAACTTCAGACGCCTGCGCATTCGGTTCGAGCGCCTCGCCGCCATACACGAGGCGTTCATGAAAATCGCCGCCTGCGTCATTTGCTGGCGACACCTTCAAAAATCATTCTGTTAGCGTTTCTAAGCCTGACTGGTCATCCCGACCAGACAAAAATATTGGGATGCACAATGAAAACTATTCAAACATAAAATCAATAGTTTTGTTCAAATGCTGCAAAAAAGGCCACCTTTTCTGCAAACCGACAATTTGCCACCTGCCCCCCGCCCCACCATCTCACCCCAATAAATCCCCTTGACGACCTATCTTTCGATATATATCTTTAGATATGTTTTACGACATATAGGACTCGATCATGCGACACAACTCCTCCCGCGGCCATGCCCGATGCGACGGTCATGGTGCGCATGCTCGCCCTGACTGGTTCGCCGGTCTCTGGTACGCGATCGGCCGCCACCGTCGCGGCCACGATCCATTCGGTGGCAGCCCGTTCGGTGGCCGTGGCGGGCGCGGCGGCTTTGGCGATTTCGGCGACGACGGCATGCCGCGCGGCCGCCAGTTCAGCTCCGACGATCTCCAGCTGCTGTTGCTTGCGCTGGTCGCCGAACAACCGAGCCACGGCTACGAGCTGATCAAGGCGCTCGACACGCGTTCGAACGGTTTCTACAGTCCGAGCCCCGGCATGGTGTATCCGGCGCTCACGTATCTCGAAGAAGTCGGTTTCGTCGCGTCGCAGGCGGAAGGCAACCGCAAGCGCTATGCGCTGACCGACGCCGGCCGCGCCCATCTCGACGCCCAGCGCGAACGCGTCGACACGCTGTTCGCCCGCCTCACGCACCTCGCGCGCAAGATGGAGTTCATGCGCCGCGCGTTCGCCGGGGAATCGGCGGGCAACGAAACGCAGGACGACGCGCAAGCAGGCTGGCTGCCGGAGTTCGTCGAGGCGCGCCTCGCGCTCAAGCGCGCGCTGCTGCACAAGAGCGCCGCCGACGCCGACGAACAGCGCCGCATCGCGGCCATCATGCGCCGCGCGACGGCCGAAATCGAAGGCAGCGCCGGCGCGTAAGCCGCGCCGCCCCGTCAAACCATCAGGAGAACGGATTGATGCAGAACCCATCCGAGCGCACCGTGACCCGCGTGCGCCACCCCCTTAAGTTCCGCTTGCTGCAGGTCCTGCGCGTGCACGCCGTGACACCGCACCTGCTGCGCGTCACGCTCGGCGGCCCCGATCTCGCGGATTTCGAATCCGCGTCGTTCGACGATCACGTGAAGGTATTTTTCCCGCCGCCCGGCGCCGAACGGCCCGTGCTGCCGACGCTCGGCGCGAACGGTCCCGAGTTCCCGGAAGGCGAACCGAAGCCGGTCGCGCGCGACTTCACGCCGCGCCGCTTCGACCGGGCCGCCTGCGAACTCGATCTGGAATTCGTGCTGAACCACCCGGGCCCCGCGTCGCAGTGGGCCGCACAGGCACGCGTCGGCCAATGGCTCGGCATCGGCGGTCCGCGCGGTTCGTTCGTCGTCCCGACCGGTTTCGACTGGCACCTGCTGATCGGCGACGATACGGCGCTGCCGGCGGTCGCGCGGCGTCTCGAGGAGCTGCCGGCCGGTGCGCGCGTTGCCGTCGTGCTGGAAGTCGCGGATCGCACCGCGCAGATCGGCTTCGACACGCGCGCCGACGTGCATGAAATCTGGCGTTTCCGCGCCGAAGCCGACGCGCCAGGCGGCGACGTGCTGCTGAATGCCGTGCGCGACCTGCCGCTGCCGCCGTCCGGCGACGGCTACGTGTGGGCGGCGGGCGAAGCGCTGTCGATGCGCGCGGTACGCCAGCACCTGACCGGCGAGCGCGGCGTCGACAAGTCGCGCATCCGCGCGGCGGCCTACTGGAAGCGCGGCGCGGCGGCCGTGCACGAAACGCTGGAAGACTGATGGATGCGAGTACCCGGGAAAGGGGTACCCGATTGAAGTTGACCGGCCGATGACACAATCGTGGCGTCGGCGCACCAGCGGGCTTGGCACCGCTATTGCGGCTGGTATATATCTGTGTGTGCGACGCCGCTGTCGGGCGACAGCCGCCGCAGCCCGCCCAGGAGCGCCCGGTCATGACAAAAGAAAGCCACGCGTCGCCGTTCCTTCGCAACCTGAAGATCGCCGGCTATTGCGGCCTTGCCGCGGTGGTACTCGCGCTGTTCGTCGCGATGTGCGCGATCCTGAAGGAAAGCGCACTCGACCGCGACGCCGCGCAACACCCGGCTGATACGCCTGAACTGCACGATGCGGGCGGCGGCCCGTCCGCATCGGCCGAATCGGCCAAGACACCCGGGTGACGGCGTCCTGCCCGATCTCCTGCCGCTTACGGCGCGTGCCGGCGGCCCATCACGACTGCATGTACCGAATCGCCGAGCCGTTCGAGCCGTGCGGTCACGCGCTGCCCGAACAGGTGCGCGGCCAGCGCGCCGGCCGAGCCGACCAGCACGCCGCCCGCCATGTCGAACGGCCAGTGCACGCCCGCATAGATACGTCCCCATGCAATCGCCACGGCCATCGCGGCCATCACGAACCCGGTGAGCCGGGTCGTGCCGGCGAGCATCAGCCCGACCGCCATGCTCCACGCGAACGTCATGTGATCGCTCGGAAACGAGCTGTCCGGCGCGTGCGGAATCAGTTGCGTGCCGACGCCGGCCATGAACGGGCGCGGCGAGAACCAGAAATGTCCGATGACCTGCGCGAGCGCGAGCGCCACGCACACGCCGACACCGGCTTCGATCGCCTGGCGCCGCGTCGGGCGCGCGCCGAAGAGCCAGGTCAGCAGCAGCATCGCGGGCAACGCGTACACGAGCCAGTCGGCGGCGAAGATGGCGAGGCGGGCAACGCCCGGCTGCGGCGCAACCCCGGCGTTGATGGCGGAAAAGAGGGTGAGATTGAGGGTCTGCATGAATCCGGTTGCGTGAGGCGTAAAAAATCGGCCGGTTGCCCGGCCTGATACGAACGATGCTAAGGCGCACGCGCTTAAGCGATGCTTAATGGGGTGGCCGCACGGGGGTGGCCGCACGCGACGAAGCCCGCCGCGGCGAACGCACTTAGAGCCTGCGCTGCAACACAAGTTCACATAATTGTCATATTCCCGCGCGACCGTCTCCCGTAAAAGCTCACCCAGCATCCCGCAAAGGCTCACCTTTTTCACATCGTGGCGTCATCGACGTATGGAAACATCGGGACGCCCGCCGCCGTCCAGGCCGGTTGCGTCATTCATCTCAATATTTACGCTGCGAATGCTTCGAAATCGGCAACAATTAATTCCAAATGCGGCATCGCACAACGGCAACGCACAGGCATAGGATTACGAGCTTACGAGCACTCACCCACGAAGCGATCAACAACAAGGAGTCCGCATGAAACCCAGCGATGTCCGATCGAAAGCGTTTGCGATGCCGTTGACCAGCCCCGCCTTCCCGATGGGCCCTTACCGTTTCGTCGATCGTGAGTTTCTGATCATCACGTATCGCACCGATCCGGATCGCCTCCGCGAAATCGTCCCCGAGCCGCTGCAGGTCACCGAGCCGCTCGTCCACTACGAATTCATCCGCATGGCCGATTCGACCGGCTTCGGCGACTACACCGAAAGCGGCCAGGTGATTCCCGTCGAATACAACGGCCAGCCGGGCGGCTATACGCTCGCGATGTATCTCGACGATCACCCGCCGATCGCCGGCGGCCGCGAACTGTGGGGCTTCCCGAAGAAGCTCGCGTCGCCCACGCTGCACGTGAACACCGACCACCTCCTCGGCACGCTCGATTACGGCAAGGTGCGCGTCGCCACCGGCACGATGGGCTACAAGCACAAGGAACTCGACATCGACGAGCAGACCAAGCGTCTCGCCGGCCCCAATTTCCTGCTGAAGATCATCCCGCACGTCGACGGCACCGCGCGCGTCTGCGAACTCGTGCGCTACTACATGCAGGACATCAAGATGAAGGGCGCATGGACGGGCCCCGCATCGCTCGAGCTGGCGCCGCACGCGCTCGCGCCCGTGGCCGACCTGCCCGTGCTCGAAATCGTTGAAGCCCGCCACCTGGTCGCAGATTTGACACTGGGCCTCGGCGAAGTCGTCTACGATTACCTGGCTCAGTAACACGTCCGCAGTCCTTTCTCCCTGACAATCCTTTCACCACGGGAATTCGAACATGAGCAACCTGAATGGCAAGACCGCAGTCGTCACGGGCGCCGCGAGCGGCATCGGCAAGGAAATCGCACTCGAGCTCGCGAAGGCGGGCGCGGCCGTCGCGATCGCCGACCTGAACCAGGACGGCGCGAACGCCGTTGCCGACGAGATCGTCAAGGCGGGTGGCAAGGCGATCGGCGTCGCGATGGACGTGACGAACGAGGACGCCGTGAACAGCGGTATCGACAAGGTGGCCGAAACGTTCGGCTCGGTCGACATCCTCGTGTCGAACGCGGGCATCCAGATCGTCAATCCGATCGAGAACTACTCGTTCTCCGACTGGAAGAAGATGCAGGCGATCCACGTCGACGGCGCGTTCCTGACGACCAAGGCCGCGCTCAAGCATATGTACAAGGACGATCGCGGCGGTGTCGTGATCTACATGGGTTCGGTGCACTCGCACGAAGCGTCGCCGCTGAAGTCGGCGTACGTGACTGCCAAGCACGGCCTGCTCGGCCTGGCGCGCGTGCTGGCGAAGGAAGGCGCGAAGCACAACGTGCGCTCGCACGTCGTGTGCCCGGGCTTCGTGCGCACGCCGCTGGTCGACAAGCAGATTCCGGAGCAGGCGAAGGAGCTCGGGATCAGCGAGGAGGAAGTGGTGAAGAAGGTGATGCTCGGCAATACGGTCGACGGCGTGTTCACGACCGTTCAGGACGTCGCGCAGACGGTGCTGTTCCTGTCGGCCTTCCCGAGCGCCGCGCTCACGGGCCAGTCGTTCATCGTCAGCCACGGCTGGTTCATGCAATGAAGCCGCACGCCCGCACCGAAAAGCAGGCCGTCGATGCGGCGGACCTGCATCACGAGGCCGGCGCACCGGCCGCCGCGCGCACGCTGCCGTACGAGACGATCGCACTCGTGCTGCAAGGCGGCGGCGCGCTCGGCGCGTACCAGGCCGGCGTGTTCGAAGGGCTGCACGAGGCGGGCATTCCGCTCGACTGGATCGCGGGCATCTCGATCGGCGCGCTCAACACCGCGCTGATCGCGGGCAATGCGCCCGAGCACCGTGTCGAGCGGCTGCGCGAGTTCTGGGAGACGATCTGCAAGCCGGCGTTCTTCCCGACGATTCCGGCCGCATTCGAGTTCGCGCTGTTCAACAGCATCGACCAGATCCGCACGTTCTTCACCGCGTCGCAGGCCGCAAGCGCGATGATGCAGGGCCAGCAGGGCTTCTTCGTGCCGCGCTTCCCGCCGCCGCTGCCGGGCGTGTCGGATCATCCGGAGAAGATCAGCTGGTACGACACGTCGCAACTGCGCGCGACGCTGCTGAAGCTGTGCGATTTCGACCGGATCAATTCGGGCGAAACGCGCGTGTCGGTCGGCGCGGTCAACGTCGGGACCGGCAACTTCGTGTACTTCGACAACTCGCGCATCCGTCTCGCGCCCGAGCATTTCATGGCGTCCGGCGCGCTGCCGCCCGCGTTCCCGCCGGTCGAGATCGACGGCGAGTACTACTGGGACGGCGGTGTCGTGTCGAACACGCCGCTGATGGAAGTGCTCCGCGCTCGGCCGCGTCGCGACACGCTCGCGTTCCAGGTCGATCTGTGGAGTGCGCGCGGGCCGCTGCCGCGCACGATGGCCGACGTCGCCGAACGCACGAAGGACGTGCAGTATTCGAGCCGCACGCGTTTCGTCACCGACACGCTGCAGCGGGAGCAGCGCTACCGCAACGTGCTGCGCCACGTGCTCGACCAGGTGCCGGAAGAGCAGCGCAAGGCGGATCCGTGGTGCATCGAGGCCGATGCGATGTCGTGCAGCAAGAAGTACAACATCCAGCACCTGATCTACCAGCAGAAGGCGTACGAGCATCATTACAAGGACTATCAGTTCGGTCTGTCGACGATGCGTGACCACTGGTCCGCGGGTCTCGACGACATCCGCAAGACGCTCGCGGTCAAGGACGGCCTCGCGCTGCCCAACAACGACTCGGGCTTCGTGACGCACGACGTTCACCGCAAACGGTAATGCCGTGTGCGACGGATCGGCGCGATGCATGCGCCGGTCCGTCCTCTTCTCCGATCAGCCATGCCGATTTTCATTGCACTGTTCGCGCTCATCGCTGCCGGATGGGGCGCGGTTCACCTGTTTCACGTCATCGCCGCGCAGTTCGGCCAGCCGGTCGCGATCGCGGCCGCCGTGCTCGCCGCCGCGATCCTGATCGCGCTGGTCGCGTGGTGGATCAAGCGCCGCCGCGACATCGCACCGAATACGAAGGAAGAAGGCTGGACCCACGTCGTGCATCGCGCGTGGGGCGAGCTCCGTGTATCCGCGACGCAGGGGCTGCTGTGGCTGTCGCACGACGGCGCGGACGGCCGCTATACGCTGTCGCAACTCGACGGCTGTCAGGCCGCACCGATCGGCGGCCGCTGGCATCTCGTCGTGCGCGTGCGCGATGCCGTGCGCGGCGAATGGAAGCTGCCGATGATGGACAAGCGCGATGCGCAGCGTTGGGCACGCGTGCTGACGCTCGCGAAGGACAACCGGCTCTGAAACGGCGCGCGGTGGATGCGTATCGGCGCGCGGCACGAGCCGCCGCGCCGGCTGTCCCGCATTCCACGCGCTATCGCGCCTTCAGCGCCCACAACGCATCGAGCACATGCTGCGTCGCCCGTTCGACCGGCCCCGCCCGATGCGCAATACCCAGTTCCCGCCACAACGCCGGGCGCAACGCCCGCATGACGATGCGTGCGTCGGGTAGCGGGGCGCCCGCCTCGTGCGGAAGCAGCGTCGCGCCGTAACCCGCCGCGACCAGGCTCTTGATCGCATCGTTGTAGTTGAGTTCGATCCGCGGCTCCGGCCGGTGGCCGCCGAGCGCGAACCATTCGGTCGTGAGCCGCGACAGGCGGGTGGTCGCATCGTTGAGTATCAACGGGCGGGCGGCCAGATAGCCGGGCGTGACGCGCGCCGGGAGCGGCCAGTCCGCCGGCAGAAACGCCATCACCGGATCGCGCCGCCACGCGCGGATCGACAACCCGGCGACCGCCGTCTGCGGCAGCGCCACCAGTCCGATATCGAGCGTGCCCTGCGCAATGCGCGCGAGCGTGTCGTGCGACGTCAGCACCGCGATCTGGACATCGATGTCCGGATGCTGCTCGCGCAACCGGGCCACCGCCTGCGGCAGCAGGTGCGCGATCGCGCCGGTCGATGCGCCGAGGCGCACGCGCCCGGTCAACCCCTGCACCTGCCGCTGCACATCGTCCAGCGTGGATTCGACCTCGGCCAGCAGGCGACGCGCCCGCTCCACCAGCACTTCGCCGATGGCCGACGGCCGCACGTTTCCCCGCGTGCGGGACAGCAACGGCGCACCGATGCGGCTTTCCAGTTCGGCAATGTGAAGACTGACGGTCGGCGGCGCGAGATGAAGCCATTGCGCCGCGGCGACAAAGGACCCTTGGTCGGCGATGGCGACCAGCGTGCGCAGGCGGTCCAGGCTGATCTCGCGCATTCCCCCACCTCTCATTCAATAAAACTGAATCTGGTAGTCAGTAAATTCAACTTTTCCTATTCTAGGCGTTCGGCGGACGATACGGCTTTCCCGACGACCGAACCGAAGGAACGCGACCATCATGAGCCAGCCCACTGTCTACATCGACGGCGATCAAGGCACGACCGGATTGCTGATCCACGAACGCCTGCGCGGGCGCGACGACCTGCAGCTCGTTACGCTGCCGGATGCCGAGCGCAAGGATCCCGCGCGGCGCGCCGAAGCGATCAACGCAGCCGACATCGCGATCCTGTGCCTGCCCGACGCGGCCGCGCGCGAAGCGGTCGGCTTCATCCGGAATCCAGCGGTACGCGTGATCGACGCGAGTTCGGCCCATCGCACGCAGCCGGATTGGGTCTACGGCTTTCCCGAGATGGCGAACGGGCACGCGCAGACGATTGCGCACGCGCGGCGTGTCACCAATCCGGGCTGCTACCCGACCGGTGCGATCGGGTTGCTGCGGCCCCTGCAGCAGGCCGGCCTGCTGCCACGTGACTACCCGGTGAGCATCCATGCCGTGTCCGGATACTCGGGCGGCGGGCGGGCTGCCGTCGACGCGTTCGAATCAGGCGACGCCACGCACACGAAACCGCTGCAGGTCTACGGCCTCGCACTCGCACACAAGCATGTGCCCGAGATCCAGCTGCATGCCGGCCTGACGCATCGCCCGATGTTCGTGCCGGCCTACGGTGCCTATCGGCAAGGCATCGTGCTCACCGTGCCGATCGACTTGCGGCTGCTCCCTGCCGGCGTGACCGGTGAGCAGTTGCATGCGTGTCTCGCGCACCATTACGCCGACGCGCGTCATGTCGACGTCACGCCGCTCGCGGACACGCAAGCGATCACGCATCTCGATCCGCAAGCGTTGAACGGCACCAATGACCTGCGGCTCGGCGTGTTCGTCAATGCCGAGCACGGCCAGGTGCTGCTGTCCGCCGTGTTCGACAATCTGGGCAAAGGGGCATCCGGGGCTGCCGTGCAGAATCTCGACCTGATGCTCGGCGCGGCAGACGCGGCGAAAGCGGCATAAGCCACGTGCGAGCACCCTCGTCGGCCGGACCGGCACAGTGCGGCGGCCGAGGCGTCGGTGCAAGGTGGTCGCTACCGGCGCGCGACGCGATTGCGAGCCGGAAACGGGTGCCTGCCGACGTTCCGCGCATGCTCCCGTAAAAGCTCACCTTTAGCCGGTTTCAGGCCGTCTCGTCACCCGCGGCGGCATTCAAGCCGGCCAGCGTCTCCACCAGAAAATCCACGCAGACGCGCACCTTCGCCGACGCCGCAACGCGCTCCGGATACACGGCCCAGATGTTCGCGGGCTGGATTGCATCCGGCAGCACGCGACACAATGCGCCGCGTTCGATCAGCGGCGCGGCTTCCCAGATCGAGCGCAACACGATTCCGCGGCCGGCCAGCGCCCACTGCACGGCCACCTCGCCATGGTTCGTCGACAGCGCGCCGCCCACCTTCACGGTGGCCGTTTCGCCGCGCACGTTCAGCCGCCACACGCCGAGCGGGTGATCGCGCTCCTTGATCGCAAGACAGTCGTGCGACGCGAGATCCGCGAGCGAGCGCGGCGTGCCGCGCCGTGCCAGATAGTCGGGCGATGCACACAGCACGCGGTAATTCGCGGCGAGGCGGCGCGCGATCAGGTGATCGGCGATCTCATCGCCGATGCGCACGTCGAGGTCGTAGCCTTCGCCCGCGACATCGACGAGCCGGTCGAACAGATCGAGCCGCACGTTCAACTGCGGATAGCGCGAGGTGAAGTCGAGCAACGCCGGCGCGACGACGTGCCGGCCGAAGCCGAAGCTGCTCGATATGCGCAGCGTGCCGCGCGGCACCGTGCGCGTGGTCGATACGTCCTCGACGAGATGATCGACGTCGTCGAGGATCTTCTCGGCGCGCGCGTACACGCGTTCGCCGGCTTCCGTGACCGTCACGCGGCGCGTCGAACGATGCAGCAGGCGCGTGCCGAGCTGCGCCTCGAGCAACGCGATGCGCTTGCTGACGTAGGCGGGCGATACCGCGAGCTGCTCGGCGGCCGCGCTGAAGCTGGTCAGGCGGACGACCAGGCTGAACACGCGCAGGTCGTCGAGATTCGGCGATTTGTTCACGATTCGTGGAAAGTCGATTAACCTTTAGCGCGATTTTAATCCGAATGGAAATAAATAGAATGACGTGACGCGCCGCTGCCTCACCCTGCGGCCGGCCCACCAGCCAAGGAGCTTTGCATGACCGACAAGACCTACAGAATTGCCGTGATCCCCGGCGACGGCATCGGCCGTGAAGTGATGCCCGAGGGCCTGCGCGCGCTCGATGCCGTGACCGCGCGCTTCGGCATCCGCTTCGACTTCGTCCAGGTCGACTGGGCGAGCTGCGACTACTACGCGCAGCACGGCAAGATGATGCCGGACGACTGGAAGGCGCAGTTGTCGGGCATGGACGCAATCCTGTTCGGCGCGGTCGGCTGGCCGGCGACGGTGCCCGATCACATTTCGCTGTGGGGCTCGCTGCTGAAATTCCGCCGCGAATTCGACCAGTACATCAACCTGCGGCCCGCACGCCTGTTCGACGGCGTACCGTCGCCGCTCGCCGGCCGCCGCGCGGGCGACATCGACTTCATGATCGTGCGCGAGAACACCGAGGGCGAATATTCGTCGGTCGGCGGCACGATGTTCGAAGGCACCGAGCGCGAGATCGTGATGCAGCAGTCGATCTTCACGCGCCACGGCACCGAGCGCGTGCTGAAATTCGCGTTCGACCTCGCACAGCGGCGCGCGAAGCGCCTCACCGTCGCGACGAAGAGCAACGGCATCGCGATCAGCATGCCGTGGTGGGACGCGCGCACGGCCGAGATGGCCGAGCGCTATCCCGACATCGCCGTCGACAAGCAGCACATCGACATCCTGTGCGCGCGCTTCGTGCTGCAGCCTGACCGCTTCGACGTCGTCGTCGCGTCGAACCTGTTCGGCGACATCCTGTCGGATCTCGGGCCGGCCTGTACGGGCACGATCGGCATCGCGCCATCGGCGAACCTGAACCCCGATCGCAAATTTCCGTCGCTGTTCGAACCCGTGCACGGCTCCGCGCCCGACATCGCGGGGCAGCACATCGCGAACCCGGTCGCGATGATCTGGTCGGCGGCCTTGATGCTCGACTTCCTCGGCAACGGCGCGGGCCGCGAGCGCGAAGCGCACGATGCAATCGTCGCCGCAATCGAGGACGTGCTGCGCGCCGGGCCACATACACGCGACCTCGGCGGCAACGCGGGGACGCAGGAAGTGGGTGAGGCGATCGCCGCGCGGATCGCGGGCTAACGATCACGCCCGGCGCGATTGCGCGCGCTGGGCAGCGACCGCACGAATCCGTGACGAGTGAACGGTCAGCGGTGAGCAACATGTCATGCGTTGACGCACCCGCGCGAATTCCGGCGCCCGCACGGTGAAGTCGAGCGGTGGGCAACGTCGCACCGCCACGCACACGACTCGCGCTATCCGTCGTTGACGTCGATACGATCGGTGAGTTGCACATCGCTCGCACGCACACCGATCGTCAATCCACTGCCGGCCCTGTGCGATCGGTGACATGCATCACGCGGTGAAGCACACCGTTGCACGCCGATACGTGCATCGCACGACGTCGACGTGTGCGGCCTGTCCGCGTGGCCCGATGCGAAGCCGCATCGAACGGCTCGAAGCACACAGTCCGACGCGACGTTTCACCTCATCCCGAAAAATCTCACCTTCGGCACACCGACTCCCGAATTTCCTCACCGTTGAATCCCGGTGATGCGTTCACCGATGCGTCGAGTCGACGCGCGCGTCACAGCCCGAGATCGGACAGCCCCGGGTGATCGTCCGGACGACGGCCGAGCGGCCAGTGAAAGAGACGATCCTGTTCGCGAATGGGCAGGTCGTTGATGCTCGCGTGACGATGCGCCATCAGGCCGTTTTCGTCGAACTCCCAGTTTTCGTTGCCGTACGAGCGGAACCAGTTGCCGGCGTCGTCGCGCCACTCGTATGCGAAGCGCACCGCGATGCGATTGCCGTCGAACGCCCACAGCTCCTTGATCAGCCGGTAGTCGAGCTCGCGCGTCCACTTGCGTTGCAGCAGCCCGACGATCTCGTCGCGGCCGGTCACGAATTCCGCACGGTTGCGCCATCGGCTGTGCGGCGTATAGGCGAGCGACACGCGCTGCGGGTCGCGCGTATTCCACCCGTCCTCGGCGGCGCGCACCTTCTGGCGTGCCGTTTCGAGCGTGAAGGGCGGAACGGGCGGACGGACTTCGGGGGAAACGGACATGAGTGGCTCCTGTTCAGGTTGTGGCCGCGGACAACCGCTGCCGGTTCGGATTCGCTGCTTCGACTATCGCGAAACGGTGTCGAGCAGCAGTTCGGCTGTCGCGCGCGCATCGCGCGCGGCGTTTGCATCGCCGCTGACGAGCGCCACGCCGATCGCGCCGTCGATCAGCACGAGCCACTGACGCGCAATGCGCGCGAGCCCGCGGCGCTCGATGCCCGTTTCGTCGGCATACGCATCGAACCGCTCGCGCACGAATGCCAGCAGACGCGCCTTGTGCATACGCGCGACGACGCGCACGGGATCGTCGGCGTCGGGAATCTCGCCCGACGCGTTCAGGAATGCGCAGCCGTGAAAGTCGGGCTGCCGGAACCAGTCGCGCAGCACGTCGAACATGCCGAGCAACTGCGCGCGCGGCGCCTTGCCGAGCGCCAGCGTTGCATCGACAAACCAGCGCATCCAGCGCGCGTCGCGGCGTTCGAGCGCGGCGACCACCAGCGCCTCTTTCGATTCGAAATGCGAATAAAAGCTCTTTCGTGCCGCGCCGGATCGCTTGACGATCGCATCGACGCCGGTTGCATGGATGCCGCCCGAATAGATCAGCGCTTCGGCTGCATCGAGCAGCCGGTCGCGAACGCCCGGTTCGCCGGAGGAGTCGTGAGGTGTGTTCATGGGTTTACGGTAGAACGATCGTTCTCCATCGTCAACACCCGCATGGAAAAGCCCTGTCGGCGAGAGGGATGAATCGCGCGCTGGCCGCGCGCCGCGGCCCGCCGCGTTTACGACATTTTTTCTTGAAGCGGACGCGCGACGCTCACTACACTTCGGTCACCCTGTCTGGGCGAAAGGACATCATGCAGCGACCGGAATCCGCGCGCCCTGCGCGCGCCTATGCGGCTTATGCGAAGCGGCTCGACGGCCGCGTCGTCGTGCGGCGCTTCGACCCGCGCAACGATTCGTACGACACGTTGACCGCGCTGCTGCATCGCGCGTTTGCGCCGCTCGGCGCATTGGGCTTCAACTGCCCGTGCGTCGATCAGCCGGCCTCGGCGACACGCGAACACGTGCTCACCGGCGAGTGCTTCGTCGCGCTCGGCAATGCACACCTGGTCGCGACGATGACGATGCGTTCGCACGATCCGGATTCCCGCTGCGATCCGTACCGCAGCCGGCACGTCGCGACACTCGGCCAACTGGCCGTCGATCCCGTCTGGCAGGATCGCGGCATCGGCCGTTCGCTGCTCGCGTTCGCGCAACGGCGGGCCGCCGCGCGCGGCGCGACGCATCTCGCACTCGACGCGCCGTACGCGGCGGTCCGGCTCATCGACTTCTATCGTCGCGAAGGATTTCAGCCACTCGACGTGATGCGCTTTCCGGGACATAACTACGACAGCGCGATCCTGTGCAAATCCGTCAGCGTCGCGAACGAGCGCATCGTTGCCGGCAATACGACACAGTTCGACGTTGCGCGGCATGCGGGTGCGGCATCATGAAACAAGAGGTGCCAAAGCGCGATGGCGGCGACGATCACACCCGGCTCGACGTGCGGCAGGCACGCTTGCGCGCGGCGCGGCGACTGCGCGGTGTCTTGAAGCTGACGATTCTCACGATCGCGGTCGCCCAGGCGCTGGCGTTCGCGTTCGAAAGCCTGCTGGTCATGGCCGGCTTCGCGCCGGATGCCGCGACGGTGTTGCTGTTCCGCTTCGTGACGTGCGCGCTCGTCAGCTTCTGGCTGCAAGCGGATGCGTTGCGCGCGTATCAATACGCGGCGCAGCACGGGTTCGTCACCGCTCCCGGCGCGCAGGGCGATCCGGCCGACATCGCGCCGCAGTGCCCGAAGCGCTGGCTCGTCGTGTTGAGTCTTCAACTCGACCCGCGCGGGTTGAATGGTGAACGGATCAAGTAGCGGCCTGCGCACCGATCGATGTCTATTGATGTCTATTGATGTCGATCGCTTCTCGCAGGAGTGAGTCGCAAAGAGGCGTGAAGGCTCACGCTTGATGGCGCGGCTCGGCACGGCATCGCATGGCGTGCGTCGCGGACGGTCACGCGGCAAGCCAGGGAGGAAGTGTCCTGAAGAGAGGGAGCAGGTGCCGAACGGCGTGTTGTCGGATAGCCGGGCGACTGCCGACAGGTGAAGTGAACGTGCGATTGCAGGTGACCGAGGTGCGATCGTGTCGCGTTTCGGCGCACAAACACAGCTCCCGAATAGTCTCACCTTGAGCCCGGATTCACGTGTTTCGACTCGAGGATGCAGACGTAAAACCAAAACGGGGCAGGCGGCAAACACGCCGCACCGCCCCTTCGGCACTCAGGCTGTCCAGTCGAGAATCACCTTGCCGCTTTCACCGGACAGCATCGCGGCGAAGCCTTTCTCGTAATCGTCGGCCGCAAAGCGATGCGTGATGATCGGCGACAGGTCGAGGCCGCTCTGCAGCATCGCGACCATCTTGTACCAGGTCTCGAACATCTCGCGACCGTAGATGCCCTTGATCTCGAGCCCCTTGAAGATCACCTGGTTCCAGTCGATCGCCGTCTGCGCGGGCGGAATGCCGAGCAGCGCGACCTTGCCGCCGTGGTTCATCGCCTCGAGCATGCTCGTGAACGCGCTCGGCACGCCCGACATTTCGAGGCCGACGTCGAAGCCTTCGGTCATATGCAGGTCAGCCATCACGTCGCGCAGCGACTCGCGCGCGACGTTGACCGCACGCGTCGCGCCCATCTTGCGCGCGAGTTCCAGCCGGTAGTCGTTGATGTCGGTGATGACGACGTTGCGCGCGCCGACGTGCTTCGCGATCGCGACGGCCATGATGCCGATCGGGCCCGCACCGGTGATCAGGACATCCTCGCCGACGAGGTTGAACGACAGCGCCGTGTGCGTCGCGTTGCCGAACGGATCGAAGATCGAGGCGAGATCGTCGGAGATCTCCGGCGGAATCTTGAACGCGTTGAACGCAGGAATCGCCAGATACTCGGCGAACGCGCCTTCGCGGTTCACGCCGACGCCGACCGTGTTGCGGCACAGATGCCGGCGCCCCGCGCGGCAGTTGCGGCAGAAACCGCACGTGATGTGGCCTTCGCCGGACACGCGATCGCCGATCGCGAAGCCGCGCACTTCCTGCCCCATCTCGACGATCTCGCCGACATACTCGTGACCGACGTGCATCGGCACGGGAATCGTCTTCTGCGCCCAGTCGTCCCACTTCCAGATATGGATGTCGGTGCCGCAGATCGCCGTGCGGCGGATCTTGATCAGCACGTCGTTGTGACCGACTTCGGGGCGCTTCACGCGCGTGAGCGTAAGGCCGGGGCCGCGTTCGAGCTTTGCCAGTGCTTTCATGGTCGCGCCTCCGTCAGATGATGCCGAGCGACTTGCCGACGCGCACGAACGCGGCGACCGTCCGGTCGATCTGCTCGGGCGTATGCGCGGCGCTCATCTGCGTACGGATGCGCGCGCGACCACGCGGTACGACGGGGAACGAGAAGCCGATCACATAGACGCCTTCGTCGAGCAGCTTGTCGGCCATGTTCGTCGCGAGTTGCGCGTCGCCGAGCATCACCGGGATGATCGGATGCGCGCCCGGCACGAGCGTGAAGCCGGCTTCGGTCATCTGCTTGCGGAACCGCGCGCCGTTTTCGCGCACGCGCTCGCGCAGCTTCGCACCTTCGTCGCTGCCGAGCAGTTCCAGCACCTTCAGCGAAGCCGCGGCGATGCTCGGCGTAAGCGTGTTCGAGAACAGATACGGACGCGAGCGCTGGCGCAGCAGTTCGATGACCTCGCGACGCGCGGCGACATAGCCGCCCGATGCGCCGCCGAGCGCCTTGCCGAGCGTGCCCGTGATGATGTCCACGCGGCCTTCGACGCCGCAGTGCTCGGGCGTGCCTCGGCCGTGCGTGCCAATGAAGCCGACCGCGTGCGAATCGTCGACCATCACGATCGCGCCGTAACGATCGGCGAGATCGCAGATGCCTTTGAGGTCGGCGATGATGCCGTCCATCGAGAATACGCCGTCGGTCGCGAT
Organism: Burkholderia sp. AU30280; assembly: GCF_020420125.1. Lineage (NCBI taxonomy): Bacteria > Pseudomonadati > Pseudomonadota > Betaproteobacteria > Burkholderiales > Burkholderiaceae > Burkholderia > Burkholderia sp. AU30280. The sequence continues at coordinate 16,026 of NZ_JAIZRY010000005.1, forward strand.
CAGCTTGTGGCGCGCGCCCGCTGCGTCGGCTTCCTTGAGCTTCGCCTCGAGGTCGGACAGGTCGTTGTTTTTGTAGCGGAAGCGCTTCGCCTTGCAGAGGCGAACGCCGTCGATGATGCTCGCGTGGTTCAGCTCGTCGCTGATCACCGCGTCGTTCTCGTCGAGCAGCGTCTCGAACAGGCCGCCGTTCGCGTCGAAGCAGCTCGAATAGAGGATGCTGTCCTCGGTGCCGAGAAACGCGGCCAGCGCGCTTTCCAGTTGCTTGTGGACGGTTTGCGTGCCGCAGATGAAGCGCACCGATGCCATGCCGAAGCCGTCCTGGTCGAGGCCGGCCTTCGCCGCGTCGATCAGGCGCGAATCGTTCGCCAGACCCAGATAGTTGTTCGCGCAGAAATTGAGCACGCCGGCACCACCGGCGAGCCGCACGTCCGCCGCCTGGGGACTCGCGATCTCGCGCTCGGTCTTGTAAAAACCGTCCGCGCGGATCTGGTCCAGCGTCCCGCGCACCTGGGCGAGAAAGGCATCACGCATCGCAAAGCTCCTGACAAGGTTTCGCATTCCGCAACGCGCCACTCGTGGCGGCGGCGCAACGGCCTGCTACTGTTATAGTCGGTCGTTCGGTTGACCGCATTTATCCGATATTCCGAACTAGAATTCGAAATACCGAACAACTCTAAGCGAACGGAATCCAAATGGCAAGTTCCTCCGGTTCGCGGCGCACGCCTGCCAGCGCCGCACCGCCACCGCCGGCCGCCACGCCGCCGCGTGTCGGCGAGCAGATCCAGCGGCTGCGCAACGAACGCAAGCTGACGCTAGACGACCTGTCGCGCGCGGCCGGCGTATCGAAATCGATGCTCTCCGAGATCGAACGCGACAAGGCCAACCCGACGATCGCCGTTGCGTGGCGGCTGACGAACGCGCTCGGCATCACGCTCGACGAGCTGTTCTCGCAGCCGAAGGCGCCCGAAACCATTCGCGTAGACGGCCCGCACGACATCCCGACGCTCGCCGGCCATGACGGCCGCTACCAGTTGCGCGTGTGGGGCCCGATCGACCTCGCCGGCAAGTTCGAGTGGTACGAGCTGACGCTGCCGGGCGGCGGCGCATTGATATCGAACGCACACGAGCCCGGCACGCGCGAGCACCTCACCGTGCTGCAGGGCGCGATGGAAATCGAAGCCGCCGCAGCCAGCCGGCGCCTGAAGGTAGGCGACACCGCGCGCTATCCAGCCGATGAGCCGCACGCAATCCGCAATCCCGGCAAGGCCGAAGCGCGGGCACTGCTGATCGTGATACATCGCTGACGGCGCGAATAGCTGGCCAAACGGCCAATTGCAGGCCAGTTGCGGAAAACACTGTATGTTTGTACAGTATACGGACATTCCGCCATGCATGGGCTGGAGCCGGCGCACCGAGGCGCCCGCCCGGTCGACAGGAGCCTGCAATGACAGAAGAACAAAATTTGGCCGCGCTCAGCTTCAAGGCTGCCGCGCACGACCTCGAGCAGATCGTCCGGCATATCGCCGGGCGCTACATCCACCAGCGTGTCCCGCTGACGTGGCGCCTGCTGCACGCCATCGAGGCCGAGGCACTCGCCGATCTCGGCTTTGCCAGCCGGCACGAGGCCGGCATGCGTCAATTGTTCGAACGGCAGTTGGACATGACGTTTCCCGAAACGGACGATCCGATCGACTTCGGGCGCTCGAATGCGCTGCCCGCCGTTTTTTCGTTCGCGGTTCTCGCATATGAAGCCGCGTCAACGGCGTCGAACGACATGGCGCCGCACGAGCACGTTCACCGCCCGTCCAAGGCATGGGGCGACTGACTCCCAGCCCGGGCCGCCGCGTTGTGGCGGCCTCATCCAGCCTCTTGCTGCCCGAGACGTTGCGGAAAGGGCTACCATATACGCAACTAACGGAGTAAGTCACATGTCTCTTCCCGTCTCGCCCGACACCCTCGCACGCCCGGAAGAAACAGATCTGTTCGACCGTGGCGCATCCGACTGGATCATCTCGCCGGAAGCCGCATTCGATGCATGGCTTGCCATGCAGGACTATCGCCGCTCGTCGGCCGACGTCTATCGCGCGCAATGGGGCGCGTTCCTCACATGGATGCGCGCGCACCAGAAGAATCTGGCAACGGTCGATACCGCAACCATCGCGAATTTCGTCGGCGAGCTACCGATCCGGAAAACCCAGCGGATGCGCTACTTGCGGCTGATCGAGCGCGTGCTCGATCACATCCGGCGCACCGAATATGCGTCGACCAACCCGGCCCGGTTCATTGCTCAGGATGGCGAAGCGAACTGGCGCAAGGCGCGCGACAACGAACCGACCGGTTTCCTCACGCCTGCCGAGCGCGCCGCGTTGCTCGCGTACCTGTTTTCACCGATCGGCGTATCCGGTTCCGCTTACTGGAAAGAGCGGCGCGACCGCGCGCTCGTCGCCGCGTTTCTCGGTGCCGGCATTAAAACCGGCGAAGCTCGAGCGCTCACGATTAGTTGCATCAATACGAGTGGAACATCGCTGCAGATCGCGTCGACGCATCCGGATTTCGCCCGCGAAGCCCACCTCGCATCGTTCGCGATCGCCCTGCTGGAAGCCTGGCTCACCGAGCGCAAGCGCCAGGACATTCCGGGGGAACTCGTGTTTCCGGCATCCCATGCCGGGCGGCCGATGCACAAGGCGACGATGCTGCGCGCGATCGACGCGATCGTCGAATCCGCCGGGCTCACGTCGTCGCGCACCGCGCGCGCGAGCCCGCAAACGCTGCGCAATACCTATGCGGCTGAACTGTTCGAGCACGACGTGCCGCCCGAACGGGTCGGCAAATGGCTGGGCTTCATGCGACCGATCTCGTCGAACCGCCTGCATCGCGCATGGAAAACCTGGCGCGACGGTTTGGCCTACAACAATGGTGACGCGTCCGACAGCGACGAAACTCACTGATCGCCAAACGGCTGCTCACGCAAAGCGACCCGTGAGCAGCCTTGTGTGGTGCAGCCTCACCGTTTCACAGCTCCCGAAAAACCTCACCTCAAGCTCTCAGGATCGTCTCACCTGTGCGGCGCAGCCGATCCTGGCGTCACGTGTGCGCAAAGCGCGCGACGGCTTCGAATCGGGATGGCCATGCGCCCGAGGCGTGCTCGCACTCGGGACAGGCCACTTCGAAACCTTCTTCGCTGTGTGACAGCTCCGGCTCACCGTCGCAATGCGGACAATGGGCCGGCACCGAGATCTCCTGATCCAGCGAGGTACCGATCGCGGCAAACGCCTCCGCATCCAGTTGCCCGGCATCGGCCAGGCGGCGGATCAGCGCGGCGATTTCCGGATTCACGCCGCGGCTCGCGCGCAACGAACTCACATCGCGCGTTGCACGTTCCAGTTCATCGGCCTGGCTGCGCAGCTGTTCTTCGAGCCGATCGGCACGCGCCTTGGCCGAACTCAGTTGCTGCAGGAAGTCGAACTCCTTGCGCTGAACGTCGCGCAAACCGCTCTGATAAGACGACGCCATGCTGCGTAGCGAATCCAGCTCGACCAGCATCGGCTTGACGCGGCGCTCGGCTTCGGCCACGGCGTCCTTGATTTGTTGCGCATAGTGTTCGGTGCGCTGCTGCAGTTCGGCCTGCAGCGCATCGATGCGATCACGCAGCGTCGCGTTCTGCGCCTGCTCGGCTTCGATGCGGCCGGCGGCTGCAGCCAGTTCCTTTTCCAGTCGCGCGACTGTGGTGAGCAACGTCGCTTCGCTGGCCGAACCGTGCGTCGTTTGCGACGCGAGCTGGACCTCGAGTTCGGTTACGCGAGCCTGCAACTGCTCGTTTTTCGCTTCGCCACGTGCGAGCGCGCCTTCGAGCGTCTCCTGGCGGACGGTTGCGTCGCGCAACCGCTGTTCGGCGTCGGCAATGCCGGCGCGAACCTGCTCGCGATCGCCATCCAGGCTGTCCCGCGCGGCTTTCAACGCTTCTTCATAGAGAGCGCCGAGCAACGCCCCCGCCTTTTCCTCGACGGCTTTCGGGATTGCGGCACCGTCGAGCCTGACCTTCGAGGCGGAACGGATGCGCTCCCAGAAATGGTCGATGTCTTTCGGAATATCGCTGGCGCTGCCGGTCTGGGTGAGATCGCGGACGTTGGCAGCCGACGGCCTGATGCCGAGATCGAAAAACAATCGCTTGCACGCGTGCAGCGACAATTCTTGTCGCCGTGCACCGTTCGCGCGCAGCGATTCCAGTTCGTCCCGAATGGCTTGGCGTATTTCGTCCAGGGTCATCGCTGTGCTCACAGAGATTGAAATGTGTTAATCATAACGAAATACGTATTTATTGATACTCGTTTCGGCGTGACGTTGCGAATTTACGTCGCTGTGCACAGAAGTCGGGTCTGTGAGCCAATCTGGACGACTGCGGCTCAATTTTCCGTGAAACAAAGCGAAGAAAATCAGCCAAGTCCTTGTGTTGCAAGCATTTTCCTGCAGGCCCCGAATTTTGGCATTTGTTTCACATGTACGCGGATCCGATGACCGGGCGGTGTTCAGGGGTTGGGGTGTCTGTGGAAAACTCGTCAGCCGATGTCTTGAGAGTATTAGAAGTAAACACCCTTGAACCCTTAGTTAAAAACGTTAACGCCACGGCACAGCCTTATGCTGCAAGGCTTTCCGGCCGACAAGGTGAAGTTTTACGGGAGCCAAGGTGATCTTCTGCGGGAGCTGACGTGATTGGGTTCAGGGAGCTGCGTGAGCCGTTGCGGGAAAGGTCGTGAGCGGATTCGGGATCACAGTGAAACACGAGATTTCCCAAAGGTGAGGCTTTTCGGGGCCTCACAGCCACGGAACCCTCGCGGTGCCTGACTGCACAGTTTTCTGCCTGTGCAGACATAGGTGAGAATTTGCAGGACCTTCTTCGCGCCCCGATTCTGCCCATCTTTTAGGCAGTTTTCGTGAAAGGTGAGGTTTCACGGGACTCCACGGGAGTTTGGTGTGAGGATTTCCGGGAAACGAACGCCATTTTGCACAGCAAAAGCGTTCTTGGGGACCTGTGAAGCCCTAAAGGTGAGGCTTTTCGGGAGGGAAATCCGGGTTTTCCTGGCTGGATCCCGTTAAGGTGAGATTTTTCGGGGCCCGGATCACAGGCTGTGATTCCGGCTACAGGTGAGCCTTTTCGGGAACGGCGTTTGCCCGAAAAATGGTCACAGGTGAGGCTTTTCGGGACCCATGTACGGTTGAATTCGCCGAAAAGCCCGCCAGGACTGGAAGAAATCTGGTTTTCGCTGTGCCCCTTTTTGGTACAGGTGAGATTTTTCGGGGGCTGCCATGCGGTTGTCGTATGAAGGATTTCCAGCGAAAGGTGAGGCTTTTCGGGGGACGTCGGGGGCGCACAGCCTAATGCCTTCTGTGCATAAGTATCGGAAGGCATTGGGATTTTTGATACCGAGGCAGTTACGGTGAGGTTTTTCGGGAGCCTCTCGCATGCCTGTGGGAGCACAGCGTTTTTTCCGTAAGGTGAGCGTTTTCGGGAGGCTTGGGTAGTGAATCCCCCGCGTGTCGGGCATTCGTCGATATCCGGACAAATGAACACACTGTGCTCAAGGTGAGTATTTTCGGGGCCCGATACGGTTTGTGCACTGTACAATGCGCGCCCGGGCCGCCAAAGCAGGCCCGATCGGGTCGCGCGGGCCGGTTTCGCAGGCGTCTTTCGGGACGCCGGGCCCGATCCCGATTTCCCGGGGAGTCAGGCCTGTACATGCATACAGGCCGATGAGGGCTTTCGGAGAAGCGCGGTGACCCGGGATCGCAACCCTGTGCCGAATGCACAGCCGCGCAGTCGTAAAATTACGACAAATCGAAAGGTGAGCCGATACGGGAGCACATTTTGCACGTGTCGCGCACAGGTGAAATTCTGTGAATCGGCGCATCCCGCAGCACGTCTGGACGAGTCAGGAACGCTGCAAATCCGCAGCGGTGAGGGTTTTCGGGAGCGTCTGGGGTGAGTGCCGTTTTGCACGCGCGCTTCACCCGCTATGGTGAGCATGTCGTTCTGGACGCACTTCACCGCAGGCGCTATCCTTCCGGAAAACTTCTCCTCCGACCCGACGTATGGCCACGACGAAGCGCGCCAAGAAAACCGATGTGGATGTGGTGAGTGCCAGTTCAGCCGAATTGCGGAAGGCCGTCGAGGCGATCGCGATTCAGCCGAAGAGCGGCAAGATCACGCTCCTCACTCGCAAGCTGTTCAATGTCCTGCTGGCCGTGGCGCAGCAGGCCGACGACTCGGGCGATACGTATCGCGCACTGCTGTCGGACATCGTCGCCAACTCCGCCTTCGATTCGAACGACACCGCGCTGGTGAAGGAACACCTGCGCCGCATGGTGTCGGTGCAGGTTGAATGGAGCACGGGGACCTCGAGCCAGAAGCCGGGCCGCAAGTGGGGGATCTCGACGCTGATCGCGGACGCGGAAATTCTCGAGGATCCGGCAACCCGCCGCGTGTGGGTCGAATTCTCGTTCGCGCCGAAGATCAAGAAGAAACTGCTCGACCCGGTTCAGTATGCGCGCCTGAGCCTGCAGTTCCAGAGCCAGCTGCGTAGCAGCGCCGGCCTCGCGCTGTACGAGATCTGCGTGCGCTACCTGACGAACCCGAGCCACCTGACGATGCGCGAGCCGTGGGAGTGGTGGCGGCCGATCCTGTCGGGCACGCCCGATACGGAAGCCGGCGACGAGGCAAAGCGCGAGTACAAGTACTTCAAGCGCGACTATCTGCGCCCCGCGATCGCGGAAGTCAACGCGGTTACCAACATCTTCGTCGAACTGATCGAGCACCGTGAAGGGCGCCGGGTCGCGGAGATCCAGTTCCGCGTGACCGAACGCAAGCAGCCGATGCTCGCGCTCGACGAACACCCGAACGTGTTCGACAGCACGCTGGTCGACCGGATGGTGAAGCTCGGGATCCCGCTGAAGGAAGCGCAGACGCTCTATGCGGATAGCGAGGAGAACCGCATTCGTGCCGCGCTGCAGATGACCGAGCAGCGGATGCGCAGCACGACGCTGCCGCCGGTGCGCAGCGCGCCGGCGTTGTTCAAGGATGCGCTGAAGAAGGGTTATGCGCCGCCGGTCGAGTCGGTCGACACGCTGCCTGCCGGCACGCCGTCCCCGAAGATTGCAGCGGCCCAGCCGGACGATCTGAAGGCACGCCTGCTGAGCGAGTTCGCGGCGTTCCGCCGCAAGGAAGCAAAGGTGCTGTACGAAGAGCAGGGCGACGCCGAGCGCGAAGTGGCGCGCGAGTCGTTCGAATCGGAGGCGCTGCCGACGATGGGCACGCATCTGCGCGATGACTGGCGCAAGCGCGGCCTCGATTCCAAGCTGGCCGAGACGGCCTTTTTCGACTGGCTGGCCCAGAGGACCTGGGGCGAGCCGACGGACGGCGACCTGCTGTCGTTCACGCTGAACCAGTCGCGGGCCGCCTGAGGCCCGCTCAGGCCCGCTGACGGGCCGCCGCCGGCCCCGCCTTCAGTTGGCGGGCCCGGCGTCCTCACCGGTCCTGCCGGCCGTTTCCATCACTCCGACAACAGCATCCGCTCGAGCTGCTCGAGGATCGCGTCGCGCTTGTCCTTGGGGAGACCGCGCAGGCGCAATTCGATGCGATCTTCGCCATACGACTTCAGGTCGCCGACCGACTTGCCGCCGAGCTTGATCTCGTGACGCTGCGCATAGCGCTGACGGCCTGCAGCCTTCGGCGTTTCCTGCGCCGCAACGCGCCCCTTGACGATGTCCGACACCTGACGCGTGCTGAGATCGTCCGACACGATCTTGTTGATCAACCGCAGCGTGGCCTCGGTGCCGCGCGCATTGTGATAGCGGCCGACCTGATACGCCATGTTCGAACCGAAGCGATCGGGGCGCGCGACCATTTCCTGCATGATCGCTTCCGGCAGCTTGCCGATCGACAGCGCGACGGCCACCGTCGATTCATCGAGGCCGAGGTGCTCGGAGAGCTCCTTCTGGCTCTGGAAATGCTTGTCGTCGAGGAAGCGGCGCCACACGACGGCGTTGTCGAACACCGTTTGCGAATCGCGCTGGACGTTGAGGTCGTAGCCGAGCTTGTAGCTCTGGATGCCGATCGGCACGTCGATCACGATCGCCTTGACCGATTCCTTGTTCGCTTCCTTCAGTGCCCGCACGCGGCGGCCGCCGTCGCTGACGAAATACGTGCCCGGGTTCTCGTAGTCCGGAATCACGTGGATCGCCTGCTGCTGCCCTTGCTTCGCGAGGTTGACCGCGAGTTCGGCAATCGACGATTTCAGATAGAAGTGCCGCGGATTGAACGGACTATGCTTGATTGCCTTCAGCGGCAGTTCGATCACCTGCCCCGGCGCATAGCGGTTCTCGAGACGCCACGCGCGATATTGTGCCGATTCATCGATCGACGGATCGAGCGTGAGCTCGGGAGCGGGCGGCGGCGCGATGTCTTTTTTCGCGGATCGGGCCGGTGCCGGAGTGGGCGTCTCGGACTTGACGATGCCGTCGATCGCATTGAGTCGATCGAGCGCCGTGCGCTTCTCGCTCGTCGTGATATCCGGGCGCGCTTGGAATCCTTTGGCAAATTGGGAGGGTTTCATGTGACTCCTTTGTGCGCATAAAGTCAGGGCAGCATGGCGACGATTTCGTCGGCGCATGCGCGAATTTCTGAAGCGGCCAGCTTGCCGCCACGATCGTTCATCTGCAGCACGGTCTGACCGAGCGCCATCGCCTGTTTGTACGCCTCCCGGGTCGGGATCTGCGTTTTCAGCAACGGGAAGCCGAGTTCCTCGAGCGCGCGCTTGAGCTCGCGGGTCAGCATGCGTTTCTCTTCGGTCTTGTTCAGCAGGAAGACGGCGCGGAGGTCTTCGTTCATGACCTGCGCCTGCTGGATCAGTTTGACCAGCCCGACACTCGACCAGTAATCGGCCGGCGACGACGACGTCGGAATCACGGCAATCGATGCGGCCAGCAGGACCACGCCCGATACCTTCTCGGTGATCGACGGCGGGCAGTCTACGACGATGATGTCGTAGTCGTTGATGAACTTCTTGATCTCGCGATGGATCTGGCCATCGGCTTCGGCCAGGTTGACGACCGGAAACGGAATGCCGGTGTCGCTGTCGCCGGATGCGCTTGACCAGTGAACCAGTGTGTTTTGACGGTCTGCGTCGATGACGAGGACGCGCTTCCCTTTTTCATGGAACGCGGCACCGAGGTGCATGGCAATCGTGCTTTTGCCGACGCCACCTTTTTGTTGAGTGACTGCAATGATTTCCGCGGCCAATTTTCACTCCTATTTTGGTCGTTGGAATTCTACAGGACGATATTTTAATTTCAATGAAATTGTCGTTCTGCAACGACGCATTGGCCATTCGGGCTATCGGTTTATGCGCATAAACGAAGCGACGATGGCTTGTGGCTCGATTGGATGGCGTGGCGGATGCCTGAGACGTCGATGAGTGACCGCGGTGGTTGAGTCATCACGCGTGGCGTAGCGAGTTGCCGCAGGATCCCGGTGCACTGCCCTTTCTCTCGGATGGGGTCGTCTTGCCTGAGAGCCGGAGAGTTTGTGCGCATAAACTCCGCGGAAACCGGGGCGCTAGATTGTGCGCCGGGAGGGTCGGTGCTTCTGGGCGTGGGTTGTGAGTGGTGCGCCTGGCTGGTTATGCAGCGTCGAGGTACGCCACTGAGCCAGCGTACGTCGACACGATACGCTATCCGGACACTACGTTTATGCGCATAAAGCGCTCGCATAAACCGCGAGCGACGAAGGCTCACATCCCGACCGCGCCGGAATCCGCGCGCGACGACCTACTTGCGAGGCAGCATACCGCCGCCGCATTCACACCGAGCAGGCAGCACACCGACGCGCCGAAATTTCAGTACTCACCACGCAGTGGATCGCGAGGTACCCTACCCGGCAATCGCCCGCTTTATGCGCATAAACACCGGCCTGCGATGCTACTGGCTACGCCCTTTGCAGATTGCCCCTCTTCGTATTGATCAGGCGTGCGAGACCTTAATTCATCCTCCCGCGATAGAACTCCGCTCGCCTTTATGCGCATAAACCCACCAATTCATTAAAGCGCATCCCGAGCCGTACTCCCCACTCGCGGGCCGTCGCACGGCTTCACCACCTGCCTCTACGAAGCAGCGAATCCGCACCCGAGATCCCACGTCCACCGCCCCACCGAGCCCCCGATGCAGACTAGCTACAATACAAGGCTCTACCTTCCAGGCCTGAATGATGATCACGATCTACCACAACCCCCGATGCTCGAAGTCGCGCGAGACGCTTGCGTTGGTCGAGTCGTTGAATACCACCGGTGCGCCGTTGAAAGTCGTCGAGTATCTGAAGACGCCGCCGACGGTCGAGGAACTGGAAGCGCTGCATCGGCAGCTTGGCCGTCCGGTTCGCGACATGCTGCGCGACGGTGAGGAGCCGTACAAGGAGCTGAATCTTGCTCGCGCCGATCTGACCGATGCGGAAGCCTATGCGGCAATTGCCGCTCATCCGATCCTGCTGCAGCGGCCCATCGTCGTTTATCGCGGCAAGGCTGCCATCGGCCGGCCGCCCGAATCGGTGCGGGTACTGTTCGAATAATTCTTGCCCACCGTATTTTTCTGATTGCGTCAGCCCGGCGCAAGCATTAGCCCAAGCGCCGGCAATCGAAGCCCGCACGATCGCCGGGCAGCACGCCACCACCCACCCGCCACCGCCCTAACGATCGCCATCACGCGATCCGGCCTAGCCTTTCCCGGACGACCCACCGTCATCATCCGGGGCAGGCTCCCGCCCCGCCGCTTTCGCGGCCGTCCGCAGCAGCGTGATCTGGCCGCGATAGGCCCTGCAGCCACTGCAGGTCGGCAGGTGTATGCGCACCTGCAGGCGTTCATGCAGGGTCAGATGCCGATCAAGAGCATCCGACAGCAGTCGCGTCACGTCAGTACATTTCCCCGGCAGCATCTTCGGTCGTCAGTCCTTGTTCGCTCAGGCAGGTTCGCAGGCGCGTGCGCGCCCGATACAGCAGCACGCTGCAATGATTTGTCGTCAGCGTCAATTCGCTGCAGATGTCCGTTATTTCCACGTCGAGGAATTCGCGCATCATGAACACGCGCCCGATCTGCTCCGGCAGGTGATCGAGGCAGGCCTGGAACAGCGTCCAGAACTGCTGCTGCTGCAACAGCGTCTCGGGGCGCGGCCACGGTCGCGGCTTCGCATGTGCGGCCCAGTGCCCGTTTTCCTTGAACAGTTCGCGATCGAGCACCGATTCGCCGTCGAGTTCGGCATCGAGCGCGGACAGGTTGACCGTCCGCTGCCGCGCGCGCAGCACGTCGATCAGCTTGTTGCGCAGGATGCCGAACACCCAGGTCTTGTGTGCCGACAGTCCGGCGAAATCGCCCGCGTGCGACCACGCGGCGGCGAGCGCTTCCTGCACGGCGTCTTCGGCCGCGTCGGTATCGCGGAGCTGGAGTCGCGCGAAGCGCAGCAGGTCGCGCCGCAGTTGCGCGAGATAGGCGGGATCGTCGTAAGCAGCCGGCATGTCTGGGTTGCGGTGTCTCGAGGCAAGCGCACTTGCCCAAGCGGGCGCGTCGCGGTGCGAGCAGCTTACTGGGCGCGGTCCCGGCCTGCAATGCATGTTCCGTCACGAATTCACGAAACCGGCCGGCGCGCTGCGCTATGCTTGCCGAACCCTGTGTCGCGTGTCGGCGACGGCACGCGGCGGGCAATCTGCAACGTCGGAACATCACGGCGGAGTTATCCACAATTTCTGTGGAAAACCTTGTGGAAAGTCGGCCGGACGGCCCCGTGGGGCGGTTCGCGGGCTGGCTTGCCTATAAACAGACCTTTGTCGCTCGTTCGGAAGCAATCGATCCGATTCCTCACCCACCGGAAGGAGAATGCCATGTCCTATCGCATCGCTGTGGTCGTCGGCAGCCTGCGTCGCGCGTCGTGGAACCGCGCGCTCGCACACGCCGTGATCTCGCTCGCCCCCGCCGATTTCTCGTTCGAGTTCGTCGAGATCGGCGAGCTGCCGTTGTACAGCCAGGACTACGACGCGGATTTCCCGGAAGTCGCGAAGCGCTTCAAGCAGTCGATCGAGGCCGCCGACGCGCTGTTGTTCGTCACGCCCGAATACAACCGCTCGATTCCGGGCGTGCTGAAGAATGCGCTGGACTGGGGCTCGCGCCCGTGGGGTTCCAACTCGTGGTCGGGCAAGCCGGGCGCGGTGCTCGGCACGTCGCCGGGCGCGACCGGCACCGCGCTCGCGCAACAGCACCTGCGCAACGTGCTCGCGTATCTCGACGTGAAGACGCTCGGGCAGCCCGAGATGTTCATCAAGCACGATCCGGCGCGCATCGACGACCAGGGCCAGATCGTCAGCGAAGACACCCGCAAGTTCCTGCAAGGCTTCGTCGATCGCTACACGGGCTGGGTGCGCCTGCTGAAGTCGGCCTGAGCGGCACACCCGTTCACGCCGGCGGCGCCGGCCCGCACGCAGCGGGTCACGTGCCGGCGTGCCGCGCTTGTCGTGCATCGCGCGCTTCGCGGATGCCCAGCAGGATCTCGTCGAGCAGCGCGATGTCGAACGGCTTCGACAGCACGCGGACGTTGACGGTGCGCGTGCGGTCGAGCTCCTCCGCGTAACCCGTGACGAGTATCACGGGCAGTTTCTCCGGCCGCTGCTCGACTGCTTCGGCGAGGTCGATGCCGTTCAGGCGGCCCGGCATGTGGATATCCGAAATCACGAGGTCGAACACGTCGTTCGCGGCTGCGCCTTCGATCAGGCGCAACGCGTCGTCGGCGGTGGGCGCGTAGGTCACGCGGTGCCCGAGCAGCGACAGCAGCGCTTCGGTGCCGGCCGCGACTTCGCTGTTGTCCTCGACGAGCAGCACGTGCAGGCCGGCGAGCGCGCCTGCCCCCGCGTCGTGCACGATCGCCGGTGGCCGCGCGACGACATCCTCGGCGCGCGCGCGTGGCAGGTAGAGGCGCACCGACGTGCCGGCGCCGACCGCGCTGTCGATCGTCGCGAGGCCGCCCGAGCGTTCGCAGAACGCGAACACCTGCGGCAGGCCGAGCCCCGTCCCCATCCCCTGCGCCTTCGTCGTGAACAGCGGTTCGAACGCGCGCGCGAGCACATCGGGCGCCATGCCCGAACCCGTATCGTCGAGCGAGATCTGCACGAAATCCCCGGTCAGCGGAAAGCCGTCCTCGCGACGCAGCGTCACGTTGCGCGCGCCGACCGTGAAGCGGCCGCCGGTCACCATCGCGTCGCGCGCGTTGACCGCGAGGTTGATCACCGCGAGCTCGAGCTCCGCGACGTCGACGCGGATCGGCCACACACCGGGCTCGATCGCGACGACCAGCGACGATTTCGAACCGAGCGATGTCTTCAGTAATTCGTGGCACGTGCCGAGCCATTGCCCGACGTCGATCGTCTCGTTGTGCAGCGGCTGCTTGCGCGCGACACCGAGGAGCTGGCGCGTGAGCGACTGCCCGTTCTTCAGCGCGCGTTCGATCGCGCCGAGCTCCTTGTCGAGGTGCTGGATCCCGCGCCGCCGCACGATCTGCACGTTGCTCGAGATGATCATCAGCAGGTTGTTGAAGTCGTGCGCGACGCTGCCGACGAGGTTGCCGAGCGCCTGCATCTTGCGCGACTGCCGGTACGCCGATTCGATCGAGCGCCGCATCGACGCTTCGGCCTGCCAGCGATCCCACGCTTCCTCTTCCGCCTTCAGCCGCTTGAGCGACAGCCAGATCACGGACCACAGCGCGACCGACGGTGCGAACATCGAGATGAACAGCACGCTCAGGTGTTCGTACCATTCATGCCAGATCGCCGACGTACGGTACGCGCACGTCACGTAGACGGGATAGCTGCCGACCTGGCGATACGCGACGATCTCGCTGCTCGCGCCGTCGTGACGCACGCGCACGACACCGGCGCGCGGATCGTTGCGCGCGTCGCCGAACGTGACGGCGCGATCGGTGTGCGCGAGCGCCGGCGGCGGCGGATACGACGCGATCACCGCGCCGTCCGAGCGCGCGAGCGCCATCGTCATCGGCGTGCTCGCACCGCCGAGCAGGTCGCGGTAGAACGCGTTGAAATACGACGACTTCAGCGCGATCGACACCATCCCGGCGAACGAACCGTCGCTATGGCGACGCGCGACGCCCGTGTTGAACACGGGAATGTTCTCGAGCTTGAGCGGCCCCATCATCAGCCGCGAGATGTGTTCGATGACCTTGCCGTCGCGGATGCCGGCGAAGTCGTCGCGGTTCGCGATCGACGCATAGGGCGCCGGATAGTAGAGGCTGTTCGCGAGCAGCATCCCGCTCGCGCCGAAGATCGACACGGCGGCCACCTGCGGATAGCCGCCGCCGATCGTGTTCAGCGCTTCGTGGATGTCGGATTCCCGGTTGCGCACGGTCGCGTCGTCCATGTCCTGCACGAGATCGACGATGCGCGCATCGAGCGTCTCGCTCAGGTCGAACACCTTGAGCGCGTGCTCCTCGGCCACCCGCACCGTGCGCATCGTCACGTCGCTCGCGGCGGCCTCGCGCGTCTTCAGGTCGTTGTACGCCATCACCACGACGTAGATGCACGGCAGCACGATCGCCGCGACGAGCAGCACGATCAGCGTCACGCGACGCACCGCGAAATCGTGCTCGGGCGCACCGGACGCATAGTTGCCGTCGTCCTGCCAGTCGTCGGCGGGTGGGGAGGCGGGAGCGTGGGAGTCGGCGGGCCGGTCGGACGTCATCGAAAAGGCGGGTGAGGCAGAGGTGCCTGCCATCATAAACGAGTTGCGACGGGCCGCCGCACGGCCCCGGACGCCCGCAATCCTGTCGATTTCGACAGGGGAAATTGTCAGATTGAAAACGCGACGAATCCGGCAGCGCAAACGTACACAAGGAAAAATTTTGCGTGCTTATCTCGAAAATGGTCGCGCTTGTTTTCGGAATGGCGCTGGTTCGGACCGATTCTGTTCGAAATGGTGAAAATGGCGAGTTGCATCGCCTCCGTTTTACTCAGAGAATCGCGCCTTGCTTTCCCAATGACAGATATATGCGCCCGCCGGCGTTCGCCGCGCGGTGCGTCGCGCGCATCCGCGTCGCGGCGCCCGCGCGTGGCCGCAAGGCGGTTGCCCGCACCCGAACGCATGGCGCCTAAAGAAGTGCGCCGCGCGGTCGTTAACGCGAGAGAGACCATTCCGTATACCGCATCGCTCCATGCCTTTGCCGATTGTAATTGCCGACGATTCGCTGCTCGCTCGCAAACTTCTGACAAAGGCGCTGCCGGGAGGCTGGGACGTCGAAGTCGCGTATGCCGCGAATGGTCGAGAGGCCTTGGCGCTCTATCGTGACGGCAAAGCTTCCGTAATGTTTCTGGACCTGACGATGCCCGACATGAGTGGATATCAGGTTCTTGAGACACTGCGCCACGAAGATCTGAACACGTTCGTGATCGTGGTATCCGCCGATATCCAGCCGCAGGCGCAAGCACGCGTGCGCGAATTGGGCGCGATCGCATTCGTAGCCAAACCCGTGACGTCGGAGGCATTGCTGCCCATTCTCAAGGAGTATGGGTTGTATGCCTGACTCGGTGTTCACGGCGGAGCAACGCGACGCGTTGCAGGAGATCGCCAACCTCGCAATGGGCCGCGCCGCCGCACGGCTCGCGTTGTTGCTCGGGCATTTCATCGAGCTGTCGGTGCCGCGCGTGCGGGTCGTGAAAGCGACCGACGCGGGGGATGCGCTGCGCGAGATGACGGGCATTCACGACAACGTGACCGCCGTGCGCCAGGGCTTCCGTTCCGACATCAAGGGCGAAGCGATCGTGCTGTGCCGCACCGCGAGCATCGCGCGGCTCATGTCGGTCGTCGACCGCACGTTCGGCGACGGCGTGTACGGCGGGATGGCGACGCCCGACGAAGTCGTGTTCGACGTCGCGAACGTGCTGATGGGCGCGTGCGTCGCGTCGATCCTCGACGAGCTCGGCCGCAAGCCTGTGTTTTTTCCGCCGGGGCTGCTCGGCGCGAACGTGTCGTTCGACGACGTATTCCAGCCGACCGAGCTGGCATGGAGCGTGGCATTGCTGCTGGAAGTGAACTTCGGGCTCGAGGACCACGCGTTCCGGGCCCACTTCGTGATGCTGATGGCCGAGGATTCGATCCGGTTGATGGGCGACGCGCTCGACGCGTTGCTGTCCGCGCTATGACGGCCGCCACCCCGTCGCTGAGCGACCTCGTGATCGAGCGGGTGGGCTTCGGCCTGTTCGTGCTCGACCGCGCGATGACCGTGCTGATGTGGAATCGCTTCATGCAGGACCACAGTGGCATCCCGGCCGCCGATGTGATCGGCCGCAACCTGTTCGACTGCTTTCCCGACCTGCCGCGCGCATGGCTGTCGCGCAAGCTCGAGAGCGTGTTCCAGCTCGGCAGCTTTGCGTTCAGCTCGTGGGAGCAGCGGCCTTATCTGTTCCGCTTCGAGCACGACCGGCCGATCACGGGCGGCGTCGACTACATGCAGCAGGACTGCACGTTCATGCCGCTCACGCGCGGCCGCGAGGTCGAGGCCGTGTGCGTGACGATCTCGGACGTCACGCATGTGAGCGTGATGCAGCGCGAGCGCGAGGAAGCGGTCGCGAAGCTGCGCGAGCACGCGAATCGCGACGGCCTGACCGGCATCGCGAACCGGCGCTTCTTCGAGGCGCGGCTCGGTGACGAATTCGCGCGCTGGCAGCGCTACGGCGGCGACATGTCGGTGCTGCTGTTCGACCTCGACCACTTCAAGACGATCAACGACCGTTTCGGGCATGCGGTCGGCGATGCCGTGCTGCGCGAGACCGCGCGTCGCGTTGCGTCGATCGTGCGCGCGCAGGATACGTTCGGCCGCTTCGGCGGCGAGGAATTCGCGCTGCTGCTGCCGTGCACGAATCTCGACGAGGCGATGCGGGTGGCCGACAAGGTGCGCGATGCGATCGGCAGCACGCCGGTCGACGCCGAGGGGGTCAGCGTGCCGGTGACGGCGAGCGTCGGCGGCGCGTGTGCGAGGACGGGGGCGCCGACCTGCGACGTGCTCGTCAACGAGGCCGATGCCGCGCTCTATCGCGCGAAGCGGCTCGGGCGCGACCGGTCGGTCGCATACGCATAGGCGGCGCTTCCGCCCCGCCGTGCGCGGAGCGGATGCCCTGGGCGCGTGCCGCGCTCAGCTTTTCGCGATGTCGGCCAGCACGCCGGCCAGTACGGCCGGCTGCGACATGAACGGCGAATGGCTGCTGTCGAGCTGGTGCACGTGGGTCGGGTTGCCGGGCGCAAACGCGTCGGCTTCGTCGATGAAGCGCTGCTGCAGCGCGGGCAGGATCACGCGATCCTGCAGGCACTTGATGTAGTGGCGGTCGATCGCGCCCCAGCGTGCGGCCGTCGTCGGGATCGCGGTCGCGAACGGCGCGGCCGGCACGTCGCAGGTCATCAGGTTCGCGACGGCCTCGAAGTCGGCCTGCGGCACGTCGTCGTACAGCGCGCGCTTCGTGAGTTCGCGATACGCGGCGTCGCCGCTGCGCGGATCGATGCGCAGCGCACCGGCGACGCGTGGGCTTGCCAGCATCAGCGGGCCGAGCATTTCACCGCTGTTTTCAGGTGCGCGCACGTAGTCGAGGCCCGGCACGCCCGACGCGGGCATGAAGGCCGCGAGATAGACGATCTTCGCGATCTTTTCCGGCGCGCGTTCGGCGGCCGCCGTGATCGCGAGGCCGCCCATGCTGTGGCCGACGAGCACGACCTTGCCGTGGCCGAGCGCGTAGGCGTCGTCGACCGCCTGCATCACCTGCGTGGCGTAGTCGTCGAGCGTCGTGTTCGCGACCGGCGACGGCTCGGCGCCGAACGCGTCCTTGTCGAGCGGGCGTGCGAAGTAGGAAGCGGGAAAGCGGGCATTGATGCCGTGCGCGGGCAGGTCACGCGTGATCGACAGGTGGCCGCGCGCGGCCAGCGCGGCCGCGACGTGCGCGTAGCACCACGCGCCGTGCCAGGCGCCGTGCACGAGCACGAAAACGGGATGATCGGACTGCGGGGTGGCGCTTGCGTTCGTCTCCATGATGTCCGGGTCTTCAGATTTTGCGAAAGGTGTCATCTTAGACGAACCCGCGTGCGCCCAGACGGGCCGGATTCGACCTGTCCCCCTTGTCTCGTACAGGCCACATTTCGTCCGTATCTGATTTGAATTTATCCCGAAGCACGCTAATTTGTTGCTTTGCCTGCGGTTGCGCCCCATGAACGTCGACTACCTCTTCTACCGGAAGCCGGACAAACCCGGTCCCTATTCGCTCGACGACCTGGGCGACGTCGCGCCGCCGATCGGCCCGGGCGACCTGGTGCGCGCGGGCATCGCGCGCGTGTTCGCGCAGATCGACTGGCAGGAATCGCCCGATGTGCCGGGCGCGTGGTTCGGCACGGGCGGCGCGGTGTTCCAGTTCACCGCGGAGCCTGACGGCCGCGTGACGAGCTTCATGGGCTCGCGTCTCGAACGCCGCTCGATGCTGCAGCTCACCTCCGAAATGGGGCTCATTGCGCTCGACCTGCAGCGCGACATCGTTTACGGCTGACGCGCCGCCGGCGCCGGGTTCCGCCCGGGCCGGCCGCGCTTGCCGGCCAACCGCTTCCGGCACGCCGCCGCACACGGCGCGTGTCCGCCATCGAACTTCAAAGATTGCTATACTTTCGCCCAATTCCGGCTTCCGGCCGGTAATTTGTGCCTGTCTGCGTCGATCGTTCGCATATCTCGCACGCATGACACCCTGACCATCCCAGCCGGGCATGGCTTCTTCAATCGCCCCGCGTGGGTGTCTCCGTGGAGCTCGCCTTGGCCGTTTCCCATTCCGTCGTGGACGAACAAGAAACCGACGCCGCTGCCGTCACATCGGGCAGTTCTTTCTATCTTGCGATGCGCATCCTGCCGGCCGTGCAGCGCGATGCGATGTTCCAGGTCTACGCGTTTTGCCGTGCGGTCGACGACATCGCCGACAGCGACCTGCCGCGCGCCGAGCGCAACGCGGGCCTCGACCGCTGGCGCGCGGACATCGACGCGTGCTTCGCCGGCCGCCCGCCGCGCCACCTGGCCGCGCTCGACCGCGAGATCCGCGCCTTCAACCTGCAGCGCGAGGATTTCCACGCGATGATCGACGGGATGGCAATGGATGCGGCTGAAGACATCTGCGCGCCCGACGAACCGACGCTCGACCTCTTCTGCGATCGCGTGGCGAGCGCGGCCGGCCGGCTGTCGGTGAGGATCTTCGGGATGCCGGAAGCCGAAGGGATCAAGCTGTCGCATCACCTCGGCCGTGCGCTGCAACTGACCAACATCCTGCGCGACATCGACGACGATGCGGCGATCAACCGTTGCTATCTGCCGCGCGAGCTGCTTGCGCGCGAAGGCATCGCGATCACCGAACCGGCGACGATCGTGCGCGATCCGGCGCTGCCGCGCGTGTGCGCGACGCTCGTCGAGCGTGCGCTCGAGCATTTCCGCCAGGCCGACGCGGTGATGGATACCTGCTCGCGTGCGCAGGTGAAGGCGCCGCGCATCATGTCGGGCGCGTATCGCTGCATTCTCGAAGCCGCGATCGCACGCGGCTTTGCCTTCCCGCGCGCACCGCTGCGCAAGCCGAAAGCGCGCATGCTGATGATCGCCGCGCGCTACGCGCTGTTCTGAGCCGACCGAGTCGATGCCCAGGACCGTCCACGTGATCGGTGCCGGCCTTGCCGGCCTGTCGGCCGCGGTCGAGCTGCAACGTCGCGGGCGCCGCATCGTGCTGCACGACGCGCACGCGCATGCGGGCGGCCGCTGCCGCTCGTGGTTCGACGGGACGCTGAACACGACGCTCGACAGCGGGCTGCACACGGTGTTCGCGGGACAGCCCGCGACACAGCGCTACCTGCGCGCGATCGGCGCGGCCGACCAGCTCGCGGGGCCCGCACTGCCTGAATTTCAGGTCGTCGACGTCGCGTCGCAGCAGCGCTGGACGCTGCGCTTCGGCAACGGGCGCTGGCCGTCGTGGCTGTTCGATGCCGCGTCGCGCGCGCCGGGCACGACGCCGCTCGACTACCTCGCGCTCGCCCCGCTCGCGTTCGCGCGCATGGGCCGCTCACTCGCACAGACGATGCGATGCGACGGCATGCTGTGGGAACGTTGGCTGCGGCCGTATTTCCTCGGTGTGCTGAACGTCGAGCCGCGCCACGCGAGTGCCGAACTCGCGCGCGCGGCGCTGTACGGCACGTTTGCCGCGGGCGGCCCCGGCTGCCGTCCGCTCGTCGCGCGCCACGGCCTCGGCAGCGCCTTCGTCGAACCGGCGCTGCGGATGCTGCAGCACGGCGGCGCGCAGATCCGGCTGAACGCGCGGCTCGATGCGTTCGAATTCGGCGCGCACGGGAATGCGGTCGATGCGATCTCGGTCGGCGGTGAGCGGATCGATCTCGCGCCGGGCGACGCCGTCGTGCTGGCCGTGCCGCCCGAGGTCGCGCAGCCGCTCGTGCCCGAACTTACCGCGCCCGACACGTTCAGCGCGGTCGTGACCGCGTATTTCGCGGTCGAAGCGCCGGCCGGCAATCCGCAGCAGACGTCCGTCGTGAACGGTGTCGTCGATGCGGTGCGCACCGGCGGCGGCCAGCTCGCGGCGACGATCCGCGACGCGGGCCGCTGGCTCGACACGCCACGCGACACGCTCGCGCGGCGCATCTGGGAAGACGTCGCGCGCGTGACCGGCGCGAACCCGGAAACCATTCCCGCGTGGCAGCTCGTCGTCGAGCCGCGCGCGGGCTTTGCGGCGGTGCCGTCGCAGGAAATGAAACGTCCGGCCGTGCGTACGCGCTGGACCAATCTTGTGCTGGCGGGCGACTGGACTGCCACCGGCTTGCCCGCCACGATCGAGGGCGCGATCCGCTCCGGCCAGCTGGCCGCGGACGTGCTCCAGACCCAATAAGAGAGGGACCGATGAACGATCTCACCGAAATGGCTACCCTGTCGGCCGGCGCCGTGCCGGCCGGCGTCGACACGGCCGTCTCGCGCGCGACCGACGCGCTGCTGGCCGCGCAGAACGCGGACGGACACTGGGTCTACGAACTCGAAGCCGATTCGACGATTCCCGCCGAATACGTGCTGCTCGTCCACTATCTCGGCGAGACGCCGAACCTCGAGCTCGAGCGGAAGATCGGCAAGTACCTGCGCCGCATCCAGCAGGCCGACGGCGGCTGGCCGCTGTTCACCGACGGCGCGCCGAACATCAGCGCGAGCGTGAAGGCGTATTTCGCGCTGAAGGTGATCGGCGACGACGAGAACGCCGAGCACATGCAGCGTGCGCGCCGTGCCATTCACGCGATGGGCGGCGCCGAGATGTCGAACGTGTTCACGCGCATCCAGCTCGCGCTGTATGGTGCGATTCCGTGGCGCGCGGTGCCGATGATGCCGGTCGAGATCATGCTGCTGCCGCAGTGGTTCCCGTTCCATCTGTCGAAGGTGTCGTACTGGGCGCGTACCGTGATCGTGCCGCTGCTCGTGCTGAACGCGAAGCGCCCGCTCGCGAAGAACCCGCGCGGCGTGCGCATCGACGAACTGTTCATCGACCCGCCGGTCAACGCAGGGCTGCTGCCGCGCCAGGGTCACCAGAGCCCCGGCTGGTTCGCGTTCTTCCGCGTGGTCGACCATGCGCTGCGCGCAGTCGACGGCCTGTTCCCGAACTACACGCGCGAGCGCGCGATCCGCCAGGCCGTGTCGTTCGTCGACGAGCGCCTGAACGGCGAGGACGGCCTCGGCGCGATCTATCCGGCGATGGCCAACGCGGTGATGATGTACGACGTGCTCGGCTACGCGGAAGATCACCCGAACCGCGCGATCGCGCGCAAGTCGATCGAGAAGCTGCTCGTCGTGCACGACGACGAAGCGTATTGCCAGCCGTGCCTGTCGCCGGTGTGGGATACGTCGCTCGCCGCGCATGCGCTGCTCGAAACGGGCGACGCGCGTGCCGAGGACGCCGCGATCCGCGGCCTCGAGTGGCTGCGCCCGCTGCAGATCCTCGACGTGCGCGGCGACTGGATCTCGCGCCGCCCGCACGTGCGGCCCGGCGGCTGGGCATTCCAGTACGCGAACGCACACTACCCCGACGTCGACGATACGGCGGTGGTCGCGGTGGCGATGGATCGCGCGCAGAAACTCAAGCAGAACGACGCCTATCGCGATTCGATCGCGCGTGCGCGCGAGTGGGTCGTCGGGATGCAGAGCAGCGACGGCGGCTGGGGCGCGTTCGAACCGGAAAACACGCAGTACTACCTGAACAACATCCCGTTCTCGGATCACGGCGCACTGCTCGATCCGCCGACGGCCGACGTGTCGGGCCGCTGCCTGTCGATGCTGTCGCAGCTCGGCGAGACGCCGCTGAACAGCGAGCCGGCGCGCCGTGCGCTCGACTACATGTTGAAGGAGCAGGAGCCGGACGGCAGCTGGTACGGCCGCTGGGGGATGAACTACGTGTACGGCACGTGGACGGCACTGTGCTCGCTGAACGCGGCCGGCCTGACGCCGGACGATCCGCGCATGAAGCGCGGCGCGCAGTGGCTGCTGTCGATCCAGAACAAGGACGGCGGCTGGGGCGAGGACGGCGACAGCTACAAGCTGAACTATCGCGGCTTCGAGCAGGCGCCGAGCACGGCGTCGCAAACCGCGTGGGCGCTGCTCGGCCTGATGGCGGCCGGCGAGGTGAACAACCCGGCGGTGGCGCGCGGCATCGACTACCTGATCGCCAACCAGAACGAAGCGGGCCTGTGGGACGAGGCGCGCTTCACGGCGACGGGCTTCCCGCGCGTGTTCTATCTGCGCTACCACGGCTATCGCAAGTTCTTCCCGCTGTGGGCGCTCGCCCGCTATCGCAACCTGAAGCGCGACAACACGACGCGCGTGACGTTCGGGCTGTAAGCGTGGCGCCGCAACCCACCGGCACGTTGCCCGTCATCGCCGTGACGGGGATGGCATTCGAGGCGCGCATCGCGCGCGGCAATGGCGTCGAAGCCGTCTTTGCCGCGCGGGCCGACCGGCTCGAACGCGCGCTGACCGAGGCGACCGCACGCGGTTGCACGGGCATCGTGAGCTTCGGCACGGCGGGCGGGCTCGCGCCCGACCTCGCGCCCGGCGCACTCGTGATCGCGAACGCTATCGACGGGCCGTTCGGTCGTGTCGAGACCGATACGGGCTGGAGCGCACGGCTCGTCGCCGCGCTGCACGACACGCCCGTCTGGGCGCGCGTCACGCGCGGTACGATCGCGGCCGTTGGCGCCCCGGTCGTCAGCGAAGAGGAAAAGGCGTCGCTGCACCACGCGAAGGGCGCGCTCGCCGTCGATATGGAGTCGCATATCGCGGCGGCCTTCGCGGCCGCGCGCGGCGTGCCGTTCGCGGTGTGCCGCGCGATCGTCGATCCGGCGTGGCGCACGCTGCCGCGCGCGGCGACGGCCGGTTTGCGCGACGACGGCAGTACGGCGATCCTGCCGATCCTGCGCGAGCTGCTGAAGCAGCCGTCGCAGCTCGGCCCGCTGCTGCAGGTCGCCAGCGATGCTCGTGCGGCGCGTACGACCTTGATCCAGGCGCGGCACGCATTCGAGCGTGCCGGCGCGATGCGGATCGCCTGAGCGGCACGCGCCGCTGCGCATTCCCCTCCTCCGCCCTCTTCTTCGCACTCGCAAGAAAACCGCTGCATGACGCGGCACTCTTGACTGCGGATTCAACCCGTCGATGCAGCACACTTGAGGCTGCATAGCAGCAACGAGCGTCAGCGCAGAATTGCAGCGGTGGATCACGTTAAAAATAGTCAGGATGCCGGCTCATATCTCAAAATAAGGCTCTCAGCTCCAGTATCAAAGCCTGACCTCTCAATTCTGTCAGGTATTTATCGAGATGGTTTTTGAGGCTAGCATCCAACGCATTGCTGACAGCGATGCTGTCGAATTCTCTGTGTGGAATCCGAATTTGCGCTTGCCATGAACCCTCATCTCCTTGATGCCTACAATCGGGAATTGCTCTATTTCAACGAGTTGATGGAAGAGTTCGCTCAGGCGCATCCAAAAATTGCGCGTCGGCTGGGCATGCATGCCGGTGAGATTGCCGACCCCTTTGTGGAGCGTCTGGTGCAGGCGGCGAGTTTTACAACCGCTCGGCTGCAATTGAAACTGGATGCCGAATTCCCGCTGCTGACCAGTCGGCTCCTGGAAACTGTCTATCCGAATTACGTCGCCCCGACGCCCTCGATTGCGGTAGCTCGCCTCTATCCTGATGAGCAGGAAGGCAATTTGCTCGAGGGTTTTTGCGTACCGCGTGGCACGGAGTTCACGAGCCGCGTGTCGGATGGCGAACGCACGTCCTGCACGTTTCGTAGCGGTCTGGATGTGATGTTGTATCCGTTGGAGATTGTTTCGGCGAGGCTGACAGGGGTTCCACCGGACATCCCGTCGATAGAGCGTTATAGCGCTGCAGATAAGCCGGTTCGCGGTGCGCTGCGCCTCAGGCTCCGTACCACGGGCGAAGCGCTATTCGATGAGTTGCGCGGCCTGGATCAATTGCCCGTGTATCTGGCAGGTGACGAGCGCGTCGCGTCGCGGCTGTTCGAACTGATCCACGCTGGCGCCGTGGTATCCGTGACTGGGGTGCCGAACCGCTTCGCTGACCCGAATCAATCGCTCGGAATTGTTTCCGATCAGGCGATCGAACACGCGGGTCTGGCTACCGACGAGAGTTTGCTGCCGCTGGCCCGATCGAAGTTTCACGGCCATAACCTGCTGCACGAATATGCGGCGTGTCCCGCGCGCTTCTGGTTTTTCACGCTGGCCGGCCTGAGTGCGGGATTGCGACACGTGAGCGGTCGTGAAGCCGAAATCGTCATACTGCTGGATCGCTTCGACAGTGCATTGGTCGAGCACGTCGACGCATCCCGCTTTGTACTCTTCTGTACACCGGTCATCAACCTGTTTCGTCGTAAGACCGATCCCGCCGAGATCCCGCACATGGGTGCTGAAATTCCGCTGAGACCCGACAGGCAGAACGGCTCGGACTACGAGGTATTCGCGGTAGAAGCATTGCATGGTTTTGTGAGCAAAGGCGTGGCGTCGCTCGAGTTTCGGCCGCTGTACCAGGCGCTGCTGAACGATGAAGCCAATCACGGACGCTACTTCACGACGCGCCGCGAGCATGGAGTGGCGAAGACGTCATATCGTCGCTATGGTGCGCGTGCCACGTACGCAGGTACGGATGTTTTCGCTTTGTTGGTCGATAAAAATGAGCAGTCCTATCCACATCCAATGAAATATCTGTCGGTGGACGCCTGGTTGACGAACTGCGATCTGCCGAGCTTGTTGGAACCCGATGGCATGACGGATCTGACTGTCGGGATCAGTGCGCCGGTAAGGAGCGCGGGACTCATTCGTGCGCCGAGCCCTGCACGTGCGCCGTTTGCCCAACGGGACGCTGCCTGGCGGTTGATCGGCCAGCTGAATCTCGAATACAGCACCTTGGAGGCTCAGGACGGGAGCGGGCTACGCGACATTCTGGCTTTGTTCGCTGCTGCCGATGATGTGCGCTTCCAACGACAGGTCGACAGTCTGCTCCATGTTGATGCGCGCCCCGTGACGAAGAAACTGCCCGGCCAGAGCCAGTTGCGATTCGGTCGAGGTATCGAATGCGTGCTGACCGTGGATGAAACCGGATTTGATGGAATGAGCCCTTATCTCTTTGGGGTGATCCTCGAGCATTACGTGGCACGTCACGTTTCGACACATTCTTTTACTCAGTCTGTGTTGCGCTCGCCGCAGCGCGGCGAGTTGATGCGCTGGCCGGTTCGAACGGGGACGCGCAGCGCACTCTGAATCACGGAGGAAAGCGGTTCATGCAGTCGGTGACACAGAACAACAATCGAGCGCACGAGGGCCAGCACGCATGTTGAGTTTCAAGACGAACCGAACGTTTTCGGTCAGCGGCCCGGCGCTGCCGGAGCTGGAAGGCATCGCGTCGGTGCTGCACCTGAGCGCGATCCGGGGCACCGAGCAGCTCTCCACGCTGTATGCATACGAACTGTGGCTGACGACGCCCGCCGATCCGCTGCTGCCGATCGACCTGCTGGCCAACCTCGATCTCAGGGCGATGCTCGGCAAGGAGCTGACCGTCACGATCCAGCTGGACGGGATGGGAAGCTTTGTCGCGGGGATGGCTGGGCGAGCGGGCGCAGCCAATCTGGGGGCCGGCACGCGAGAAATCAGCGGCGTCGTGACGGCGGCCAGCTACGTGGACCAACTGAATCGGCAGTCGCGTTACCGGGTCGTGCTGGAACCGTGGTTTGCACTGGCGCGGGAGCGCACCGACTACCGCATCTTCCAGCGCAAGGGCGTGCTGGACATTCTGCGCGAGGTGTTCGGTCCGTACCTGTACTCGTTTGAAATGCGGGTCGGCCGGACCTACAAGCATTTGCGCTATCAAGTCCAGTACGGCGAGTCGGATTTCGCGTTTGCCCAGCGGTTGATGGAAGAACACGGCATCACGTGGTTCTTCGAGCATTCGCAAGGTGTGCATCGCTTGGTGCTGGTCGACGGTCCTGGCGCTCACCGGATGGTGGAAAGCGTCGCGTACCAAACGCTCGCGTACTACCCACCGGGCCAGAAGATCGACCGGGAACACGTCGACCGCTTCGAAGCAACGGAGTGTCTGCAGTCGGGCGTCTGGACCACCGACGATTTCGACTTCGAGAAACCGGGCGCGATGCTGACCGCGCAGAACAGCCAGCCGCGCGACACGGCGCACAACCAGCTCGAACGTTACGAGTGGCCGGGCGACTATACCGAAACGGATGACGGTCACGCATTCGCACGCGTGCGAATGGAAGAGATTCACGCACAGGGCGAGCGGGCGAAAGGCGAAGGCAACTTGCGCAACGTGGTGTGCGGCACCACGTTTGCGCTGGCAGGCCATCCGATGGCGAGCGCCAATCGCGAATATCTGGTGATCGCGTCGGAACTCGATGTGAAGGAAACCGGGGAAACGACCGGGTTCTCGGCCTACGCGATTCGCAGCAAGTTTATTGTCCAGCCCTCGACCACGGTATTCCGCCCGCCGCGTACGATCACGAAACCCCGCACGCGCGGCCCGCAGACGGCGATCGTGACCGGTCCGGCAGGCGCGGAGATCTGGACCAACAAGAACGGTGCGGTGACGCTCAAGTTCCACTGGGACCGCTCCGACGTGAAGGACCAGAACTCGTCCTGCTGGGTGCGGGTGTCGTATCCGTGGGCTGGCAGCAACTTCGGTGGCATCCATATTCCGCGGGTGGGCACCGAGGTCATCGTCGATTTCGAGAACGGGGATCCGGATCGACCAATCGTGACGGGGCGCGTCTATAACGCGATGACGATGCCACCGTGGACGCTGCCGGCCCACGCGACGCAAAGCGGGATCCTGACGCGCTCGACCAAAGGCGGCGGATATGGCAACGCCAATGCGATCCGCTTCGAGGACAAAAAAGGCGCGGAGCAGGTCTGGATCCAGGCCGAGCGCAATCTGGATGCGGTGATCGAAGCCGATGAAACCCACGCGGTGGGACATGACCGGACGAAGCAGATCGGCCACGATGAAACCGACCAGATCGGACGTCACTGGACACTGTCGACCGGCGGCTACAAGTTCGAGACGGTGACGCTCGCGTCGGTGAAGAGCGTGGGCATGGGGGCGATGCTCAACGTCGGGATGGCCTACAACGTGAACGTCGGCGGGCTGTACCTGCGCAACGTCGGACTGCACATGGCCAGTACGGTCGGCCAGAGCCGGACCGACCGCGTCGTGCAGGACTGGACGACGGATGTCGGGCACACCTACACGGTGACCGTGCGCGGCAAGGCGGTGGGCGATGCGGTGAGCGCGGATCAGGCGAACCCGATCGAACTGTCACCCGACTTCGCGCCGCAACTGCCCGCGCCGGTATCGAGTTCGAACGCCAACCAGTTGCGCATCGCGGATACGGGTGAAAGCAGCCTGTCAGGTGCGAAGCAGGCGCAACTGACGGGCCCGGGCGGGACGGTAACGATCGACGAGTCCGGCATTCACCTGAAAGGCACGGCCATTTACCTGCAGGCGCCGACGATCAGCATGACGCAAGGCGATGCAGGTGGCCTTGCACCGGTAACCGAAGCCGATTGTGCGGAATGCGCGAAGAAGACCGTCAGCGCGAATCCGGTCGATCTGGCGACGGGGCAGAAAGTGCTGTCGCACACGGACTTTACGTTGCCGGGCCGGGTATCGATTCACTGGAGCCGGAGCTACCGCAGCGCGGACCAGCGTCAAGGCAGTTTGGGTGTCGCATGGAAGCTGCCGTATGCGACCGAAGTGCGTATGAGTTCGGCTGGACTGATCTATTTTGATGCGGACGGGCGGCAGTTGCAGTTTCCGGCGCTGAACCCCGGTGACGAGCACTTCCATCCGATTGAGAAGTTCACGCTGGCGCGTAGTGACGACAACGCTTCGGGCGCGACCTACGTGCTGCGCTTCGGCAACGGTGTCGAAGAACACTATGGTCGTCATCCCGTCGACGAGATCCGGTGGCAGTTGCAGTGCGTCACGACACGCGATGAGCAGAGTCTGACGCTCGGCTATACGGCACAGGGTTGGCTGGAAACGGTTCGCAACAATCGGCATACCGTGCGCTGTGAACTGGATGAGACTGGCCGGATCACGAGCGTATTGCTCGACCAGGGTTTCGGGAATTCGCCGCTGCACCTGACAAGCTATGTCTACGACGAATACGGCGACCTGATCGAAGCCACCGACCGCGAGAACCTGACGTGGCGCTACGGCTACGACCACCATCTGCTGACAACGTACCGCACGCCGGCGGGCGCAACGCACGTCTCGGAGTGGAGCGACGACACGCCGAACGCGTACTGCCTGCGGACCTACGCGTATACCGAAACCGCTGATGGGCAGCGCGCCATCACGCGCGAGACACGCTTCGATTACCTGCCGTCACTGCGTGTGACACGGGTGACGGATGGATTAGGACATACGACCGAATACCACTACAACGGCTTGTGGGCGGTCGAGAAGATCGTGCATCCGGACGGCAGCGTCGAGCAGACGCATTTCGACGAAACAGGGAGCGTGGCGGCCTACACGGATGGCTTGGGCCGCACGACGCGGATGGTGAACGACGCGCGCGGCAACCCGACGTCGATCATCGACCCGGCCGGTCAGATCACGCGCATCGGCTACACCGACCAGAACTTACCGGAACAGATCACCGACCCGGTCGGGCAGGTCTGGCAGCGCGGCTACGATGTGCAAGGCCACCTGACGAGCGAAACCGATCCACTCGGGAATGTGACGGGTTATGCCTACGAGAACGGCTTGCCGGTTGCCCGCACCGATGCGCTGGGCAATGTAACGAAGATGCGATGGGACGACGCGGGGCAACTCGTGGAGCGCACCGATTGCTCCGGGCACACGACGACCTATCAATACGATCAGTTCGGCCAGTTGACCGAGACCACGGACGCGCTGGGCCAGGTCAGCCGCCACAGCGGCAGCCTGTCGGCTCGTATGACGGCGGTGCAGCCGGCCGGCATGGGCTGGTGGAAGGTCGACTACGACGACGCAGGCAGGGCGATCGCGCATACGGATCCGCTCAAGCGCGTGACGCGGGTGGACTGGGACGGATACGGGCAGCGAACGCAAATCGTCGACCCAGCGGAGGGCACGCAGCAGTTCCGCTATGACGCCATTGGCCGCCTGACGAAGCTGACCAATGCGAACCGGGAGGCGACGACGTTCCGCTACGACAGCCGAAACCGGTTGATCGAACAGACCGGCTTCGATGGCCGTCGGCAAAGCTACCGATACAACCCAGCGGGGGAACTGGTCGAGCGCATCGATCACGGCCAGGATGGGCAGATCACTACGCACGTGACGTACGACGTGCTCGGCCGACCGGTGGAGCGACGATCGAGCGACGGCAGTCAAGCCAGCTATCGTTATGACGCGCGCGGGCTGCTCACGCAGGCACAGGCGGTCTCGCCGGGGCGAGCCCCGGTGCAGGTGACTTACGAATACGACGCGGCTGGGCGCCGCACGGCAGAGGTGCAGGCGCATCACGGACGCGTCTGGCGGCTGACGCATGGGGTGGATGCGATCGGGAATCGCGACTGGACGAACGTACCGGACGTCGGTTCGCTGGTGTGGCAGCGCTACGGCTCGGGACATGTGCATGGTGTCCTGCTGGATGAGCATCCACTGGCGAGCTTCGAGCGGGATGGACTGCATCGCGAGATCAAGCGCACGCAAGGCCCTGCATCACATCACTTCGGGTATGGCGCGAACGGCTTACTGGCGGCGCATCGCTGGCAGAACCTCGATGAACAGGGGCGGTCGCTGGAGAGGCCACGGCCTTGGCGGGCGTGGGCGTACGACGCGGCAGGCCAGCTGACGACATTGGACGACGCGTGGCGGGACAAGAAGACGTATCGGTACGACGCACTATCCCGGTTGACGCACGTCACAGCGGCAAGTGGCGCGGAAGCGTTTCATTACGATCCGGCGGGCAACCTGCTGGGCGCTGCGCCAAGCCTGAACGACGTGCAGGCGTGGAAGGCGAGTGGCGATCGCTTGCTGCGGTTTGCGCCGCAGGCGCGCCCGGATCGCCCGGTGGATTTTACGTACGACGGGCACGGCAACCGTATTGGGCGGACGGTGCCGTTACCGCCGACGCCGGAACTGACGGCGGCAGAGCAGCGCAGCCAGCGCGGGACGGACAACCTGCTACGTGTGATGGAAGTACTGACGGGGACGCCGAAATACGAGGAGCCGACAGAAGAGCCGGAGGTGACGCGGTATCGGTACGACGGCAGCCATCAACTCGTTGCAATCGAGCACGCGGACGGCACGAGAAGCGAGTACGAATACGACGCGCTCGGTCGGCGGGTAGCGAAGCACCACACACCGGCAGGCGGCTCGGGACAGACGACGCTGTTCATGTGGGACGGTGACTGGATGATGCAGGAGGTGCGGACGGGGCGAACGTCACATGAGGACAACGCCGTGACATACGTGCCGCATCCGGATCATGAAGGCCCGTTGACGCGGCTGGCGGATGGGCAGGCGTGGCATTACGTGACGGATCACCTGGGGACGCCGCAGGAACTGTACGACGAACAGCGCGAAGTGGTGTGGGCAGCGGATCTGAGCGCGTATGGACGGACGGCCCGGAGGCTGGCACATGCCGTTGACAATCCGATACGGTTTCCGGGGCAGTACTACGATAAGGAATCAGGGCTGCACTACAACCGGTTCCGGTACTACGATCCTCTGGTGGGGCGGTATATCAATCAGGATCTGATTGGGTTTGATGGTGGGATCAATTTTTACAGTTATGCATACAACGCACCTAACATTGCTTACGACCCAAAAGGCCTATTTGTTCCCTTGATTTCTGCTGCGGCATTTTTGGGAAGAGGCGTGCTGGGTGGGGTTGTGGAAATTAGCATGCAGGGGGCGAAACAAATATTTTGGCAAATGAAAGGCAATTGGGTTGATGGGCGTCCATTGACCGATATTGACTGGGATTGCGTAAAGATTGATTGGTCTGATGTAGGTGTTTCGGCTGCGGTCGGGACAGTGGCGCCTGGTTTAGGCGCAACCAGAAAGAGTGTGACTGGATCCGTAAAGGCCATCAAAAATCTATCGGGTCAGGCGGCTAATACAGCAAATCGTGCTGCAAAATTGAAATCTCGAATAGATATAAAAAAGGCGTCAATCAAGCGAGAATTGATTGTGCAGGGGGCGTGGCAGGGAGTGAAGCAAGGTGGGAAGTGTGTTTTTGGTGAGGAGAAAAAGTGCGAAGAGTAGATAGGACTTGGCTTTACATTTTATTCTTTATTCCGCTTGCGTTATTTTATGAGCCATTGAAGAAATATCTGGGCGGAGGTGTGTTATTTTTTGTGTGCTCCGTGATTTATCTGTGTGTCTGTTCTGCTTTGGCTATTTTTTTTGGAAAACCCCGAGGGGGCAAATAGTGTCATGCTTTTCAAGAAGTGAAATTGGAAAATTATTTTTGAGGTGTCCCTGAATGCCAGCTTCCGTCGCAACTCTCGGAACATTGACCACCCATGGCGGCGTAGTCACGTCAGCCAGCGCGGGCGTCGCGATCAACGGACGTCCCGCAGCATGCGTAGGCGATTCCGTGTCGTGTCCATTGCATGGCCCGGGTGTCATTACCAAAGGCGGTTTCGGCACGATCAACGGCCGTCAAATTGCTCATCATGGCAGTGACACGAGTTGCGGTGGAACGCTGATCGTGTCCGATGGTGGTCCTACGGTTTGACCTTATTTACGTTGAGCGTGATGAGTCGAATTTTGAATTCACCCGAGCATGACCCAGTCCAGTAGCCCGCCCAAGATCGTATCGGCTCGATGCGCGCTCGCACCATCGCGACAACCGAACGGTATCTTTCTCTCTGGCAAGAGTACAAGGCAGCGACCCAACTCGCGCCGTAGTCGTCCATTGGGACCGCTTTCGCCGCCCGAGGACGAGCAGACGAGGCTGGCTCCGGTACTTGGCCACCGTAATGCCTTGCTGGAGGCGAGCAGGGTGCTGCTTCGAGCGTTTGTGGATATGCCGGAGCTAATCGGCATCGGTCATGACGAACGCTTGCGCGACCTGTTGATGGACGAAGTTCGCGTGTTCGAGCGCCTATGTGTGCGGGCCAACGTCCGCAACGAACACATGATCGGCGCACGATATTGCCTATGTACGGCGCTGGACGAGGCCGCAATGCGTGTACTTGCGTCGCGGGGTGATACGTCGGGGAGTGCCGCATGGGCTGCCGGAGCGCTGACTCAGCGTATTGGAGAAGACAATCAGGGCGGGTCGAAGATCTACGCGCTGTCGCTGCGTTTGTTGAAAGACGACGCCGATCACTGGCCATTGCTCGAAGTGATCTACCGGATTTTCAGCCTGGGGTTTGAAGGTCGGTATCCACATGGCAGGACGTTTGGCGTGCACGACCGCGTACGAGAGCGAATTTACAACGCGATTGCCGTGTATCTGCCACCTGTTCCAGACGCGCTCTCACCTCATGCGCAATCTAACGTAACGATTCGACAAACATTCCATTTCGAAATCCCGGTGTGGATGTCGATGGCCTTGCTGTCAGTGACGCTCTGCGCGCTGTATGCCTTCTGCCGTATCGAGTTGGGCGCGCAAGCGGACGACTTGCAGCGACAACTCTTGAGCATTGCGCGTATAGCGACGACAGGTAGCGCGATCGATCCACCGAGGGCCAGTTCGGCACGGTAGTGCGAGTTGGACGCCATTCACCGTACACATGAAGAAGATTCTCTCGTTTCTACGCTCGCGTTATCTATGGGCAGTCGTGACGGTGATCGTTGTTGCTGCCGTGATCTGGTTTGCGGGCCCGCTGGTGAGTCTCGGTGGGTTGAACCCGTGCGCATCGATCGGCATTCGGTTGACTTTGATCGCCGTGATTCTTGCTGCATGGGTCCTGTGGCTGATCGACTGGTCGACGGGCATCGTGATCGTCGCGCTGCTTTGTCTCGCGATCTGGCATGCCTTTCCACTCATGACGTTGGCTGGCAAGTCGCTGTTTGCGTCCGTGATAGTTCGCATTCTGGCAATGGCCGGCGTTGTACTCGTGTATGCCGTTTCGATGTTGGTTCGATGGTGGAGGCGCATGCGCCGGCATCCGAGTCACCTCAGGCGTTTGCTTCGACTCGGTAAGCGTAGCGCCCTGCCGCTAGCCGCATCGCGTCTGGCAGAGATCGAAGACATGGCCCGCGCAGCGGTCAAGCAGTTGAAAGCCCGGCGTGAGGGTGCCTGCGGGCTGGTGCGGCTGTTTCGAGGGCCAGCGTATCTCTACGATGTGCCGTGGTATGCCGTGCTGGGCTCGAAGGGTTCGGGCAAGACCACGGCGCTGTTAAACGCGGGCCTGGCTTTTCCGCTCGACGCACAACTTCAACATTCGCTCGCGCCCGATGACGCCAGGGCTTTGCCGGGTTGGAGGTTGACCAATGACGCGGTGCTGATTGATACGCCGGGCCACTACGTCCGGCACGGCACGTCGCGCTACCCGCTGACGGTGGAACCGCTGGATACGTCGAATGAAGGAAAACTGGATCAGCGACCGACCGACATAAGCACTGTTCGCGAGCAGGCTGATGCCGCGGAATGGAAAGGATTCCTTCGGTTGCTTCGCCTTATCCGGCCCCGCGTGCCGCTGAATGGCGTGCTGTTGACGATCAATGTCGCTGCCTTGATGCATGCGGATTCCAACGTACGCGCAACCGAGAGCCGCGCATTGCGGACACGTCTCGAGGAGATGCAAGCCAAGTTCGGAACCGGATTTCCCGTCTGGCTGATTGTCACGAAGATAGACCGGCTGCCGGGCTTCACGGACTATTTCGCATCGCTCGGGGAGCCGGAGCGTGCGCAGATATGGGGCGTGACGTTGCGGCCCGACTCGGAGGCGTGGACGGACGAGGCGATCAGGGCAGAACTGAACCTGCTGGCCACGTGTCTTGCCGACGGCGTAAGTGGCCTGCTTCGCAACGAAACCGATGTGGCCCGTCGTCGCCGTCTGGCGATGCTGCCAGAAGCGTTTTCGGCACTCAGGAACCCGTTGGTCGACCTGATCGGACAAGTGTTCGCCAGGGGCGATAACGGTGCACGGGCGGTACCATATGCAATGTTCCGAGGTGTTTATCTGACGAGCGCAAGTCAGACCGGCCGGCAGATCGTCGCGGATCGTCAAACGCTGTTGCAACGCATGATCGGCGCAGCCGGTGCGCAGTCGAATACCCGGCGACGGGAGTCTAGCGAAACCAGCTACTTCCTGCGCGATCTGTTGTTTGCGATCGTATTTCGCGAGGGACATCTCGCATGCCCGAACCGGAACCGGGAGCATCGTGCGAGATTGCAGCGGTGGCTGGGACACTCGCTCGTGTGGCTGATCGGCGTGGGGTTGAGCGCGAATCTTTGGAATAGCTTCGTTGCGGAACGGACATCCCTGACCACGCTGGGACAAAAGGCACGCTCATTGACTGGTTTGCTTGCACGAAGTGACCTTGCCGCTAGTCCTGAGCGTGTGCCGATGGTGTTGGACAGTGCAAACGAATTGTTGCGCGACACGACACGTCTCGTCGCCGATCCCGATATCGCGTTTCGTTTCGGATCGGACCGCCTCGATATGATCGAATCCGACTGTCGTCACGTGTACGAGTCTCTGTCGGAGCAGGTTGTGTTGCCGCAAATCGTCTACCGGATGGAGGACGTGATCAAAGATGCTGTGGCGAGTGGTGATGCCAAATCCGCTTACGATGCATTGCGCGTGTACTTGATGCTCTATGACAGGGCAAGGCTCACCCCGAATGACGTCAAGACGTGGGTACTGGAGGATTGGGCACGTCACGACAGTGCAGCGATGTTCGGTGGGCGTGCTGCCATGATCGGTCATGTGCAGCGGATGCTTTCTGAAGGACATGTCGTGCAGTCGCCACTGTCCCGTAACGAAGGACTGATCCAGCAGGCGCGTGCATTTCTCGATGGCAGCAATCCAACCGATCGTCTTTACCAGCGCGCGAAAGCGGCGATGTTGAAAGACGCGCCCGACGAGTTTTCGCTGCTGCGCGTGGTTGGGCCACAGGCAGGCATGATATTTACGCGAGCCAGCGGGGTGCCGCTGTCCATCGGCGTGCCAGGACTCTTTACGCTGGAGGGGTATCGGGCGATGTTCGACAAACGCTTGCCGGAGTTTCTTCAAAAGGCAAGTGACGATGATGCTTGGGTAATGGGGCGTCGGACGTTGGGTAGTTCCCCAGAAAATTCGGCTAGCGCGTTGAACGTATCGAGTCGAGGTGAGGACGCGTTGTCGATGGCAATCAGACGTCAGTACCTGACGGAGTATGCCCAACAATGGGATGCGTTTCTTGACGACATTCGTGTCGTGAGCGGAACGAGTCTTGCCTTTAACTTGAAGGTGCTACGGACTTTCGCTGCACCTGATTCACCGCTGATTCGTCTTGTGCGGGCGGCGGTCAATGAAACGACGTTGACGCAGTCGATGGAGAGATCAGATGGCTCCTTTCTGGAAAAGGCGACTGACGCGGTCAACCAAAAAGCCGAGAAGATACTGGGGCCTCGTGCGTCGGAGCAGATTGAACGCGAATTGGTCGATAACCATTTCGCGGCGCTGCGTGAAGTGGTGACGGGTCATGCCGATGCGCTGTCGGATACGCGGTTGTCCAGGACTCCGGCGGACAAAACCGGTCTGGATGGCGTCACCGATTTGTTGAACGACTACCACAAAACGCTCACGATTTCCGACAATGCGCTGTTGAACAACAGCATGCCGCCGGAAAGCGAGAATGCTGCAAAGCTCAAGATGACGGCTGACACGATGCCTGCGCCGTTCCGGGCAGTCTTGCGTCAACTCGCTGTCGACGGTTCACGTGGCGTGAATCAGGGTATCGGCCAGCTACTGTCGCGGCAGATGCAGGCGGCAGTCGGAGACGCCTGTCGAATGACGATCGAGGGAAACTATCCGTTTTCGCCCGATAGCAAGCGCGACGTCAGCATTGACGATTTCACTCGGGTGTTTGCGCAGGGTGGCGTGATCGATGACTTCTTCACGAAAACACTTGCACCGTTCGTCGACACGGCCGCGAAGCCGTGGCGCTATCGGACGCTGCCGGGCGCGACCGAACCCGTGCAGGGGCCGGACCTCGAGCCATTCGAGCACGCGAAGGCGATCCGCGACATTTTCTTCAACGATCCTGATCGTCAGCAGCCGAGCTGGAAGGCCGACATCCGAATTCCTGAACTCGACCCGACGATCATGAGCCTGTCGCTCGACATCGACGGACAGATGACGCTCTACCGACATGGCCCGGTTGCGCCTTTCACGGTCACATGGCCGGGACCGCGTGGTGGTGTCCATGCTCAGATCACTGCGAGCCCGCGCGTTCGTCCGGACACTTCGACGATCGCAACGGACGGGCCGTGGGCGCTGATGCGGTTGCTCCGGAAAGGTCGTGTGGTCGAGGCGGCCACACCGGGCCGCATGCGAGTCGCGTTCAGTTTTGACGGCCGAGAAGCAGCACTCGACATTACGAGCGACGGAAGTGTCGCGAATCCGCTGACAAGCGATGTGCTGAAGACGTTCCGCTGTCCGAGCACGATGCCTATGTTCAATCTACCGGACAGTGGCCCTCCGGTGGGGCTGCCGCGCGGTTCGATTCCGGTCGTTCAGAAAGGGGAGCGCGCTGCGATGGCTTCAACAACAGCTTCGTTGGCAAGCCAAAGGTAATCGATGATCCGGCGAAAAGTCAGTCATATCAAAACGATTGCTGCCATTGTTGGTGTTTCCTCTGTTGTATTTGTTGTGTTTGGAGGAATATCGGTGGGGTATTCGATGGCCACAATTGCTGTTCTTGGCGTCATGGGTGCCTTGTTCGGTGCCATAGCAGTACCGGAACTGGAACCGAGCGCATTTCGGTATCCGACTCTCTGGCAAATTTCCTGTTCGGTCGCAGGGAGTTTGCTTGTGGCCCTGATGCTGGAGTCTGGCGCGGAAGGTTATTTGCTCGCAATATTGAGCGGAACATGTATCGGTTATTTGGCGCCGTTCTGGATAAAGCATATCGTCTTGCCATAACGATCAGGACGCGCCGCACACAACTCATGCGACGCCTCCGCTCTTCCACCGCCGGTCAGTTTTCCTGCAACCGGATTTCCCGCGCCGACATACGCGATCCCGCCCGGCATGACCTTTTTGACGATCGAGAAGCAGCACTCGATATCACGAGCGCGAGAAGTGTTGCGAACCCGCTGACAAGCGATGTGCTGAAGACGCTCCGATGTCCGAGCACGATGGTGGTGCTTAACCAGCCGGATAGCGGCCCGCCGCCGGGATTGCCCCGGGGCGCGTTGCCGGTAGTTCGCAAGAGCGGGTTTTGAGAGAGTAGATTTGAGGCGGCCGACGTTACTGCGCGGCCGGCGTGCTTGCAGGCGTCGCCGGTGCGGCCGCCGATGCCACGGCAGGCGCGGCAGCCGGCGCACTCGCCGGCATCGTCTTGTCCGCACCCGGATCGTCGTACTGCGGCAACCCCGGCGCGGCCGGCGCGTTGTTCGGCGTGGTGCCCGATGCCCCGCCCGACTCGCCCGGATCCTCGTAGTTCGGCAACCCCGGCGCGGCCGGTGCCGATGCGGGTGCGCTGCCCGATTCACCCGGTTCGTTGTAAGTCGGCAGCGTGCCCGACGACGACTGGCTGCGATACGTCAGCGACTTGCGCTGCTGCAGGTACGCGTCGCGCACGAACGAATACGGATCGAGCGCGGCCTGCTTCAGCAGGTCGGTCGCACCGAGCAGGTCCGAACGCGCGCTGATGAACTGCGCGATGTACATCGGGTTGCGTGCGGCCGGTTCGATGTAGTTCAGCAGGTTGAAGCGCACGTCCACCGCGCGGCCGACGCCGTCGCGGATCGTGCTCGGCCCGAACACGGGCAGCACGAGATACGGGCCCGACGGCACGCCCCAGCGCGCCATCGTCAGGCCGAAGTCCTGGTGATGCTTCGGCAGCCCGGCCGGCGTCGCGATGTCGATCAGGCCGGCGACGCCGAACACCGAGTTCATCGCCACGCGCATCAGGTCCTCGGTCGCATCGGTGATGCGGAGCTGCAGCAGGTTGTTCGCGATGTTGCCGAGATCGCCGAGGTTCGAGAAGAAGTTGCTGATCGCGGTGCGCACGGGCGTCGGCGTGACCTTCTGGTACCCCTTCGCGATCGGCTGGGCGATGTTCGTGTCGACGGTGTCGTTGAACTTGTACATCGCCCGGTTCATCGGCTCGAGCGGGTCATTGGGGTTGCGGTTCGGTCCCGTCGCGCAGCCGGACAGCACCGCGCCGGCGGCAACGGTCGCCGCAATGATTCGCACCTTATTCATTGATTCCTTGCGATTGGTTCTTGGCGCGTTTGACGCGCGGTTTGCCCATCAGGACGGGCTGGAACACCACGGCGCCGATCAGCGTGCAGGTCAGGGCCAGCGCGAGTAGCTTGCCCATGCTCGACGTGCCCGGGTGGTGCGACAGCCACAGGCTGCCGAATGCGGTCGCGGTCGTCGCGGCGCTGAACAGGACGGCATGCGTGAGGCTCGAATGCAGCAGGCCGGTTTGCCCCGCGCGCCACGCCATCACGAAATACACCTTGAACGCGACGCCGACACCGAGCATCAGCGGCAGCGCGATGATGTTCGCGAAGTTGAGCGGCATGCCGAGCACGACGCACATCTCGAGCGTCACGACGCCCGACACGAGCAGCGGCACCAGCGTGCGCAGCACGTCGCCGAAGCGGCGCAGCGTGACCCACAGCAGGATCGTGATCGAGATGATCGACCACAGCGCCGCATGCAGGAACGCGTTGATGATCGTGTCGGCCGAATGCAGGATCGAGATCGGCCCGCCGGTCGTGCCCGGCTCCGCGGCCTTCACGGCTTTCGCGAAGCGGCGCAGCATCGTGTCGTCGTTCGGGTCGACGCCCTTCGGCACCTTCGGCGAGATCTGCACGAGCGCGTGGCCGTCCGGCGCGACCCAGTCGCGCACGAGCTGCGGCGGCAGCGATTCGCGCGTGATGTCCTGCGGCTGCAGCAGCGACGCGAGCTGGTTGAGCGCGATGCGCAGCGTATCGGAGAACGCGCGCTCGGCGCGGTCGCGCGTCGCGGCGTCCGCGGCGGCGAGCTTCGCGAGCGACGCCGACAGGTGCTGCGCGGCGGCCGCGCCCGGGCCCGGGTGATCTTCGGCCGCGTAGCTCAGCAGGTCCGACACGCGCTTGAGCGCGGCGACGCGCTGTGCATCGGTTGCGGGCGGCGCGGGCGGCTGCGTCAGCGCGGGCAGCAGGTCGCTCGCGGCAGCGGCGATCGCCGCGCGCTTGGCCGGCTGGTCGGCGGGGATGAAGGTCGACAGCGTGGTCGTGCGGCCGACTTCGGGCAGTGCGTCGAGGCGCTTCGCGGCCGCGTCGGCATCCGCGAGCGACGGCGCGAGCAGCGTGACGTCGTTGACGGCGGCTTCCGGCGAATCCTTCAGTGCGAGCAGCGTCGCCATCGATTCGCTGTTCGGGTCCTTCAGGTGCAGCGGGTTGAAGTCGAAGCGCAGGAACGCGAGCAGCGGCAGCGCGCCGATCACGACCACGAGCGTGCCGATGAGGATCGGCTTGCGATGGCGATCGAGGTAATCGTCGACCGGCGCGAGCCACGGGAAGCCCGGCGTCTTCGATTCGCCCGGCGGCGCGAACAGGCGCAGCAGCGCGGGCAGCAGCGTGAGCGTGGTGAGCAGTGCGACGAACATCCCGACGCCCGCGATCAGGCCGAGCTCGGACACGCCGCGATAGGCGGTGGGGATGAACGAGAAGAAGCTCGCCGCGACGGCCGCGGTGGCCAGCGCGAGCGGCATGCCCATCGAGTGCGCGGCGCCGATCAGCGCGTGGTCGATGCGCGGGTCGCGGAAGCGTTCCTCGCGGTACTTCACGCCGTACTGGATCGAGAAGTCGACGCCGAGGCCGACGAACAGCACCATGAACGCGACCGAGATCATGTTCAGCGACCCGACCATCGCGAGGCCGAGCGCGGCGGTCACGACGAGGCCGACGAACAGCGTGACGAGCACCGAGCCGATCATCCGCTTCGAGCGCAGCGCGAGCCACAGGATCACGAGCACGGCGAGCAGCGTGAAGACGCCGTTGAGCGCCGCACCGTCTTCGACCGACGCGAATTCGTCGTCGGCGAGCGGCTGTTCGCCGGTCAGGCGCACGGCCGCGCCGAAGCGCTTCTCGAGGTCGAGCGAACGGGCCGCGTCGCGGATCACCTGGCTGGTTTCCGCGCCGGCCTTCAGTGCGCCGTAGTTGACCACGGGCTGCACGGTGACGAACGCGCGCGCGGGCTGCCGCGCGGCATCGTTGTCGACCAGCGCACGCCACGAGAACGCGGCCGGCTTGCCGGCCAGCACGTCGTCGACCGTCGCGGCGCTGCGTGCGAGCAGCTTCGCCATCGCGGGCAGTTTCACCTGGCCGGTCAGCAGCGGCTGGCCGAGCGTGGTGGAGAGCGTCGTGGCGAGCCCGGTCAGGCTCGGGTTCTTCGCGAGTTCGTTGACGAGCGGGCGCGCACTTGCGAGCTGCGAGGTCGTATCGGCGACTTCCTGCGGCGACAGGAACAGCAGCCCGTTGTGCTCGAAGAACGCCCCGCCGCCGGGCTCGGCGACCTGGCCGATGCGGCCGGCTTCGGCATCCTTCCGCAGCGCTTCGGTCAGCGCATGCGCGGCGGCATTCGCGAATTCGGGCGCAGGCGCCTCGACGACCGCGAGGATCGTGCCGTTGCGTTGCGGAAACGCTTGATCGACGGCCTGGCCGAGCGCGGCAAATTGCGGTTCCGCATCGACGAGCTTGCTGATGTCGGTGTTGATCTTGAAATGCTGCGCGACATAGACGCCGCTGAGCGCGGCGATGACGAGCGACAGGACGACGACCCAGACGGGGCGGCGCACCGACCATGCAACGAGTCGGACGATGAGAGATGTCACCATGTGGCGGTGGGGAGCGGCTGGCAAGGGCAAAGTAGCCAAGTATACCGGCGCGGCGTGGCGAAGGACGTGACGTTGCGGGTTTGGGGGCGGGAAGGAGATTTGTTCGCGGTGGCGGAATCGATACCGGTGGCCGGCTGTTTTGTAAGGGGATGTTTACATAATCGGCGCTTCGCTGCCTCGCCGAGCCGCCGCGCGCACCTGTGACAAACGAAGCTGAAAGGTAACAGTCGGTCACGGCGCGGCAACCGGGCGTCAGGCCCGGTATACTTTGCGCCACCGGCCGGTGCAATCAACCGGTCGTTTTTCTCATCGAGCGATATCCGTATGAAACGTCATCTGTTTGCTTTCGTCGCGGCGGCCGCCGTGTCGGTTTCCGCTTTCGCGCAGAGCGCGCCGGTCGATATCGTCCGCAATGCGGTCGAGGGCACCGTCAACGCGATGAAGGCCGACCCGGCCGCACGCGGCGGTGACATGGCGAAGGTCTCGGCGGTCGTCGAGCAGCGCTTCCTGCCCGCAACCAACTTCGAGCGCACGACCCGCATCGCGGTCGGTGACGCATGGAAGCAGGCCACGCCGCAAC
This sequence comes from Burkholderia sp. AU30280, assembly GCF_020420125.1. Lineage (NCBI taxonomy): Bacteria > Pseudomonadati > Pseudomonadota > Betaproteobacteria > Burkholderiales > Burkholderiaceae > Burkholderia > Burkholderia sp. AU30280. The sequence goes on from NZ_JAIZRY010000005.1 coordinate 58,259, forward strand.
AGCAACAGGAGCTGTACAAGCAGTTCAAGCTGCTGATGACGCGCACCTACGCCGCGTCGCTCGCGCAGCTCGGCAGCCAGGACGCGAAGTTCTCGTTCAAGGCCGGCGGCGCGTCGGGCGCCGACGCGCTCGTGCAGTCGACGGTCACGACGCCGGGCGACAGCCAGTCGGTCGGCTATCGTCTCGGCAAGGTCGGCAACGACTGGAAGATCTACGACATCGACATGTCGGGCGCGTGGCTGATCCAGGTCTACCAGGGCCAGTTCAAGAGCCAGCTCGCGTCGGGCGGGATCGACGGCCTGATCGCGTATCTGCAGAAGCACAATTCGCGGACGAACTGACGGCGCGCTGCGCGGTCCCGAATCCGGAAGTACGAAGGGCGCCCTCGGGCGCCTTTGTCTTTTACCCAGGGTGCCCGGAGAGCAGTCGAACGGCCGGCGTGACCGCGTGTCCGGGCGTGCGCGCGCAAGTCCAGGCCGCCTCCGCACACTTCAAGGCCCGCTGTGGGCGGCCTACTGATACGTCATGGTGAAGGTCAGCACCGCGTTCGCGCTGCCGGGCGTCACGCTGGCGGCCGTCTGGTAGTACCGGGCCGTGAGCGGGATCGTGTAGGAGCCGCCTGTCGTACTGCTGTAGTTCGTCAGCGTGTACTGCGTGTTGTATTTCAGCGCATTGCCGTTGCCGTCCTTCAGTTGCAGGCCGATGCCGGTGGCCGTCGAACCGCTCGACAGCGCGAGCACGCCGTTGGTGGCGTCGAGCACGGCATTGACCGGGATGAACTGATACTGGATCGCGTTCAGGCCGGTCGGGCAGGCGTTGACCGCCACGTTGAGCGAGACGGCCTGCTTGTTGGTCGAGCCGATGCCCGTGAATTCCGACTGCAGGGGAGAACCCATGTTGACCGTCACGTTCGGCGTGGTGCACGCCGAGACGTTCACGATGGTCGGGGTGAGCGAGAACGACACGAGGGGCGAGGCGGCGACCGTATATGGGGCGCTACCGCCGGTGCCCGTTGCTGACGCTCCCACGATCATCACGCCGCCCGTCACCGTGCCTGCCGTGATGGGGCCGGTCTTGACCAGCGCCGCCTGGATCTGGCCGCCGTTGGTGATCGAAGTAACCGTGCCGCTCGTGTTGCAGACCCAGCCTGCCCATGGGAGCGGGATCTGCGAAGAAGTCGAGCTGGAAAGATCGATCCAGGCCTGAGTTCCGCATTGGTTCGCGTACGTCGTCACGCCGATCGCGACACCGACGCCAGGCACATTGGTCTTCCAGACCGTATAGGTTCCACCATTCGACGAGGCCACGGTCATGCCGGCCTTGGTCAGCGACTGCGGTTCAAAGACCATGCCGGCGACAACCACACCCGATACCGTGCACGTGTAGTAGTTGGGAACGTTCGAGGTACTGAACCAGCCGGTTAGCAGGGTGCCGACCGTTGCATCGCGCGGAATCGTCACCGAGGCCGGCATCGACAGCGTCACCGTCTGCGCCGTTCCCGAGCAACTGATGGTTCCCGCGGCGAACACGGGACGGGTACCCAAGCCGAGCATCAGTGCCAGCAGCGTCAGCAGCCAGAATGCCAGACGGGTCACGCCGTGCGCCGCTTTGGTTTGCCTGCGCGTTGCGGCCGGCTTTTCGTTCTCGTTCATCTTCTTTCCCAGGTTCATCGCATCCGCTTCGCTCATTGCGTGCATACCGCCTCCGCATCGATCCAGCGTTGCCTGTTCGTCTTGCTTGCCGCCGGTAACGTGTAGGAAAGCGAACAGATTTCGTCATCCGTATCGCCCCACTTCACCTTCAGCGTGCCGGTATCCGCTTTCAAGCCGCGCAGCACGATGCGGCCATCCTGCGCCACGGTGCCGACGCTCTGCCCCGTTGCATCGCTCACCTCCGCGCCGAACGGAACCGGCTCGCCATCGCTCATGCGCGCGCGCATGATCACCGCGCGCCCGCCGCCCTCGGTTTCGTACTTCAGCCGCACCACCGCGCCCGCGGTCGGCGCGACGTGCTGCGCGCTGGATTTCAGCTCGACGCTCATCGGCACGCCCTTCGGATCGATCTCCACTTCGTTGGTCGAGAACGGTGTCAGGCTCGGCACCAGCGCATGACCGAACGAATCGATGCGCAGGCCGCTGCCGGCCGTCACGCGTGCGCCGTTCGCGTCCTTGGCCTCGACGATCGCCATCGTCTCGCCCATGGCCGGCGCAAAGGCCAGACCGCCGGCATAGGCCACCATGCCGCCCGAGATGCCGCCGCCATACTGCGTAAAGCCGGTGCCCTTCGATGCATTGCCCGAGAAGGTTGCATACGGCGACATGTAGGACACATTGCCGCCCATGTTGACGGTCGCCCCGGCGCCGCCGCCGCTGGTACGGCCGACGTTCACGCCGTAGCTGAGCGCGTTGTCGACGCCGAGCGAACCCGTCAGCGACTGCTGGACCAGGGTCGTGCCACGGCTGTCGTGCTGAAGGCTGGTCGACGAGTACAACGTGCGCGAGCCGAGGTTCAGCGGAATCGACACGTTCAGCATGAACCGGTTGTCCCAGCGGTTTTGCGTCGCGTCGAATTGGCGCGCGGCCGACACGCCGTAGTTGATGCGCCGGAAATTGTTGTTGTAGCCAGCCTGGAACTGCGTGTCGTTGCCGCCGCGATTCCAGTAGTTGACGGTCGAGCCCGACAGGTAGAGCGAGCCCCAGCCTTCCGGCAGGCCCTGGTTCAGCATGACCTGGAACTGACCGCGACGTACGCCGCCGGACAGCAGGCCGTTCACGCCGCCCGTCTGCTGGCCGCGCAACTGCATGGCGTCCTGCAGGCCCAGGTAGCCGCTGCTCGAATAGCGGTAGGCGGCCACCGCGATGTTGGTATTGGTCGGACTGATCAGCTTGCTGTACGAGAGCTTCATGCTCTGGCCGTGGCGCGTGCCCATGCCGGGCAGATCGGTGTTGGCCTGCGTGATGTCGAACGCGAACGAGCCCAGCCCGGTGTTGAGTGCGGCGCCGACCAGGCCTGCCAGGTAGCCGGGCGCGGCGGTCATGCCGCCGTAGCCGGTGATCAGGTTGGTGAAACCGTGCTGCACGGTCGCCTGGAACAGCGCCGGCTTGCTCGACAGCAGCGGGCTGCGGTACTGGCCGGCCGTCACGCTGAAACGCGTGATGCCGGGCCGCAGCGAACTGACGGCCGACGCGTACGGCACCTTGAAGGTATGGATGCTGCCATCGGCTTCGGTCACGATGACGTCGAGGTCGCCGCCATAACCGGTCGCGTAGAGATCGTCGATCTCGAATGGGCCGGTCGCGACGTTGGCGCTGTAGATGATGTTGCCGTTCTGGCGCACCTGCACCAGCGCATTGCTGTTGGCGATGCCGTGGATGGTCGGCGCATAGCCGCGTTGCGATTCCGGATACATGCGCTCGTCGCTGGCGATCCGCACGCCGCGAAAGCCCACGCTGTCGAACATCGTGCCGTCGGTGAACGCGTCGCCGATCACGAGCTGCGCCTTCAGGCGCGCGATCGAACGCTGCAGGCTGGTCTGCACGCTTTGGTAATGCGTGCCGCCGTGCGTGTCGTAGGTGGTGTTGCCGTTGTGGCGGAAGCGCCAGGGCCCGGCGTTCAGGCCGGCGGTCAGGCCCAGGTAGGCCTGGGTCGACGAGGCGCCCTGGTTGTCGGCGCGGTAGAGGTTGCCGTTGTACGACAGCAGCGCGGCCGGCACACCTTCGTCCCAGTAGCGCGGATCCACGTAGCCGCGCGCCGCGCGGCTCAGCGAGGCCTGCGGGATGCTGACGTCGAGCCGCTGCTCGCCATTGTCGAAGGTGGCGACGGCGTCCGGCACCAGCATGCCGATCGTCGCGCAGGCATGGTTCGAGTCCGTCAACCTCTGCGTCGCTTCGGGCGACAGCTTCGCGAGATCCACCCCGACCTGCTGCAACAGCTCGCGATCGAAGCAGGGCTGGACGTTGTTCCGGCTGTCGCCCACCTGGCGCAGCGTGATTTCGGCGCGGCCGATCCAGTTCGTATTGACGTACAGGTCGGCGCGATACGAACCCGGCGCCGCCACATTGCCCTTTGCGAAGCGACTGACGTCCACCCGCGCGCCGCCCGGGCGCTGCAGGAACAGGTCGTCGAACTGGACTTCCGCCACTTGCGTGGCGCCGGTGGTCTCCGCCATCGTGCCGGTCGATGCGAACATCGACAGCGCGAGCAGGAAGCACGGGCGCGGGCGCCAGCGCATGAATGGCGGAAAACTGGAAAGACGTTGGATCACGATAGGCACCCGAGCGTGAGCAAGCCTGCGCCCTGCCCGGGGCGGGCATGCTGGGTCTTGCCGTGGAAAGGACGTGGCGCGCTACCCGCGCCTCGCGCAATGGAAGGGGGTCAGCCGCGCATCATCGCGATGGCGCCGCGGGGCCGGACCGCAATGGCGTCTCGCCGCTGACCGAGCCGCCGTAGTCGTTCAGCGCCGTGTAACGCACGGTGGCGCCGGCCGCGCCGGGCACGTCGCCCTTCAGCGGGAAGGCGCGCGTCTCGCCCGGCCCGACCATGCCGCCATCGTCGAAGATCGCGCTGCGTTCGCCCGACTGCACGCTGATCAGGGTCAACGACACATGGAACGGCGTCGGGTTGTGCGCCTCGATGGCCGGTTTTCCGTCGGCCTGCGTGAGCCGCCAGGTGAGCTGCGCCGGTGCATCGGCCGATGAACCCTTGAGTTTTTCCGGACGATAGAACAGCTTGATGCGCGAACGGAACGCGAGCTGGATATGGTTCATGTCCGCGTCGGCCGCGCCCGGTTTGGGGGGGACCTCAAGCACGTTGAGCCAGAACACCGACTCGCGATCCTGCGGCATGGGCTCGCCGGTATAGACGATGCGCAGCGTCTGCGACTTGGACGGATCGATCCGCGCGATCGGCGGCGTGACGGTGAAGGGCACCTTGATCGTGGACGGCGCGCTGCGCACGTCACCTGCATCGACCCACGACTGCACGAGCGCAGGCGCTTGGCCGGCGTTCGACAGCTTGAGCGTGACCTCGGACTCGCTCGCGCCATAGATCACGCGCGTGCCGCCGATCACCACCGATGCGATGGCAGGTGTCGCCAGGTAGCCGAGCCATGCGACGCACGCGGTGGCGATCGCGCGCCGGAGTGTTTTTCGAAGCTTCATGATAGGGATCGATGCCGGTAGCGAGCACAAGGGGGGAGCGACGCTGTGCCGCCCCACCCATCTGCTATGTATAACTAAATGATTGATTACTGATAAACGAGCGAGTACATCACGCTCGACGTCGCCGCGCCCGCTGTTGCAGCGCCGGTCGCGAGGTACTGCGCGTAGTAGTTCAGCGTGGCGGCGCCGGCCGCGCTGATTGCGACCGTCTTCGAGTTTTGCGAGGCGTCGGCCGCACCGATCTTGATCGGCGAATAGCTGCCGTCGCCGTTCAGCAGCTGGATCTCGACGTTGGTCGCGCCGCCTGCGGCCAGGACCAGGTTGCCGGTGGCGGTGTCGACCGTCGGACCCGGCTCGAAGTAGGCGTGGACGGTGCCCGATGCCGGCGTGCAGGCCGTCAGCGAGATGTTGAAGGGCGTGCGGTTGGCGTACTGGCCTGCGGCGGCCAGCGCGCTGGTCGACACCGATTGCAGCGGGACATTGAAGTTGTTCGAGCCGCTGCCGTTGCCGTTGATCGTGCAGGTTTGCGCGAGCACGGTGCCGTTGAACGTGATCGTGCCGTCGGCTGCGGATGCGATTTGCGACGCAGTGGCTGCAGCCACGAACAACACGGCGGTAATGAGTTTGGTTTGCATGGTTTCTGGTTTCTGAAAGAAGCGATCTGAAGGAGATACGACGCCGACGCGATATCCGTTCGATAGCGCGACGCGACATCCAACGGCAACCCGATAAGGCATCACGCGGCCGGATATTGTGTTTTCGGCCCGGTTACACTTGGACGAAGCGAATCCTACCGGCGTCAACGATTCGTAAGATGAACAATTGTCACTTCGCGATACCACCAGCAAAAAATGCTGTTCAGTTTGACTGAACGGCATTAGCTCTCGGGCGCCGGCTTCGGCGCGGGCACGCGGTATGTGCCGGTCATGCAGACGTCATGCGAAATGCGAGCACGACGCGCGTTCCGGCAAGCGCAAGGATTCCGTCGCCTTCGGGGTGGAGCCGATTGGACAACTCTGAAATTGGAAGCTGACTTGCGCGTGACGTGCGCAACCGGGATGGCGTCCTACCTGCGCCGATGCTCCACCGCGAACTTGATCAGCTCGGCCTGCCCTTCGATCTCCAGCTTGCGCTTCAGGTTGAGCCGGTGCGTCTCGACCGTGCGCACCGACAGCCCCGTCTGCTGCGCGATCTGCTTGCTCGACAGCCCTTCCGCCAGCGCGTCGAGGATGTCGCGTTCGCGCGGCGTGAGCCGGTCGAGCGGCGATGCGGTCGCGCTCGCGTGGATCATCCGCGCGGCGAGCCCTTCGCTGAAAAACGTCTGGCCGGCCAGCACCGTGCCGATCGCGCGCACGATCTCGCTCGCGGGCGAATCCTTCAGCAGGTAGCCGCTCGCGCCGGCACGCACGGCCTGCGTCACGTATTCGATGTTGTCGTGCATCGACAGCATCAGCACGCGGATGCCTGGAAAGCGCTCGTGGAAGACGCCCGCGAGCGTGATGCCGTTCATCCCGTTCATGCCGACGTCCATCAGCGCGAGATCGGGTTCGAGCGACGCGGCGAGCGCGAGCGCCTCGTCGGCATTGCCGGCTTCGCCGACCACGGACAGGTCGGCCGCTTCGAGCCGCATCCGCAGGCCGTCGCGCACGAGCGGGTGATCGTCGACGAGCAGCAGTCGGGCGGCGGGCCGGGCGGTGTCGGGGGCGCTCATGCGTGAAAGGTCTCCTGTGATGGGGCGCATCATGATGCGGCGCCGGGCAGCGGCACGCGCGCGGCGACGATCGTGTGGCCGACCTGCGACGAGATCGTCAGCATGCCGCCGAGCGCATCGAGGCGCTCGCGCATGTTGCGCAGGCCGATGCCGCGGCGCGCGTCGGCCTGCGAGCGTTCGGCGTCGAAGCCGCAGCCGTTGTCGGCGATGGTCAGCACGACGGATTGCGCGCCGACGTCGAGCGTGACGGCCGCGCGCGACGCCTGCGCATGATGCACGATGTTGCTGAGCGCTTCCTGGGCGATCCGGAACAGCGCGGTGTTGACGGCTTCGGGCAGCGGCCGGGCGCCGCTGTGCGCAACCTGCGTGTAGCCGATGTCGATGCCGCTTTCGGCGCCGAGTTCGCGGACAAGCTGTTCGAGCGCGGCTGCGAGGCCGAGGTCGTCGAGCATGGACGGACGCAGCGCATGCGAGATGCGGCGCACTTCGCGCAGCGTGTCGCCGAGCCGCCCGACGCCTGAAGCCAGCGCCTGCTCGGCCTCGGGCACGCGCGCCGAGCCGCGTTCGAAACGTGCGAGCGCGGATTCGAGCATCAGCTTCGCGGACACCATCATCTGGCTGATCCCGTCATGCAACTCGCGCGACAGCCGTGCCCGCTCCTGCTCCTGCGATTCGACTACACGCTGCGCGAGCAGCTTGAGCTTCGCGTCGGCGCTGCGCGACTCGCTGACGTTCAGCACCAGCGCGCACACGGCGATCGCCGCCGCGCCGGTGAGCGCGATCGTGGTGAGCCAGCTCATCGTGCGCTCGATGTTCGCGGAAGCGCGCGCGTCGATGCGCTGCAGCGCGGTGTCGACGTCGTCGAGATAGATGCCGGTGCCGACCATCCAGCCCCAGCGCTCGAGCGCGACGACGTAGCCGAGCTTCGGCGCGACGCGGCCCGTCGACGGCCGCTGCCATGCGTAGCGCACGTAGCCGCCGCCGCTCGACGCCGCGCCGATCAGCTTCTGGATCGTCAGCGCGCCCTGCGGGTCGCGCATCGACCAGTAGTTGTGGCCGACCCGCTCGGGCTCGCGCGGATGCATCAGCGAATTGCCGTGCAGGTCGTATACGAAGAAATAGCCGTCGGGGCCGAAATCCATCTTCTGCAGCATCGCGAGCGCCTGCATGCGCAGTAGCGCGTCGTCGCGCGCGTTGCGGCCGCTCGCGTCGTAGAGCGGCATGATCGCGCTCGTCGCGAGCTCGACGTAGTGCTTCAGCTCGACTTCCTTGCTCGACAGGTACGCGGCCTGGATCGTCGCGTGCTGCGTGCGCGCGAGGGACGTCGCCTGCTGGCGCACGCCGAAGCCGATGCCGGCGATCGCGAGCAGGAACGGCACGATGGCCAGGAGGAAGATCTTTGCCTTGAGTCTCATGGTGGTGCGAAGCGGCCGCGCACCGGCGCGGACCGGCCGGGCGCGTCAGCCGTGCGGCGGCGTGCGGCGGTGTGTCGAGGCGACATTGTCGGCGATTTTGTGCACGGGCGGCGACAGCGGCCGGTGGCCGCCCTGCCTTCGCTCGGCGGCGTGCCGTGGATCCCGGCCCGTTCAGGCCTGCCGCGCCGCGAGGCCGCCGGAGGCGGCCGCGTGCACGACGATGCGGTTGCGCCCGCCTTCCTTTGCGCGATACAGCGCGTCGTCGGCGAGCTTCAGCGCGGCCTGCATGTCGTCGTCGCGTTCGGGATAGCTGGTCGTCACGCCGATGCTCACCGTCAGGCGGCCGGAGGCGCCGGCGTCGTGCCGGATGCCGAGATCGAGGACGCCGGTGCGGATCGTCTCGGCGATCGTCGCCGCGCCGTCCGTGTCGATGTCGGGCAGCACCACGACGAACTCCTCGCCGCCGTAGCGCGCCGCGTAATCGGCCGGGCGGCGCAGGCAGCCGGCGATGCAGTGGCCGACCGCGGCGAGCGCGTCGTCGCCGGCCTGGTGGCCCTGCGTGTCGTTGTAGCGCTTGAAGTAATCGACGTCGATGAACAGCAGCGACAGCGCATGCTGCGAGCGCGCGGCGCGGCGCCATTCGCGCGCGAGCGTGACGTCGAGCATCCGGCGGTTGTCGAGACCCGTGAGGCCGTCGGTGCGCGCGAGCGCCTGCAGCTCGGTTTCCGCGCGGTGGCGCTTGCGCAGCTGCACGTCGAGCAGCAGCGACAGGCCGACGAAGCCGATCGCGAGCGCGACCATCGCGGAGCCGATCGGAATCGCACGGTCGTACCACGCGGCGTAGGTGTCCGCTTCCGAGCGCGCGACCATGACGATGAGCGGCAGGTGATCGAGGTGCCGGAACACGTACAGGCGTCGCACGCCGTCGATCGACGCGGTATCGGCGAAGCTGCCTTCGCTGGCGGTCATGAAATGCCGGAACGTGCTGGCGTGGCTGATGTCGCGGCCGACGATCTTCGGGTCGTACGGCTCGCGCGCGAGCATCTTGCCGTCCGTGTTGATCAGCGCGATCGAGCCGCGATCGCCAAGCGACAGGCGCGAGAACAGGTTCTGGAAATATTCGAGCCGGATCGACATGACGGCGACGCCGCCGAACGAACCGTCGGGCTTCGTGATCCGCCGGCTGAGTGCGATGCTCGGCGAGCCGCCGCGCAGCCGCGAGTGATACGGGGGGCTGACGTACAGGCCGGCGTCGGGGTGGTCGCGGTGCACGGTGAAGTACGGTTCGTTGCCGAAGTTGGCCGTGCGCGGCACGTCGCTCTTGCCATCGACCGCGATGTCGCCCTTCGCGTCGAGCACGTAGATGCCGCCGAGGTACTTGGCGGTCGTCGCACGGTCGAACAGCACCTGGCGGCGCAGCGGCATCGGCAACTTGACGACGTCGGGGTCGTTCTCGCCTTCCACGACGGCCTGCAGTGACAGTGAATAGATCTCGATGTTGCGCTCGATATCCCACGACGCCATCAGCGCGAGATTCTGCTGCATCGCGGCCGAGCGGTCGCGCGCGTCGATGCGGCCCTCGTACAGCACGATCCCGCACAGGAGCAGCAGGACCAGCACGATCAGCAGCCCGGTATAGAAGATCAGGTGCGGCAGCAGGAACCGGCGCAGATGAGCGGCGACACGGCTCGTCAGGCCGGATTCGCTGGGCATTGCGTAGTCGGTTTCTGCCATGGTCCCGTGGATCGGTGGGCATTGCCGCCGGGAGGCGGGCCGATGCGATTGTTCGTATGACGTGCGGGCGGCGATCCGTGACGCGGCCATTTCGACGCCTTCTGCCGCCCGGCGCAGAAAATGGACGCCGATTATCGGTAATCGCGGCCAGATATACCGGTAAATCAAACGTTCACTGGTGACATCTGCGCCGATTCAACGATCCGATGAATCGGGCAACGCGAATTCAACGGAGTATAACGCGCGCGTTCGCACGCGCGAGAAATGTTGCGGACGGTTGATCCCGATCAAATTACCGTGTAATCCCGGGCTTGCGAATTCCGGGCAGAGCGTTGTGGCGCAAGGCTGCGCGGCATAAAGGGCCGTAGCGCGCGGCATGCGGCCGCCGAGTCCATCCGGTGAGCGGCACGCGCCCGCGAAAAACGAAGGCAGACGATATGCGCCGATTATCCTTTTCAACGGCCGGGCGAACCCGAAAATGAAAACGGGCGGCCGTTGCGGCCGCCCGTTTCGTGAAGCACGCCTGCGCTTAACCGCCGTGCTGTTGCGCCTTGAACGCGAGGCGGAACCGGTGCAGCAGCGGCTCGGTATAGCCGCTCGGCTGCGACGTGCCCTGAAGCGCGAGCGCGCACGCGGCCTTGAACGCGGTCGACTGGTCGTAGTCGGGCGCCATCGGGCGATAGTTCGGGTCGCCGGCGTTCTGCTGGTCGACGACGCGCGCCATCCGCTTGAACACGTCGAGCACGAACGCCTCGGTGATCACGCCGTGGCGCAGCCAGTTCGCGATGTGCTGGCTCGAAATGCGCAGCGTCGCGCGGTCTTCCATCAGGCCGACGTCGTGGATGTCGGGCACCTTCGAGCAGCCGACGCCCTGTTCGACCCAGCGCACGACGTAGCCGAGGATGCCCTGCGCGTTGTTCTCGACTTCGCTCAGGATCTCGGCCTCGCTCCACTCGGCGCGCTCGACGACCGGCACGGTCAGCAGGCCTTCGAGCAGCGCGTCGCGTTCGCTCGCATACGGCGTCTTCTCGAGTTCCTGCTGGACGGCCTGCACGTCGACGAGGTGGTAGTGCAGCGCGTGCAGCGTCGCGGCGGTCGGCGACGGCACCCATGCGGTGTTCGCGCCGGCGCGCGGATGCGCGATCTTCTGCTCGAGCATCGCGTGCATCAGGTCCGGCATCGCCCACATGCCCTTGCCGATCTGCGCGCGGCCGCGCAGGCCGGCCGACAGGCCCGCGAGCACGTTGTTGCGCTCGTACGACTGGATCCACGCGGACGATTTCATGTCGCCCTTGCGGATCATCGGGCCCGCTTCCATCGCGGTGTGCATCTCGTCGCCGGTGCGATCGAGGAAGCCGGTGTTGATGAACGCGACGCGGGCGGCGGCCGCGGCGATGCACGCGGCGAGGTTCACGCTGGTGCGGCGCTCCTCGTCCATGATGCCCATCTTCAGCGTGTTGCGCGGCAGGTTGTACAGATCCTCGATGCGCGCGAACAGCGTATCGGCGAACGCGACTTCGACCGGGCCGTGCATCTTCGGCTTCACGATGTAGATCGAGCCGGTGCGCGAGTTGCGCTTCGCCTTCAGGTCGTGCAGCGAGCACAGCACCGTGACGACGCCGTCGAGAATCCCTTCCGGAATCTCGTTGCCGTCGCGGTCGAGCACCGCGCCGTTGGTCATCAGGTGGCCGACGTTGCGCACGAACAGCAGCGAGCGGCCGTGCAGCGACAGCGTGCCGCCGGCGGGCGTGGTGTACTCGCGATCGGCGTTCAGGCGGCGCGTGAAGGTCTTGCCGCCCTTCGCGACTTCCTCGACCAGCGTGCCCTGCATCAGGCCGAGCCAGTTGCGGTAGAGCTGGACCTTGTCGTCGGCGTCCACCGCCGCGACCGAATCCTCGCAGTCGATGATCGTGCTGACCGCGGCTTCGAGCACGACGTCCTTCACGTTCGCGAGATCGGCGCGGCCGATCGGCGTCGACGCGTCGATCTGGATCTCGAGGTGCAGGCCGTTGTGCTTCAGCAGGATCGCGGACGGCGCGCCGGCCGCGCCCTGGTAGCCGACGAACTGCGCCGGCTGCGCGAGGCCCACGATGCCCTTGGCGGTTTCGACGGCGAGCTGGCCATCCTGCACGCGGTAGCGCAGCGCGTCGCGGTGCGACCCGCTCGCGAGCGGCGCCGCGTTGTCGAGCACGTTGCGCGCGTAGTCGATCACGCGCTGGCCGCGCGTCGGGTTGTAGGTCGCGGTGCGCTCGGCGCCGCCGTCTTCAGGCAGCGCATCGGTGCCGTACAGCGCGTCGTACAGGCTGCCCCAGCGGGCGTTCGCGGCGTTCAGCGCGTAGCGCGCGTTCGACAGCGGCACGACGAGCTGCGGGCCGGCCTGCGTGGCGATCTCGCTGTCGACGTTCGCGGTGGCTGCCGCGACGTTCGACGGGACCGGCACGAGGTAGCCGATGTGTTCGAGGAAGGCGCGATACGCGGCGTGGTCGCGCACGGGGCCGGGGTGCGCACGGTGCCAGGTGTCGAGTTCCTGCTGCAGACGGTCGCGTTCCGCGAGCAGCTCGCGGTTGCGCGGCGCCAGGTCGTGCACCAGGGCCGAGAAACCGCTCCAGAACGCGGCCTTGTCGATGCCGGTGCCCGGCAACGCTTCGTTTTCAATGAACTGGCTCAGCGCTGGCGCGACTTGCAGTCCTGCTTGGTCGATCATCGTTAATCCTCCCGGGGAAAAAATCGCGCGCGGCTAGAGGGCCTGTTCACGCTAATAACGGGCTTGCTCCCCTGATCGGAAAAAATCATTTGTGGGGCTGGCCACCAGAAGGGCCGATCGCTGCGTCATGCTCCTTGCGAATACGTCGAGTATTCGCTTCGTCACAATCCTTGCGCTCGGCCCTTCTGGTGGCCAGCGCAAGCCCATTATTAGCGTGAACAGGCCCTCTCCTATGCCACGACGCTTTGTGTGCCGGCGCGGGCGATCTGCGCGTCCTGTTCGGACTTTACGCCAGACACGCCGATCGCGCCCGCGATCCGGCCGCCGACCGTGACCGGCACGCCGCCTTCGAGCAACCCCGTCAGCGGCGCGCTGAGAAACGCGGTGCGGCCACCGTTGATCATATCCTCATACGCCTTCGTCTCGCGACGGCCGAGCGCCGCCGCGCGCGCCTTGTCCTGCGCGAGGTAGGTGCTGGCCGGCGATGCGCCGTTTAGCCGCGCGAACGCGAGCAGGTGGCCGCCGTCGTCGACGACGGCGATCGACACGGCCCAGCCGTGGCGTTCCGCTTCCGCGCGGGCGGCGGCGAGCATGCGGTCCGCATCGGCGAGTTCGAGTTCGGGTTTCGTCTGCATGGCATTCCTCCGGAATCAGGTCAGTTGACGAGGGGGTTGTCGACGAGCTCGATCCAGTGGCGCACAGGCGTGCGGCCCGCGCCGTTCAGGTGAGTCTGGCAGCCGACGTTCGCCGTGACAATCAGGTCCGGCCGCGCGGCTTCGAGCGCGTCGAGCCGGTTGTCGCGCAGTGTCGTCGCGAGTTCGGGCTGCGTCAGCGAATATGTGCCGGCCGAGCCGCAGCACAGATGGCCGTCGGCGACATTCGTCAGATCGAAGCCGAGCCGCGTCAGGATGCGTTCGACCGCGCCGCCGAGGCGCTGTGCGTGCTGCAGCGTGCACGGGCAGTGCACCGCGATGCGGCGTGGCGTCGACCCGGCCAGCGCGTCGAGCGGCTCGGCCGCGATGACCTCGGCGAGATCGCGTGCGAGCGCGCTGACCCGTTGCGCCTTTTCCGCATAGACGGGGTCGGAGCGCAGCAGGTCGCCGTATTCCTTGACGAACGCGCCGCAGCCGCTCGCCGTCAGCACGATCGCTTCCGCGCCCGCTTCGATCGCGGGCCACCAGGCGTCGATATTGCGGCGCGCGCGGGCCAGACCGGCATCTTGCGCGTTCAGGTGATATTCGGTCGCGCCGCAGCAGCCGGCTTCGCGCGCCGGGCTCACGCCGATGCCGAGCCGGTCGAGCACGCGCGCGGCGGCCGCGTTGGTGTTCGGCGACAGCGACGGCTGCACGCAGCCTTCAAGCATCAGCACGCGCCGTGCGTGGCGCACGGGCGGGCGCGGTGCGGCCGCGGGCGCGGCGGCCGGGATCTTGTCCCGCAGCGTGCCGGGCAGCAGCGGGCGCAGCGCGCGGCCGGCCTTCAGCAATGCGGCGAACGTCGCCGGGCGCGGCACGACATGACGCAGCCCCGCGCGCAGCAGGCGTTCGCGCGCGGGCCGCTGCACGCGCTTCTCGGCTTCCGCGCGGCCGATGTCGAGCAGCGCGTGATAGCGCACGCCGGACGGGCAGGTCGTCTCGCAGTTGCGGCACGTCAGGCAGCGGTCGAGATGCTGCTGCGTGCGCTCGCCGCACGGCTCGCCTTCGAGCAGCTGCTTGATCAGGTAGATGCGCCCGCGCGGCCCGTCGAGCTCGTTGCCGAGCACCTGGTAGGTCGGGCAGGTCGCATTGCAGAAGCCGCAGTGCACGCACGCACGCAGGATCGCTTCCGCTTCGTCGGCCCGGGCGAGGGCCTTGCTTGCTTCGCTGAGATTGGTTTGCATCGGCGGATCGGGGTCGGGTTCGCGTCAGAAGTCGGCGTACAGCCGGCCTGGATTGAAAATCGCGTGCGGGTCGAGCTGCGCCTTGAGCTGCCGGTGCACGCGCAACAACGCGGGCGGCAGCGGCTGGAACGGCTCGCGCGTCGGGCCCGGGGTGAAGCAGCTCGCGTGACCGCCCCATTGCGCGGCGAGCCGCTGCACGTCGGCCGGTGCGGCGTCGCTTTTCAGCCAGCGCTGTGCGCCGCCCCAGTCGGCGAGCAGCGCGCCGGGCAATGCGTCGAGCGGCGCGGCGGCCGGCGCCGACACGCGCCACAGCGGGCGCGGATCGTCGAAGAACGGCAGCGCGAGGTCGCGCAGCCGTGCCCAGAACGCATCGTCGCGATCGTCCATGCGCTCGCCGCCGATCGAGTCGCGCGCGGCCTTCACCGAGCCCTCGCCGCCTTCGATCCGCACGCGCAGCACGCCGTCCGCGTGGCATGCGCCCGCGAGCGGCAGCCCCGCCCGCCGCCACGCGGCGATGCGCTGCACGGCTTCGTCCATGGCAAGCGGCAACGCAAGATCGCACGTCGCACGCGGCTTCGGCAGCACCTTCAGCGACACCTCGGTCACGACGCCGAGACAGCCGAAGCTGCCCGCGAGCAATCGCGACACGTCGTAGCCCGCGACGTTCTTCATCACCTCCCCGCCGAAGCGCAGGTGCTTCGCGTGGCCGGTGATCACGCGGCAGCCGAGCACGAAGTCGCGCACCGCGCCGGCCCACGGGCGGCGCGGGCCCGACAGCGCCGCCGCGAACATGCCGCCGACCGTTGCCGCGCCGCCGAACGACGGCGGCTCGCACGGCAGCATCTGGCCGGCCGCGTCGAGCATCGCCTCGAGTGCGGCGAGCGGCGTGCCCGCGCGTGCGGTGACGACGAGTTCGGTCGGGTCGTACGACACGACGCCGCGATGCGTGCGCACGTCGAGCGTGCGGCCTTCGACGGGGCGGCCGAGGAACGCCTTCGTGCCGGCGCCGCGGATGTGCAGCGGCTGGCGCTCGTGGATCGCCGCGTCGACCTGGGCTACCAGCGCCGCGCTGTCGTCGATCGATTCGATGTCAGGTCGCATCAGAAGCGCTCCAGTTCGGGAAACGGCAGCTTGCCGTGATGGACGTGCATCGCGCCGAATTCGGCGCAGCGGTGCAGCGTCGGGATGTTCTTGCCGGGATTGAGCAGGCCCTGCGGATCGAATGCGGCCTTCACCGCGTGGAAGAACGTGATCTCGTCGGCGTTGAACTGCACGCACATCTGGTTGATCTTCTCGCGCCCGACGCCGTGCTCGCCGGTGATGCTGCCGCCCGCCGCGACGCACAGCTCGAGGATCCTTCCGCCGAGCGCTTCCGCGCGGTCGAGTTCGCCGGGCCGGTTCGCATCGAACAGGATCAGCGGGTGCATGTTGCCGTCGCCCGCGTGGAACACGTTCGCGACCGGCAGCCCGTATTCGGCGGACAGCGCGGCGATGCCTTCGAGCACGCGCGGCAGCGCGCGGCGCGGGATCGTGCCGTCCATGCAGTAGTAGTCGGGCGACATGCGGCCGACCGCGGGGAATGCGTTCTTGCGGCCGGCCCAGAAGCGCTGGCGTTCGGCTTCGTCGCGCGCGACGCGGATCTCGGTTGCGCCCGCGTCGCGCAGCAGCGCGGCCACGCGCTCGGCGTCTTCGTCGACGTCGGTCGGCGAGCCGTCGAGTTCGCACAGCAGGATCGCCTGCGCGTCGACCGGGTAGCCCGCGTGAATGAAATCCTCCGCCGCGCGGATCGCGAGGTTGTCCATCATTTCGAGGCCGCCGGGGATCACCCCCGCGCCGATGATTGTCGCGACCGCCGCGCCGGCTTCCGCGACATCGTCGAAGCTCGCCATCAGCACCTTCACGCTCGGCGGCTTCGGCAGCAGCTTCACGGTGACTTCCGTGACGATGCCGAGCATCCCTTCCGAGCCGGTGAACAACGCGAGCAGGTCGAAGCCGGGTGCGTCGAGCGCGTCGGCGCCGAGCGTGAGCGTGTCGCCGTCGATCGTCAGGATCTCGACCTTCAGGATGTTGTGCACGGTGAGGCCGTATTTCAGGCAATGCACGCCGCCCGCGTTTTCAGCGACGTTGCCGCCGATCGAGCAGGCGATCTGCGACGACGGATCAGGGGCGTAGTAGAGGCCGTACGGCGCCGCCGCTTGCGAGATCGCAAGGTTGCGCACGCCGGGCTGTACGCGCGCGATGCCGGCATCGGGGTCGATGTCGAGAATCCTGTTGAACTTCGCCATCACGAGCAGGAGGCCCTTTTCGAGCGGCATCGCGCCGCCCGACAGGCCCGTGCCCGCGCCGCGCGCGACCACCGGCACGCCGAGCGCGGCCGCGACGCGCAGCACCGCGCGCACCTCGTCGACCGTGTCGGGCAGCACGACCGCGAGCGGCACCGTGCGATAGGCGGCGAGGCCGTCGCATTCGAACGGCTTGAGCGCCTCGCGTTCGTGCAGCACGTCGAGGCCGGGCGCCGCCGCGTGCAGTGCGGCGACGAGTGTGTCGCGGCCGACGGTCGCCAGCGGGCCGTCGATCCGTTCGTCGTAGGTGAAACTCATCGGGGTTGTCTCCACCATGCAGGCGGCAGCGCGACGCGCGGCACGCCGGAAGGGATGGATTCTTGGCGGGCGGCGCACGCGTGTCCAGATGCGGCGGATGT
The DNA here is from genome assembly GCF_020420125.1 of Burkholderia sp. AU30280. Classification (NCBI taxonomy): domain Bacteria; kingdom Pseudomonadati; phylum Pseudomonadota; class Betaproteobacteria; order Burkholderiales; family Burkholderiaceae; genus Burkholderia; species Burkholderia sp. AU30280. The sequence continues at coordinate 75,559 of NZ_JAIZRY010000005.1, forward strand.
GGTCATACCAGTTTTTATCGGGTGGCCTGAAAGCAGCCGTTTGGATCGCCGTGAAACTGAATGGCTACAAGGGTTTGTGGGAAAATCGCCGATATCCTTCCGAAGTGGTTATACCAGTATGGAAATTCAGGAACAGGCGGGCCCGGCGCGGAACGTGGCCGACGTCGTCGCCGAGCGCATCGAGAAGCTGATCGTCGACGGCGTGCTGAAGGCCGGGCAGGCATTGCCGTCCGAACGGCGGCTGACCGAGAAGCTCGGCGTGTCGCGCACGGCCGTGCGTGAAGGGATGAAGCTGCTGCGTGCGCGCGGGATCATCGACACCCTGCACGGCAAGGGCTCGTTCGTCGCGAGCCTGACCCCGCAGCGCGAGATCACGCCGATGATGCATCTGCTCGGCTCGCAGCCGCGCACGCTGTACGACCTGTTCGAGGTGCGCGGGATGCTCGAGACGGAGGCCGCGCGGCTCGCGGCGCTGCGTGGTACGCCGGCGGATTTCATCCTGATCAGGCGTCGCTATGAGGAGATGACCGCGGCCGACACGCAGGATCTCGATCCCGCCGCGCGGGCGAAGCTCGATCATGCGTTTCATCTCGCGATCTGCGAGGCGTCGCATAACCCCGTGCTCGTCAACACGCTGCAGTCGTTGACGGATCTGCTGCTCAGTTCGGTGTTCGCGTCGGTGAACAACCTCTATCACCGCGAACCGCTGAAGAAGCAGATCGACCGCCAGCATGCGCGGCTCTACAACGCGGTCACTGGGCGGCTGCCCGAGCAGGCGCGCAAGGCCGCGAGCGAACATATCCGCCTGTGCGTCGAGTATCTGCGCGAGATCGAGCAGGAGGAGCAGCGGCTCGTGCGGTCGACGCTGAGGCTTGAAGGGTGGACGTGAAGTCGGCTGTGCATTGCGGCCTGACTTGACGCGTATCACGCGCAACGGGCCGCCTGGCGACGCGTGTCACATGGCGATGTCAGACTGCGAGGCATTTTTCTTGTGGCCCGCTGCCGTCTGCCTTGATACGTGGACGCTGTCGTGTGAGCTATGCCTGACGGAACCACGTCGGACGAACCGGTGCGCCACCCTTCCTGAAATGGAGGACATCGCATGTCGAACCGAACCCGCGACGACGGGCACCGCCTCGCCAAAGCAGCGGACGAATCCGCTGATGCGCGTGTTGCATCGGAGACGGCGGCCGAAATCGACGATCCCGAACTTCACAGGCTTGTGGCGAGCATTCGCCAGGACGAAGCGCACTGGTGCGCGGTACTGGTCGACGCGATTCGGTCGCTCGATGCGACGCCGACGCATGCTACCGGGGCGTTCTATGAGAGGGCGATAGCGATCGATGATCTGGCGGGGCGGCTGGCGTTTTTGAATCGTGGTCAGCGGTGGGTCGTGCGGAAGCTGCAGGCGTTGCTGCCGACGCTTGCGCAGCCGGACATGCATCATGCGCTCACGCAGATGCTGGTGGCGCATGAGAAGAATATTGGGTCGGTTGATGCGCTGTTGCGGATCAAAGGCGGCGGACCGAGCTCAGCGTCGCAGTAGCGGCCAAGGGAAGCGTTCATCGCAGATTTCCGTGGATGTTGCTTCTCGACCCGGAACAGACCTTCGTGTTTTCTGGGAGCAGTCATTCAACCGTCTATTGGCTCTCTATGAGGCGTATAGTTTTCCGCCCTCGCCAACCCAGATTACGCCTGGGATCATGTAGAAATAGACAGATAGCTCTGCATCGTTTGCATCACACACGTGACTCGGCCATTGAACCCGGAGCTGGCGAATAATTTCTTCGTGCGTCTCGTGCCACTGGGCATCTCGATCGTAGATGGTGTATCGAGGACGTGGATTCGCAGGAGATGTATAGCAGTCTGCTCCTGGAGCGATGAACATGATCTTACCGTCATCTAACAATTGCCTGACTACGTCAAAGAACGCAGCCTTATATTCGTCAAATGAAAAGGTTGGATTCCAGTGCCTAATTGAGTCAAAGAGGCCTGTGATCCAAAGGCCGAATGAATCTCGAATGATCTCCTCGAGGTGGTCTATCTGCTTCATTGCTGAACATCGGCTTCGCCGTCCGCTGATCCATAGATGTCCAGTTCGAGTCGAATACCACGCGACGCCAACGCCGTGAGGGAAGCAGCCATTTCGAAGTACCTATAGTTTTGATGGCCCAGATTGTCGCCAATCTACGGGCAGCAGTCCAATGACCGTTCGTGGCCGACAGCAGTCTTCGGAAGCTCGATATCGGCACGCACGTCAAAATACTTCGAACGAACACCAGTCGGGCACAAACCCCTCGAAGACAAAAAAGTCGTCGATGTATGTCAGCCCAAGCCGCTCCAATGACCTCGTACACTCGTCGGCCGCATCGCCCCCAAAGAACGGGCCAAGTGATATAAGGCTATCGGATTCGTCAAAATATTTCCGAAAATTGAACTCGACCATAACCGCGGATAGGTCGACATTCTTGGCCGCTAGCGCAGCACGTCGGACAACGATCCCGAAATCTCTCGAAACTTTCATCGTTATTGACCAAAGGCAAGCGTGTGTTCAAGATTGTCTGCGATTCAGCCCTTATGGTCGAGTGTCCGAACTGGCCGAGCACAGACGACCTGTATCTCCCTCGGGCCAATCCCCGACAATCAAAAAAAAGCCCGCCGAAGCGGGCAACCTCACGATGCGGAGGGGGAGATACGAATACGCGGGGCCGCGTGCGTTCAACCTTTGGTCGCACCAAACGTCAGCCCCGCCACAAAATGCTTCTGCATCGCGAAGAACATCGCGACCGACGGCAACGCGGCCAGAATCGACCCGGCCGAAACAAGATTCCACGACGTCGTCCACTGCCCCTTCAACGCGGCCACGCCCGCGGTGATCGGCGCGGCTTCATCGCCCTGCGTGAGACACAGCGCCCAGAAGTAGTCATTCCACACGAACGTAAAAACGAGAATCGCCAGCGCAGCCAGCGCAGGCCGGATCAACGGCAGCACGATCTTCCAGAACACCGTCCATTCCCCCGCCCCTTCGATCCGCGCGGCCTCGATCAACTCGAACGGCAACTGCTTGATGAAGTTGCGCAGAAACAGCGTGCAGAACCCCGTCTGGAACGCGACATGAAACAGGATCAGCGCCTCGACCGTATTGAACACCCCCAGCCTGAGCGACAAATCCCGCACCGGAATCATCAACACTTGCACCGGCACGAAGTTGCCGGCGACGAACGTGCCGAACAGCGCCGTACTTCCGCGAAACTTGTAGGTCGCCAGCGCAAAACCCGCCATCGCCGCCAGCGCGATCGACCCGACAACAGACGGCACCGTGATCTGCACGCTGTTCCAGAAGTAATGCAGCATCGGCGACGTCGTCAGCGCGTCGCGATAGTTCTCGATCATCGAGAAGTGCCGTGGCCAGCCCCAGTAGTGGCCTTCGACCAACTCCTCGGTCGAGCGCACCGACGTGACGAACACCGCGATCATCGGCAGCAGCCAGATCAGCAGCGCGACGGGCAGCGACAACTTGTACAGCCTGCGCGAGACAGGCTTCCATTGAGCAACGGGCGTCGGAAACATGATGGCCACCGGTCAGGTTATTGCTCGTTGCGCAGCAGGCGGCGCAACTGGAACACGATGTAGACGAGCATGATCGCGAACAGCACGACCGCAATCGACGCGGAATAGCCGAGCCGGTAGTACTTGATCGCCTGGTCGTACATGTAATACGCGAGCACGGTCGAGCTCTCGAACGGGCCGCCGCTCGTCATCACCGAGATCAGGTCGAAGCTGCGCAGCGCGCCGATTACCGTGACGACGATCGCCATGAAGGTGGTCGGCCGCAACTGCGGCAGCACCACGTGCCACAGGAGCGCGAAGCCGCGCGCGCCTTCCATCCGCGCGGCTTCGATCTGTTCCGGGTTGAGCGACGTGAGGCCGGTGAGGTACAGGATCATGCAGTACGCGGTCTGCGGCCACAGCGCGGCGAATACGATGCCGAACGTCGCATAGCGCGCGTCGCCGAGCACCGGGATGCCGTGGCCGGCGATCAGCGCGAGCAGCCCGAAGGTCGGATCGTAGAACCACGAGAAGATCAGCCCGACCACCACGCCCGACAGCACGAACGGCGCGAAGAACAGCGACTTCACGAGCCGGATGCCGCTGACCGCCTGGTTCAGGTACAACGCGAGCGCGAGGCCGAGCGGCGGCGCGAGCATGAACAGCGCGAGCCAGATCACGTTGTTGCGCAGCGCGGTGTAGAACGTCGGCGCATGCAGCAGTTCGACGTAGTTCGCGAGACCGACGAAGGTGCGCTCGGTCATCCCGTCCCAGTTGTACAGGCTCAGCCACAGCGTCGACAGGATCGGCCAGATCACATAGACGGCAACCATCGCGCAGGCCGGCGCGAGAAAGAGCCACGCGGCGCGCCGTTGCCGCCGCACGGCGGGCGACGGGCGGCGCGCGGTCAGCACCGTGGCGGACGGCCCGCGCGGCGGCGGCGCGGTGCCGGCGGGCGGGGTGGACGTGATCGGACTGGACACGGCAAGCCTCCTGAACGGGCGCGGCGGCGCGGGGCCGCCGGTTGGGTCACGCGGTCACTTCTTGTAGATGCGCTTGCGGGTCTGTTCGAGCTGCGCGAGCACCGTATCGAGCTGCGCGGGATTGGCCAGGAACTGCTGCATCCCCTTCATCCCCTCGTCGGCCATTTCCTTCGTCATGTCGCGGTCGTAGAACTGCGCGACGCCGCCCTTCGTGTCGGCGAGGATCCGGAAGCCGATGCGCGAGATCGGATCGGCCGGCTCGGGCGACTTGCTGTTGGCCGACAGCGAGCCGAGCCCTTCCGCGAGTTTCGCGCCCATCTCGGGCGTTTCGACGAACGCGAGGAACGTGTGCGCGTCGGCCTTGTTCTTCGCCTTCGTCGGGATATGCAGCGATTCGACCGGGCCGTCCTCGGCGGTCGGCACCTTCGGGTCGATGATCGGGAAGCGGTAGTAGCCCATTTCCTGCTTCACGTTCGGCGGGAAGCCCGCTGCGATGAACGTGCCCATCAGCATCATCGCGGCCTTGCCCTGGAACAGGAACGGCTGCGCGCCGTCGAGATCGTAGGACAGCGCGTTGTCGATGAAGTAGCCCGCGTCGATCAGCGATTTCCACGTCGTGTAGACCTTCTTCACGCGCGGGTCGGTGTACGGCACGTCGCCGGCCATCAGCTGCTGGTGGAACGCGTTGCCGTTCAGGCGCAGGTCGAGATAGTCGAACCAGCCGGCGAGGGTCCATGCGTCGCGGCCGCCGACCGCGATCGGCGTGATGCCGGCCGCCTTCAGCTTCTTGCACGCGTCGAGAAACTGGTCCCAGGTCTTCGGCTCGTCGGCGATGCCGACCTTGTGGAACAGGTCCTTGCGGTAGAACAGCCCCCACGAGTAGTAGACGGTCGGCGCCGCGTACTGCTTGCCGTTGTACGACGATGCGTCGCGCGTCGACGCGTACATCGCGCCCCAGCCGTTCTTCGCCCAGTCGCCGCTCAGGTCCTCGAACAGCCCGCGCTTCGCGTAGTACGCCATCCGCTCTCCGGCGTGCCAGTTCACGACGTCCGGCGCGATGGTGGTGAGCCACGCGGGGAGCTGCACCTTGTACGCTTCCTCGTCGACGAAGGTGGCCTTCACGTCGATGTCGGGATGCGCCTTGCGGAACGCGTCGAGCGTCGACTGCCAGACCGCGCGCTGGCTCGCGCCCTTGAACGCGATGTTGATCGTCAGCGTGCCGGCATCGGCGGGCGCCGTCATGCCGAGCGATGCCAGTGCGACAGCGGCGGCCGTGGCGAGCCGGGCAGCGACGCGAAGGGGGCGATGTGTCATACGTGTCTCCAGTTCTGGGTGTCGTTGTACGTCACCGGCGCATCGTGGCGCCGGTGGCGGTTGCTACGAACGGCTTCGATACGCGGCCACGTCCTGCGGCTCGACTTGCGACGTGCCGAGCACGAACGCGGACGGCGGCACCGCGTCGATCGTGTGCGGTTTGTCGCCATAGTTGAAAACGTAGGTCAGGCCGCCGCGCCGGCTCACGCGCACGCCGTCGCCGAGCGGCGTCGGCGCGAGGCCCGCTTCGGCCGCGACATCGGCGAACAGCCGGACGGTGGTCGCATCGTCGAACAGCGCGGCCCAGTAGTGCAGCGTGCCGTGCGACACGCAGGCCGGGTGACCGTCGGCAAAGCGTGCGCGTACGACGCTGCGCGTGCTGTCATGAAGCTCGACGAAGTCGCGCCAGTGGCGTGCGTCGCCCGCGAGCGGCGCGCCGTCGCGCAGCGTGCCGTCGATCCGCTCGGTCACGTTCGGCCGCAGCGATTCGACGCGCCACACGCGCACCGGCAGGATCGACACGAGCGGGCCGGGCGGCAGCGTCGGCGGGATCTGCAGGTCGACGGTCTTCGAGCCGGTGCGCGGCCCGAACACCGCATGCGCGCCCGAGGCCGCGAGCCGCGCGGCGAAATCGTCCGGCACGACCGGCAGCGGCGGCACGACGATGAGGCGGTAGCCGTCGAGCGGCGCGTGCGCGGAAACGATGTCGACGTCGAGGCCGAGCGAGCGCAGCGCCGAGTAGTACTCGAACGCGAAGCGCGGGTAGTGGAAATCGGCGCCCTGCGGCTGCACTTCGAACAGCCACTTCGCGTCGTAGTCGAAGACCAGCGCGACGGGGGCACGCACGGCGCCGTCCGCGTCCGCGCCGGCGTCGTGCAGGGCCGCGATCTCGCGCGCGACGCGTTGCGCCTCGCGGCCGCCTTCGTCGAGCTGGTTATCGGGGGTATGCAGGCCCGCATGCATCTGTTCCTGCGCGAACGGCGCCTGCCGCCAGCGGAAGTACGACACGCAGCCGGCGCCGTGCGCGAACGCTTCCCAGCTCCACAGGCGCACCATGCCCGGCAGCGGCGCGGGGTTCCACTGCGCCCAGTTCACGGGGCCCGGCTGCTGCTCCATCACCCAGAACGGCAGCTTCGACATGCCGCGATAGAGGTCGTGATTGAACGACGCGAAGTCGGGGTGGCCGGTGCGCAGCCAGCGCGCCTTCACGTGAGGCGCGAACCATTGCTCCTCGAGCGCGCCGAGCGGATAGCTGTCCCAGGTCGCGATGTCGAGGTCGCGCGCCACCTCGTAATGGTCGAACTCGGTGAACAGCTGCATGAAATTGTGCGCGACCGGGCGGCCCGGCGAATGTGCGCGAATCACGTCGACCTGCATCCGGTGATAGCGCGCGACTTCGTCCGACGCGAAGCGCCGATAGTCGAGGCGATGCGACGGGTGGGCCTCGGTCACGGTGCCGACGGGCGCGTCGACCTCGTCGAAGTGGCGATACTCCATGCTCCAGAACACGGTGCCCCACGCGCGGTTCAGCGCGTCGATCGTGCCGTAGCGCGCCTTCAGCCACGCACGGAAGCGCACGAGCGCGGCCGGCGAGTAGCTGACGACGGTCTGGTGGCAACCCAGCTCGTTGTCGGTCTGCCAGTAGCGCACGGCCGGGTGGCGACCGTAGCGCTCGGCGACCGCCGTGCAGATCTGGCGCGACGCTTCGAGATAGGTCGGCGACGAGAAGTCGTAGTGGCGGCGCGAGCCGAACGCGCGCGGCCGGCCGTCCGCGCCGATCGCGAGGATGTCGGGATGACGATCGACCAGCCATTTCGGTGGCGTGGCCGTCGGCGTGCACATCACGATCTCGAGGCCCGCTGCGCCGAGCACGTCGACCGCGCGATCGAGCCAGCCCCAGTCGTATTCGCCCGGCGACGGCTCGATGCGGCTCCACGCGAATTCGGCGATCCGCACCTGCTCGATGCCGAGCGCTTTCATCCGGCGGGCATCGTCGGCCCACATCGTTTCCGGCCAGTGTTCCGGGTAGTAACAGACTCCGAGGCGCATGCCCGATCCTTATGCGTAGTGGTGAACGTGGACATCGGCGCACGCGGGCACCGCGCGGCCGTCTTCGGTGAAGAGATGGCAGGCCGCGGCCGGCGCATGCACGAGCACGCGTTCGCCGCTGCGCACCTGCGCGTCGCCGGGCACCTTCGCGATGAGCGAGTGGCCGCCGGGCTGGTCGAGATGCACGTAGGTCTGCTCGCCCAGGCGTTCGACGAGCGCGACGTCGCGGGCGAGTGCCGTCGCGTCGTGCGCGGCGCCGAGCGTCAGGTGTTCGGGGCGAATGCCGAGCGTCACGGCGGCGCCCGCACCAAGCGCCGCGCCGTTGCGCGGCAGCACGAAGGTTTCGCCGGACGGCGTGAGCGTGACGGCCGTGCGATGCGCATCGCAGGCGGTCACGACGGCCGGCAGGAAGTTCATGCGCGGCGAACCGATGAAGCCCGCGACGAAGCGGCTGGCCGGGTGGTGGTAGAGGTCGAGCGGCGCGCCGACCTGCGCGATGCTGCCGTGCTGCGCGGTATCGGCGCCGGCGTGCAGCAGCACGATCTTGTCGGCGAGCGTCATCGCTTCGGTCTGGTCGTGCGTCACGTAGACGACGCTCGCGCGTTCGAACTGCCGGTGCAGCTTCGCGATCTCGATGCGGGTCTGGCCGCGCAGCGCCGCGTCGAGATTGGACAGCGGTTCGTCGAACAGGAACACGCCGGGCTCGCGCACGATTGCGCGGCCGATCGCGACGCGCTGGCGCTGGCCGCCCGACAGCGCCTTCGGCTTGCGATCGAGCAGCGTGTCGAGCTGCAGGATGCGCGCGGCATCGCGCACTTTCCGGTCGATCTCGGCCTTCGGCACGCGCGCGAGCTTCAGCCCGAACGCCATGTTCTCGTAGACCGTCATGTGCGGAAACAGCGCGTAGCTCTGGAACACCATCGCGACACCGCGCTCGGCGGCCGGCACGTCGTCGACGCGGCGGCCGTCGATCGACAGCTCGCCCGCGCTCAGGTCCTCGAGCCCGGCGATCATGCGCAGCAACGTCGACTTGCCGCATCCGGACGGCCCGAGGAACACGCAGAACTCGTGCGCGCCGATCTCCAGATCGACGTCGCGAATGACCGGCGCGTGATCGCCGTAGGCTTTCTGCACGCGCCGCATCGAGATGCTCGCCATTGTCTCCGCTCCATGTTCTAATGCGCTTTCATCGGTGATTAAGCGCTTAATCATCGCGATCAAAAAAAGAGGCGATGCGATCGCGGCCGAGTCGCGCCCGTCGGTCGGGCGGCAGGGTGTGCGGCGATAGTGCGCCGCTTCGGTGAGCGAAGCAAATACTGGATAGACATCTCATATAGTGGGCAAGCGATGGCAACCCTGGATGAAGTGGCGCGCCGCGCCGGCGTGACGGCCGCGACGGTCTCGAACGTGCTGCGCGACCGCGGCCGGGTGGGCGAGGCGACGCGTGCGCGGGTGCTGGAAGCCGTGGAGGCGCTCGGGTACCGGCCGCATCTCGCCGCGCGGGCGCTGGCGGAAGGGCGCGCGCCAACGGTCGCGCTGATGGTGTCGAGCATCGCGAACCCGTTCTATCCGGAGTTCGCGCTGGCGGTCGAGCGCGCGGTGCGCCGCAACGGGCAGTTCCTGATCGTCTGCAATACGAACGAAGATCCGTTGCAGGGCCGAGCGTATCTCGACCAGATCGCCGGCACGATCTCCGAAGGCATTCTCGTGACCAACGCGAACCTGCATCTGCCGGATCTGCTCGATGTGGCGGCGCGCGGCGTGCCGGTCGTGCTGTGTCTGTGGGAGCGGCCCGATGCGCCGCCCGAAGGGTTGCCGTGCGTGGCGGTGGATTTCCGCGAAGCCGGGCGGATTGCGACGCGGCATCTGCTCGAACTCGGGCACCGGACGATCGGCGTGATCGTCGGCGGATCGGCGAGCGGCGTGCAGGCGGCGCGCTACGACGGCTTCGTCGACGTGATGCGCGAAGCGGGGCTCGATGCGACGATTGTCGCGGCGGAGCCCGATTCGATCGAAGGCGGCGTGCGCGCGGCGGGGCGGTTGCTCGACGCACATTCCGGGCTGACCGCGCTGGTCGCGACCAACGACCTGCCCGCGATCGGCGCCCTGCACGCGGCGGCGGATCGCGGCCGACGCGTGCCCGACGACCTGTCGATCGTCGGCATTACCGATATTCATCTGGCGAGCGACACGCGTCCCACGTTGACGACGGTGGCGATCCCGACCGCCGAGGCCGCCGGGCTCGCGGTCGAACTGCTCAACGCGCTGCGCGAGGCGGGCGGCCGGATCGACGATGCGTCGCGCGTGCGGATCGCGTCGTTGCCGCGGTTGGTGGTGCGCGGTACGACGGCGGCGGTGTCCGGGCGACGCGCCGCCATGTAGCGGGGGGCGACGTGCGCGGCGTTTTCACGTTGCGGGCAATGGGTGGAGAGGCCCGTGACGTCTGCGATGTGATTGCTTGTCGCGCACCGCACGCACGGTTTGCGTCCGGCGCGCGATGCACGTCGGCCGGCCGTTCTAGAACGAGTACGCGAGGGAGGCGAACAGGCTGCGCGGCGCGCCCGGCGTGACCCACAGGCTGTTGTACGAGCTGACGTAGTACGTGCGATTGAACAGGTTGTTCAGCACGACCGACGCGCGCAGATGCTTGTTGACCTGCACGTAGCCGTTGAGCTGCACGGTCGCGTAAGCGGGCAGGTCGAAGCCGTCCTGCGTGTTCGCCGTGTTGCCCGCGCGGCGTCCGACGTAGATCACGCCCGCGCCCGCGCCGGCCTTGTCGACGAGCGGCAGCGCGGTCTCGTACATCAGCAGCGCGCTCCCGCTCAGCCGCGGAATGTCGACGAGGCGTGCGCCGGGCGTCAGCACGCTGTCGTGCGTGACCTGCGCATCGACGTAGGCGAGATTGACGAGGCCGCGCAACCCGTGGCCCAGTTCGCCGTTCCATTCGAATTCGACGCCGCGGCTGCGTACTTCGCCGGCCGCACGCGAGAACCCGGCATTCGCCGGATCGGCGGTCAGCACGTTGCGCTTGTTCACGTAGAACGCGGCGACGGTCGCGAGCCAGCGCGTGCCGGCCCATTTCACACCGGCCTCGTAGCCGCGCCCCTTCTCCGGATCGAACGCGCGGCCGTTCGCGTCGGCGCCGTTGTTCGGCCGGAACGAATACGCGGTGTTCGCGTAGAGCGACAGCGCGGGGCTGGCTTCGTACACGATGCCGAGCCTCGGGCTCAGCGCCGTTTGCAGCTGGGTCGTGGTCACACCCGTCAGGCGATTCTCGACCGACTGGTGAAAGCGGTCCCAGCGCAGCCCGGCGAGCACTTTCCAGTGCGGCCCGAACGCGAGCGTGTCCTGCGCGTACAGGCCTTGGCCGTCGTCGCGCTCGAGCAGGTTCGTCGCGGTGCGCGGCACGGGCGCCGGCTGGCCGTAAACCGGATCGAAGATGTCGATCGCATACGGCGCCGCGGCCGTCGGCGTCGAGCGCGCGACGAACTGGTCGTAGTTGAAGCGATAGGCGTCGACGCCCATCACGAACGTGTGGCCGATGCCGGCGGTGCGGGCCTTGCCGGCCACCTCGACACGCCCTTGCACGTCGTTCGAATGAAACGCGACCTGCCGGTAGCGGCGCCATAGCGTGCGCCCGTCCGGCTGCAGCGCGAACGCCTCGGACGAGCGGCCGGACAGGTCGGTGTCGCGCTGCGCGAAGCCGGCGTTGACCGACCAGTCGGCATTGAAGCGGTGTTCGAGCGTGAACTGGTGGCCCGAGTTGCGCACGTCGAAGTCGCCGTCGCGCGGCTCGCCCAGGAACCTCGACGCCGGCACCGCACCGAGCTGCCCGTTGACCGCGACCACGCCGCGATCGAGCGGCGCGCGCTGCCGGACGGTCTCGAATTCATAGTGCAGCGTCGTGTCCGCGCCGATGTCCCACGTGAACGACGGCGCGAACAGGTAGCGCTTGCTCGACACGGTATCGCGGAAGCTGCCGTTGTTCTCGTTCATCGCGACGAAGCGGTACGCGAGCGACTGCGTGACGGGGCCGGTCGAATCGAGCGTCTCGCGCAGCGCGCCGTAACTGCCGGCCGACACGCCGACGGTGTTCGAGCGCGCGAACTGCGGCTGCTTCGTCGTGTAGCTGATGAGGCCGCCGGGGTCGCCGCGGCCGTACAGCGCGGACGCGGGCCCCTTGAGGACTTCCATGCGCTCGAGCGTGGCGGTGTCGCGCGGCACGCCGATGCCGCGATTCCACGAGAAGCCGTTGACGAGGTAGTCGGTGCCGGATGTGTTGCCGTCGCCGGCGAAGCCGCGCACCGCGTAGTTGTCCCACAGCCCGCCGAAGTTGTTTTGCCGCGCGACGCCGGCGACCCAGTCGTACAGGTCTTCGCCGCGTGTGGCGGCCACGGTCTGGATCAGTTTCTTGTCGACGCTGCTGACCGCGAACGGAATCTCCATCACGTCCGTCTCGGTGCGCGTCGCGCTCGTCGATTCCGGCGCGCGAAACGGCGCCGTCGTGCGCTGCCCGGAGACTTCGATCGCGGGCAGCGACAGTTCCTGAGCGTCGGCGGCGCCCAGGCCGGCCGTGCCGACGACGATGGCCAGCGGTGCGGCCGCCCAGTTCTTTTTGCTCATACCCCGTCCTTCAGAGATTGGTCCGCGTTCGGGCACCGCGGGCCGTCTTGCGCCGGCATCCGTGTTCCAAACAGTTCATTTGCGCGCCGAAATCTAATGCAAATGAGAGTTATTTGCAATCGTAAGCTGACCTTGTTGCTTGGGTGCCAAAGGGCGTCGGAGGGAGCGGCGGGACGGTCGGATTTGTCGGGGAGCCTCGGGACAGCGATGGGATTCGGGGAAGTCGCCGGCGGCTATTGTTTGCGCCGTGCGAATTCGGCAACGATGGGTGGAAAGCCGAATGACGGCTCACCGACTGGCGCGATTCACGGTAGCGGTGGACACGCGCGCTGCGCCGTTCATGCGGGCGCACCACGCCCCGGACGTGCGAAAAACCGGGCTGCCCGCACCGGTCGGCGCGATTGCGCGCATGACCGTGCCCGAACACGTGCCGGCGTCACCCGCCTTCGACGAGCCGCAACACGATGCGCCGGGCCGACTCGAGATGCGCGACGGTCATCGCCCGGGCGCCGCGCGCATTGCGCTCGCGGCACGCTTGCAGGATCTCTTCGTGCTCGACCTGGAACGACGGCGTGTCCGCGAGCAGCGTGGCTTGCAGGCGCTCATATCGTTCGACCTGGCTGCGCAGCTCCGCGATCGCCTTCAACTGCCGCTCGTTGCCGCAGCACGAATACAGCAACGCATGGAATTCACGGTTCAACTCGCCTTGCCGGCGCGGCACGTTCGATTCGCCGAGCAGCCGATGCACGAGTTCGGCGCGAGCGAGCGTCTCGTCGTCGAGCCGCTTCACGCTGCGATGGATCGCGTCGCCTTCGAGCAGCGCACGCATGTCGTAGATCTCCTGCACGTCGGACGCGCTCAGCATCCGCACGACCGCACCGCGATTGCGGAAGATCTCCAGCAGCCCTTCGCGCTCCAGCCGCTGGATGGCTTCGCGCATCGGAATCCGGCTGATCCCGAAGCGCTCGGCGAGGTCGCGTTCAACGAGCCGCTCGCCGGCCTGCAGCTCGCCGTTGACGATCATTTCCCGCAGCGATGCGGCTACCGCGTCCGCCGTCGAATCGAGTCTGGCTTCCATTCCGTGATTCCCCATTTTGGAATAATGGTATACCAAACAGGTTTCCGATGCCACAATGACGACCTCACGTTCCGATACCGAAGGAGACCGAGATGGCGCATGGCGAACACACGTACCGCGTGGCAGTCGAGTGGACCGGCAACCGCGGAACCGGCACGTCGGGGTATCGCGAATATGGCCGCGATTATGTGATCCGCGCCGGTTCGAAGCCGGACATCCCGGGCTCGTCGGACGCGGCGTTTCGCGGCGACGCGGCACGCTGGAATCCGGAGGACCTGCTACTCGCGTCGGCCTCGGCGTGCCACAAGCTGTGGTATCTGCATCTTTGCTCGGAAGCCGGCATCCGCGTGCTCGCGTACGTCGACGACGCCGAAGGGACGATGCTCGACACCCCGGAGCAGGGGCGCTTCACCGAAATCGTGCTGCACCCGCGCGTGACGATCCGCGCGGGCGACGATCGCGCGCTGGCCGAGCGGCTGCATCACGATGCGCATGCGAAGTGCTATATCGCGAACTCCGTGAACTTTCCGATCCGGTGCGAGCCGCGCGTCGAGTGCGCGGCCGCGTGACGTTACAACGCGATCCCGTACACCTCCCGCGCGGCCGCGCGGATCGCGTCGGCCATCACCACGACGGCCGGTGAATGCAGCCGGTCGGTGCGGGTGATGATCCCGAAATCGTCCATCCGGCAATCCATTTCCAGCGGCAGCACCGACACGATGCCATGTCGCGCGTAGTACAGCGCGACGTCCTCCGCGAGCACCGCGATCATGTCGCTCTGTTCGAGCACCTGCGTGATGAACAGCAGCGCGGCCGTCTCGACGACGTTCGCGGGCGGCGCGAGGCTCGCGCGCTGGAACACCAGCTCGAAGCGGTGGCGCAGCACGCTGCCGGCCGGCGGCATGACCCACGCGGCGCGCTGCACGTCGGCGAGCGACAGCGGCGCTTGCGCGAGCAGCGGATGGCCGGGCCGCACGACGGCCGCGACCGGCTCGCCGGTCAGCGGCTCGTAGCGCAGGTGCAGCTTGTCGTGTTCGGCTGACAGCCGGCCGAGCACGATGTCGAGCTTGTCCTGTGCGAGGTGTTCGAGCAGCGCATTGCTCGTGTCGATCGCGACGGACACGCGCACGTTCGCGTGCGTGTCCTTCACCGCGGCGACGGCCGGCGGCACGAGCCGCAGGCCCGGCGACGTGATCGCGCCCACCGCCACATGGCCGAGATGGCCGGCCTTCAGCGCGGCCAGTTCCTCGTGCGCCTGGTCGAGGCTGCCGAGCGCCGCGCGTGCGTGGCGGATCAGCGCGTCGCCGTACAGCGTCGGCCGCATCCCGCGCGGCAGGCGTTCGAACAGCACCGCGCCGATCGATTCCTCGAGTTCGCGCAGCAGCTTCGACGCGGCCGGCTGCGTCATGTTCAGCGCGGCCGCCGCGCGGTGAATGCTGCCTTCGTCGGCAAGCGCGACGACCAGCAGAAGCTGGCGCGTCTTCAGGCGGCCACGGTTTCCCCACGGGCTGGCTTCGGGCATCGTACGGGTTTATATCGATATCGAATTGGATATCGTAATCGACCAAAACGTCATTAGCGAGTTATCAAAATTCTGCCTAGACTGCGCCGGTATCCCGTCACCACAGGACTGACGATGTCGGCAACAAAACCCAGGCTGCGCTCCGCCCAATGGTTCGGCACGAACGACAAGAACGGCTTCATGTATCGGAGCTGGATGAAGAACCAGGGCATCCCCGATCACGAGTTCGATGGCCGGCCGATCATCGGCATCTGCAATACGTGGTCCGAACTGACGCCGTGCAACGCGCACTTCCGCAAGCTCGCCGAGCACGTGAAGCGCGGGATCTTCGAGGCGGGCGGTTTCCCGGTCGAGTTCCCGGTGTTCTCGAACGGCGAATCGAACCTGCGGCCGTCGGCGATGCTCACGCGCAACCTCGCGTCGATGGACGTCGAGGAAGCGATCCGCGGCAACCCGATCGACGCGGTCGTGCTGCTCGCCGGCTGTGACAAGACCACGCCCGCGCTGTTGATGGGCGCGGCAAGCTGCGACGTGCCGGCGATCGTCGTGTCGGGCGGCCCGATGCTGAACGGCAAGCTCGAAGGCAAGAACATCGGCTCGGGCACGGCCGTGTGGCAGCTGCACGAAGCGCTGAAGGCCGGCGAGATCGACCTGCATCACTTCCTGTCGGCGGAAGCCGGGATGTCGCGCTCGGCCGGCACCTGCAACACGATGGGCACCGCGTCGACGATGGCCTGCATGGCCGAGGCGCTCGGCGTCACGCTGCCGCACAACGCGGCGATTCCGGCCGTCGATTCGCGCCGCTACGTGCTCGCGCACATGTCCGGCATCCGCATCGTCGAGATGGCGCTCGAAGGGCTCGTGCTGTCGAAGATCCTGACGCGCGCCGCGTTCGAGAACGCGATCCGCGCGAACGCGGCGATCGGTGGTTCGACGAATGCGGTGATCCACCTGAAGGCGATCGCGGGCCGCATCGGCGTGCCGCTCGAACTGGAAGACTGGATGCGCATCGGCCGCGACACGCCGACGATCGTCGACCTGATGCCGTCGGGCCGCTTCCTGATGGAAGAGTTCTATTACGCGGGCGGGCTGCCGGCGGTGCTGCGCCGGCTCGGCGAAGCCGGGCTGCTGCCGAACCCGGATGCGCTGACGGTGAACGGCAAGTCGCTGTGGGACAACGTGCGCGAAGCGCCGAACTACGACGACGAGGTGATCCGCCCGCTCGACCGGCCGCTGATCGCGGACGGCGGCATCCGCATCCTGCGCGGCAATCTCGCGCCGCGCGGCGCGGTGCTGAAGCCGTCGGCGGCGAGCCCCGAGCTGTTGAGGCATCGCGGCCGCGCGGTGGTGTTCGAGAACTTCGACCACTACAAGGCGACGATCAACGACGAGGCGCTCGACGTCGACGCAAGCTCGGTGCTCGTGCTGAAGAACTGCGGGCCGCGCGGTTATCCGGGGATGGCCGAGGTCGGCAACATGGGGCTGCCGCCGAAGCTGCTGCGCCAGGGCGTGAAGGACATGGTGCGGATTTCCGACGCGCGGATGAGCGGCACCGCATACGGCACGGTCGTGCTGCACGTCGCGCCGGAGGCCGCCGCCGGCGGGCCGCTCGCGGCCGTGCGCAACGGCGACTGGATCGAGCTCGACTGCGAGGCCGGCACGCTGCATCTCGACATCACGGATGACGAACTGCAGCGCCGCCTGTCGGACGTCGATCCAAACGCGGCGCCGGGCGTGGCCGGCCAGCTCGGCAAGGGCGGCTACGCGCGGCTGTATGTCGATCACGTGCTGCAGGCCGACGAGGGGTGCGACCTCGACTTCCTGGTCGGCACGCGCGGCGCGGACGTGCCGAGCCACTCGCATTGAGCGGCGTGCGCGAAACGCGGCACAGGTGAAGCAGGACAGACCGGCGACGACGCCGGCACAGCCCACCCATGGAGACACGATGACGACGACGCAGCACCCGTCCGCGACACCGGCCGCGGCTCAATCCGGCCCGTCGGCCGCCGTCGACGAACGGCGGTTGATGCGCACGCTCACGCGCAGGCTGGTGCCGTTTCTCGCGCTGATCTACGTGGTGGCCTACGTCGACCGCACGGTCGTCGGCTTCGCGAAGCTGCACATGAATGCGGCCGTCGGCCTGGGCGACGCGGCGTACGGGTTCGGCGCGGGGCTGTTCTTCATCGGCTATTTCCTGTGCGAGGTGCCGAGCAATCTCGCGCTCGGCCGCTTCGGCGCGCGCGTGTGGTTCGCGCGGATTCTCGCGACGTGGGGCGTGATCACGATGGCGATGGCGCTCGTGCAGGGGCCGGCCAGCTTCTACGTGCTGCGCTTCCTGCTCGGCGCGGCCGAAGCCGGCCTGTATCCGGGCATCCTGTATTTCCTCACGCAGTGGTTTCCGATGCGCGGCCGCGCGCGCGTGATCGGGCTGCTGGTGCTCGCGCAGCCGATCGCCGGCATCGTGACGGGGCCGCTCGCGGGCTGGCTGCTGTCGACGCACGGGCTGTTCGGGCTGTCGAACTGGCAGGCGCTGTTCGTCGCCAGCGGCCTGCCGGCCGTGCTGCTCGTGTGGCCGACGCTGCGGCTGCTGCCCGAATCGCCGGATCGCGCGCGCTGGCTGAACGATGACGAGCGGCGCTGGATCGCGCGCCAGCTCGCCGCCGATCGCGACACGTACCGCCCCGACGCGCACCGCAACCCGCTCGCCACGCTGGCCGACCGGCGCGTGCTGCTGCTCGCGGCGCTGTTCCTGCCGTTCCCGCTGTGCATCTACGGGCTGTCGCTGTGGCTGCCGACGATCATTCACGCGTTCGGCGCGGGCGACACGGCCACCGGCCTGCTGTCCGCCGTGCCGTACCTGTTCGCGGTGGTCGGGCTGCTGGTCGTGCCGCGTCATTCGGATCGCACGCGCGAACGCTACTGGCACAT
Source organism: Burkholderia sp. AU30280 (assembly GCF_020420125.1). Lineage (NCBI taxonomy): Bacteria > Pseudomonadati > Pseudomonadota > Betaproteobacteria > Burkholderiales > Burkholderiaceae > Burkholderia > Burkholderia sp. AU30280. The sequence goes on from NZ_JAIZRY010000005.1 coordinate 93,605, forward strand.
CGTCGTCGTGTCGGCCGCCGCGGCGCTGACGATGGCCGCCAGCGCATGGGCGCGTCAGCCCGCGCTGCAGTTCCTGTTCATCTGCCTCACCGCGTTCTCGCTTTACTCGATCCAGGCCGTCGTCTGGGCGCTGCCCGGCGAGTTCCTGACCGGGACGAGCGCGGCGGTCGGCATCGCCGCGATCAATTCGCTCGCGAATCTCGGCGGCTATGTCGGGCCGTACGGCATCGGCCTGATCAAGCAGGCGACCGGCAGCCTCGCGGCCGGCCTGTATTTCCTCGCGGCGACGCTTTTGTTCGCGGTGCTGATCACGTTCGTGGTCCGCGCGACGCTGCGCGCGCCGCAGCCGGCCGCGGGCGCGCTCGCCCGCGAATCCTGAACGCATTGTTTTCCGGCTGAATGCCGCATCGACCGACGCAGGACCGAACCATGACCTCGAGCAGCACGCCGCGCTATCGCGGCATCTTCCCCGTCGTCCCGACGACGTTTACCGACACCGGCGAGCTCGACCTCGCGAGCCAGAAGCGCGCGGTCGATTTCATGATCGACGCGGGCTCGGACGGGCTGTGCCTCCTCGCGAACTTCTCCGAGCAGTTCGCGATCACCGACGACGAACGCGACATGCTCACGCGCACGATTCTCGAACACGTGGCGGGCCGCGTGCCGGTGATCGTCACGACGTCGCACTACAGCACGCAGGTGTGCGCGGCGCGCAGCCTGCGCGCGCAGCAGCTCGGCGCGGCGATGGTGATGGCGATGCCGCCGTATCACGGCGCGACGTTCCGCGTGCCCGAAGCGCAGATCTTCGAGTTCTACGCGCGCGTGTCCGACGCGATCGCCATCCCGATCATGATCCAGGACGCCCCCGCGAGCGGCACCGCGCTCGCCGCGCCGTTCCTCGCGCGGATGGCGCGCGAGATCGAGCAGGTCGCGTACTTCAAGATCGAGACGCCCGGCGCCGCGAACAAGCTGCGCGAGCTGATCCGGCTCGGCGGCGACGCGATCGAGGGGCCGTGGGACGGCGAGGAGGCGATCACGCTGCTCGCCGACCTCCATGCGGGCGCGACCGGCGCGATGACGGGCGGCGCGTATCCGGACGGCATCCGGCCGATCCTCGAAGCATGGCGCGACGGGCGCCACGACGATGCGTACGCGCGCTACCAGGCATGGCTGCCGCTGATCAATCACGAGAACCGCCAGTCCGGGATCCTCACCGCGAAGGCGCTGATGCGCGCAGGCGGCGTGATCGCGTGCGAGCGGCCGCGGCATCCGATGCCGGAACTGCATCCGGACACGCGCGCGGAGCTGCTCGCGATCGCGCGCCGGCTCGATCCGCTCGTGCTGCGCTGGGCGCACTGAGCGATACGCGAAGGAGACATGCACGATGAATGATCAGGTTTCGCTGGGCGTCGTCGGGATCGGCAAGATCGCGCGCGACCAGCATCTTCCGGCGATCGCCGCCGAACCGGGCTTCGCGTTGACGGCCTGCGCGAGCCGCCATGCGGAAGTCACCGGCGTGCGCAACTATCGCGACCTCCGCGCGTTGCTGGCCGCCGAGCGCGAGCTCGACGCCGTGTCGCTGTGCGCGCCGCCGCAGGTGCGCTACGCGCAGGCGCGTGCCGCACTCGAAGCCGGCAAGCACGTGATGCTCGAGAAGCCGCCCGGCGCGACGCTCGGCGAAGTGGCCGCGCTGGAGGCGCTCGCGCACGAACGCGGCCTCACGCTGTTCGCGACCTGGCATTCGCGCTGCGCGAGCGCGGTGGAGCCCGCCCGCGCGTGGCTCGCGACGCGCACGATCCGCGCGGTGCAGGTGCGCTGGAAAGAGGACGTGCGGCGCTGGCATCCGGGGCAGCAGTGGATCTGGGAGCCGGGCGGCCTCGGCGTGTTCGATCCGGGCATCAACGCGCTGTCGATCGTTACGCGGATCCTGCCGCGCGAGCTCGTGCTGCGCGAGGCGACGCTCATCGTGCCGAGCGACGTGCAGACGCCGATCGCGGCCGAACTCGATTGCGCGGATACCGACGGCGTGCCGGTGCGCGCGGAATTCGACTGGCGGCACGGCCCGGTCGAGCAATGGGAGATCGCGGTCGATACGGCCGACGGCGTGCTCGCGATCAGCCGCGGCGGCGCGCAATTGTCGATCGCGGGCGAGCCGGTCGAGCTCGGGCCGGAACGCGAGTATCCGGCGCTGTACGCGCACTTCCGCGCGCTGATCGCGCGCGGTGCAAGCGATGTCGACGTGCGGCCGCTGCGGCTCGTCGCCGATGCGTTTCTGTTCGGGCGGCGCGTCCAGACCGACGCGTTCGGCCGATGAACGTGCCGGCGCGCTTCGCCGCGGCCGCGCACGACGAATGATGAAGACCCCAGTCGATACAAGGAGACACGACATGAATCGCACGATTCGCCGCCATACCCTGCGCGCGCTGCTGGCCGCGCTTTGCATCGCGCCGCTCGGCATGCAGGGCGCCGCGCGCGCCGACGCGCCGCTGAAGATCGGCTTCCTGGTGAAGATGCCCGAGCAGGCCTGGTTCATCAACGAGCAGAACGCGGCGTCCGCGCTCGGCCAGAAGGAGAATTTCTCGGTCGTGAAGATCGGCACGCCCGACGGCGAGAAGGTGCTGGCCGCGATCGACAACCTCGGCTCGCAAGGCGCACAGGGCTTCGTGATCTGCGCGCCCGACGTGCGCCTCGGCCCGGCGATCGCCGCACGCGCGAAGCGCTACAACATGAAGTTCGTGACCGTCGACGACCAGCTCGTCGATTCGACCGGCAAGCCGCTGCCGAACGTGCCGCACCTCGGGATGTCGGCGACCAAGATCGGCAACCAGGTCGGCCAGGCCATTGCCGACGAGATGAAGCGGCGCGGCTGGAAGCCCGAGGAAGTCGGCGCGCTGCGGATCACGAACTACGAGCTGCCGACCGCGAAGCTGCGCACCGACGGCGCGACGCAGGCGCTGCTCGCGAACGGCTTCCGCAAGGAGAACATCTTCGATGCGCCGCAGAAGACGACCGACGACGAAGGCGGCTTCAGCGCGGCAGCACCCGTGCTCGCGCGCCATCCGAACGTGAAGAAGTGGGTGGTCTACGCGCTGAACGAGGAAACCGTGCTCGGCGCGGTGCGCGCGACGGAGCAGCTGCACATCCCGGCGGCGGACGTGATCGGCGTCGGCATCAACGGCGCGGGCGAGGCGTTCGCCGAATTCCAGAAGAAGGAGCCGACCGGCTTCTACGGGACGATCGCCGTCAGCTCGACGAACCACGGCAAGGACAGCACGCAGAACCTCATCGACTGGATCCGCAACGGCAAGACGCCGCCGCCCGACACGCAGACGAGCGGCAAGCTGATGACGCGCGCGAACTGGCAGGCGGTGCGCGCCGAGCTTGGCATCTGAGCGGGCGCCGAGCGAGGAAACGATGACGATGCAGACGATGACGGCCGTCACGCACGCAAACGCCGACGCCGGTGCCCACGCCCCGCCACCGGGCGGCGCCCCGCTGCTCGCGCTCGACGGCATCACGGTGACGTTCCCGGGCGTGCGCGCGCTCGACGCCGTGTCGCTGTCGGTGCGTGCAGGCGAAGTGCACGGGCTGATGGGCGAGAACGGCGCGGGGAAATCGACGCTGCTGAAGGTGCTGTCCGGCGTAAACCAGCCGCAGGCCGGCACGCTGACGCTGAACGGCACGGTGCAGCGTTTCGCGTCGACGCGTGCGGCGCTCGAGGCCGGCATCGCGATCATCTACCAGGAGCTGCATCTGGTGCCGGAGCTGACGGTCGCGGAGAATCTGATGCTCGGGCAACTGCCGAGCCGGCTCGGCGTGGTCGACGAACGCACGCTCGCCGCGCGCGCACTCGATGCGCTGGAGCGGCTCGGCGAGCACATCGATCCGGGCACCCCGGTGAAGTATCTGTCGATCGGCCAGCGCCAGATGATCGAGATCGGCAAGGCGTTGATGCGCGACGCGCGCGTGATCGCGTTCGACGAGCCGACGAGCTCGCTGTCGGCGCGCGAGACCACGCAGCTGTTTCGGATCATCCGCGCGCTGCGCGCCGAAGGCCGCGCGATCATCTACGTCACGCACCGGATGGAGGAAGTCTACGAACTGTGCGACCGCGTGACCGTGTTTCGCGACGGCCGCCGCATCGACACGTTCGATTCGGTCGCCGATCTCGACCGCGACCGCTTGATCGGCTGCATGGTCGGCCGCTCGATCGAGGACGTGTACGGCTACCGGCCGCGCGCGGCCGGCGATGTGCTGATCGAGGCGAAGGGGCTGGCGGGGCCCGGGTTGTCCGAGCCCGTGTCGTTCACCGCGCGGCGCGGCGAGATCGTCGGCTTCTTCGGGCTCGTCGGCGCGGGCCGCTCGGAGCTGATGAAGCTGCTGTACGGCGCCGCGCGTCCGAGCGCGGGGCATGTCGAGCTGAACGGGAAGCGGGTGGCGTTCGGGAGCCCGCGCGACGCGGTACGCGCCGGCCTCGCGCTGTGTCCGGAAGACCGCAAGCAGGAGGGCATCGTCGCGATCGCGTCGGTGGCCGACAACCTGAATATCAGCGCGCGCCGGCATTTCAGCCCGGCGCGGATGCTGCTCGACACGCGGCGCGAACGCGAGCTCGCGCAACGCTACATCGAGCGGCTCGCGATCAAGACCCGCGACGGCGACACGCCGATCGGCGCGCTGTCGGGCGGCAACCAGCAGAAGGTCGTGCTCGCGCGCTGGCTGGCCGAACGCATCGACGTGTTCCTGATGGACGAGCCGACGCGCGGCATCGACGTCGGCGCGCGTGCGGAAATCTACAACCTGTTCTACGAACTCGCGGAAGCGGGCCGCACGGTGATCCTCGTGTCAAGCGACCTCGCCGAGGTGATCGGCGTGTCGGACCGGATCATCGTGATGAAGGAAGGACGGATCGCGGGCGAGGTGGCGAAGGCGCAGGCGACGCCCGACGCGCTGATCAAGCTCGCGCTGCCGCGCTAGCGCCCCGCAACGATCAACCGGAATGCAAATGACATGAGCCAGGCAATGCAACCCCAACGTACCTCTGCGTCCCCCGATGCCGCCGCCGCGCCCATGAGGGCGCGCGGCGGCGTGTGGCAACTGATCAACCGCTCCGGCATCGTGATGGTGTTCCTCGTGCTGTTCGCGACGCTGTCGCTGACGGTGCCGGACTTCCTCACGCCGCGCAACATCCAGGGCCTGCTGCTGTCGGTCACGCTGATCGGCTCGATCGCGGTGACGATGATGTTCGTGCTCGCGCTCGGCGAGGTCGACCTGTCGGTCGCGTCGATTGTCGCGTTCTCGGGCGTCGTCGCGTCGACGCTGATCACCGCGACGCACAGCGTGCTGTTCGGCGCCGCGGCCGGCGTGCTCGCGGGCGGCGCGGTCGGGCTCGTGAACGGCGTGCTGATCGCGCGCTACCGGATCAATTCGCTGATCGTCACGCTCGCGATGATGGAAGTCGTGCGCGGGCTCGCGTTCATCACGTCGAACGGCGACGCGGTGATGATCTCCGAGGAACGCTTCTTCGACCTCGGCGCCGGCTCGTTCCTCGGCATCTCGTATCCGATCTGGAGCAACATCGTCGGCTTCGTCGTGTTCGGTTTCCTGCTGCGCAAGACGGTGTTCGGCAAGAACGTGCTCGCCGTCGGCGGCAACGGCGAGGCCGCGCTGCTCGCGGGGCTGCCGGTGATGCGCATCAAGATCACCGTGTTCGTGCTGCAGGGGCTCGTGACGGGTTTCGCCGGCGTGATGCTCGCGTCGCGGATGAGCCTCGGCGATCCGAAGACGTCGGTCGGGCTCGAACTCGGCGTGATCTCCGCGTGCGTGCTCGGCGGCGTGTCGCTGACGGGCGGCGTCGCGACGATTTCCGGCGTGCTGGTCGGCGTGCTGATCATGGGCGCGGTGCAGGACGCGATGAGCCTGCTGAACGTGCCGACGTTTTACCAATATCTGATACGCGGCGGAATTCTGTTGCTCGCGGTGCTGTTCGACCAGTATCGTCGCAACCAGCGGCGCGCGATGAAGATCTGACGACAGCGCGGCCGCCTGCGGACACGACAGATATCGGGAGACGGCATGCAACAGATTCATCCGACCGGGCAGGCAATGCTGCTGGCCGACAGCCGCAACACGCTCGGCGAAGGCGCGACGTGGTGCGATGCGACGCACGCGCTGTACTGGACGGACATCGAAGGCGCGCAGTTGTGGCGATGCCGCGCGGACGGTTCCGGCCTGACGCCGTGGCCGATGCCCGAGCGGCTCGCGTGTTTCGCGCTGACCGACGATCCGGACGTGCTGCTCGTCGGGCTCGCGACGCACCTCGCGTTCTTCGACCTGCGCAGCGGCGCGTTTACGCGGATCGTCGACGTCGAACCCGATCTGCCGACGCGGCTGAACGACGGGCGCTGCGACCCGTTCGGCGCGTTCGTGTTCGGGATGAAGGACGAAGGCGGCGAGCCGCCGCGCGCGGTCGGCGGGTTCTACCGGCTCAATCCGGATCTCACGCTCGAACGGCTCGCGCTGCCGCCGGCGGCGATCGCGAACAGCATCGCGTTCTCGCCGGACGGTTCGAGGATGTATTTCTGCGATTCGCTCGTGCGCGAGATTTTCGTCTGCGACTACCGCGCGGGCGGCGACGTCGCGAACGTGCGGCCGTTCGCGCGCCTGACCGACCCGGACGGCGACCCCGACGGCTCGACGATCGATCGCGACGGCGGCCTGTGGAACGCGCAGTGGGGCGGGCGGCGGGTCGTGCGCTACGGGCCGGACGGCATCGAGACGGCGCGCGTCGACGTGCCGACCGCGCAGCCGAGTTGCGCGGCGCTCGATGGCGAAGGCCGCCTGTACGTGACGAGCGCGCGCGTCGGGTTGAGCGACGACGCGCTGGCAAGCGATGCGCATGCGGGCGGCGTGTTCGTCGCGCAGACGCGGCACGCGGGGCTGCCGACCGCGCGGTTCACGCCGAAGCGCGCCACCTGAGCGCCACGGCGCGGCCAGCGACCGGCGGGCGCGGCATCGTCGCACGACCGCGCCAGCCGCGCCTGCCGCCGCGCCACGATCGGCGCATTCGCCACTCGGCGCGTCACTCGTGCGGCGCGTCGAGCCCCAACCCCAGCAACGCCACCGCGTTGTCCTTCAGGATCAGCGGATGCACGTCGGGCCGGAACCCGGCGCCGTGGAAATCCTCCAGCCAGCGATCCGGCCGGATCAGCGGAAAATCCGACGCGAACAGCACCTTGTGCTTGAGCAGCGTGTTTGCATACTTGACCAGCTCCGGCGAGAAATACTTCGGCGACCATCCCGACAGATCGATGTAGACGTTCGGCTTGTGCAGCGCGATCGACAGCGCCTGCTCCTGCCACGGCCACGACGGGTGCGCGATCACGATCTTCATGTCCGGAAAGTCGGCGGCGATGTCGTCGAGATGGATCGGTTCGGAGTACTTCAGACGCAGCCCGCCGCCGCCGCGCATGCCCGACCCCATCCCCGAATGGCCGCTGTGAAACACGGCCGGCAGCCCGTATTCGGCGATCACCTCGTAGATCGGATACGCGAGCCGGTCGTTCGGAAAGCACCCCTGCATCGTCGGGTGGAACTTGAAACCCTTCACGCCGTGTTCTTCGATCAGGCGGCGCGCCTCGCGCGCGCCGAAGCGGCCCTTGTGCGGGTCGATGCTCGCGAACGCGATCATCACGTCGGCGTTCTCCTGCGCGAACTGTGCAATTTCCTCGTTCGGAATGCGGCGCCGGCCGATGTTCGTCTCGCAGTCGACGGTGAACATCACGAAGCCGATGCGGCGCTCGCGGTAGTACGCGATTGTCTCCGGAATCGTCGGCCGGCGGCCCTGCTTCAGCACCGTGCCGAAGTACTTGTCGGCCGCGTCGTCGAATGCCTTCGCGAACAGGTCGGGCGGCTGGCAGCACGACACTTCGGCATGCACGTGCGTGTCGATGGCGATCAGGTTGCGGACGTCCAAGCGTGTCTCCTCATGTCGTGAAGGGCAGGCGCCGCGCGGCGCGAAACCGTGCGTTCGTGCCCGTTTAGGGGTTTGTCCCGAGCCGCTTCCATTCTACTTTACATATCAGGTTACCTGATAGTAAATTGGCGTCGAGTCGCACGGGGCGGCACGGTTATTGGAGAACGAAGATGAGTTACGAAGGTCGCTGGAAAACGGTGAAAGTTACGGTCGAAGGCGGGATCGCGTGGGTGTCGCTGAATCGCCCGGACAAGCGCAACGCGATGAGCCCGACGCTGAACACGGAGATGATCGACGTGCTGGAAGCGGTCGAACTCGACGCCGAGGCGCAGGTGCTCGTGCTGACCGGCGAGGGCGATGCCTGGACGGCCGGGATGGACCTGAAGGAGTATTTCCGCGAAGTGGACGCGGGCCCGGAAATCCTGCAGGAAAAGATCCGCCGCGACGCGAGCCGCTGGCAGTGGCAGCTGCTGCGCATGTATGCGAAGCCGACGATCGCGATGGTCAACGGCTGGTGTTTCGGCGGCGGTTTCTCGCCGCTCGTCGCGTGCGATCTCGCGATCGCGGCCGACGAAGCCGTGTTCGGGCTGTCGGAGATCAACTGGGGCATCCCGCCGGGCAACCTCGTCAGCAAGGCGATGGCGGATACCGTCGGGCATCGCGAGGCGCTGTACTACATCATGACCGGCGATACCTTCACCGGGCAGCAGGCCGCGAAGATGGGGCTCGTCAACAAGAGCGTGCCGCGTGCGCAACTGCGCGATGAAGTGCTGGCGCTCGCCGCGAAGCTGCTCGACAAGAATCCGGTCGTGATCCGCAACGCGAAGCACGGCTTCAAGCGCTGCCGCGAACTGACGTGGGAGCAGAACGAGGACTACCTGTACGCGAAGCTCGACCAGGCGAACTATCGCGATCCGGAAGGCGGCCGCGAGCAGGGCCTCAAGCAGTTCCTTGACGACAAGAGCATCAAGCCGGGCCTGCAGGCATACAAGCGCTGACGCGCGACGCGGCACGCAACCGGACTGAGCGGAGACAGCGAAATGCACGAAGTGAGTTTGTTGATCGACGGCGTGTCGCGCGGCGCGTCGGATGGCGGTACGTTCGACCGGATCGATCCGGCGACGGGACAGGTGGCGTCGCGCGCCGCCGCGGCGACGCTCGCCGATGCGGATGCCGCGGTCGCGGCGGCCGCGCGCGCGTTTCCCGCATGGGCGGCGCTCGCGCCGACCGAGCGCCGCCGGCGGCTGCTCGCGGCGGCCGACCGGATGGATGCGCGCGCCGGCGAATTCATCGAGATCGGCCGTGCCGAAACCGGCGCGATGGCGAACTGGTACGGCTTCAACGTGATGCTCGCGGCCAACATGCTGCGCGAGGCCGCCGCGATGACGACGCAGATCGACGGCGCGGTGATCCCGTCCGACGTGCCGGGCAGCCTCGCGATGGCGGTGCGCCAGCCGTGCGGCGTCGTGCTCGGCATCGCGCCGTGGAACGCACCGGTGATTCTTGCAACCCGCGCGCTCGCGATGCCGCTCGCGTGCGGCAACACGGTCGTGCTGAAGGCGTCCGAGGGCTGCCCGGGCGTGCACCGGCTGATCGGCAGCGTGCTGCATGACGCGGGGCTCGGCGACGGTGTCGTCAACGTGATCACGCATGCGCCGCAGGACGCCCCCGCGATCGTCGAACGGTTGATTGCGAACCCGGCGGTGCGGCGCGTCAACTTTACCGGGTCGACGCGCGTCGGCCGGATCGTCGCGACGCTCGCCGCGCAGCACCTGAAGCCGGCGCTGCTCGAACTCGGCGGCAAGGCGCCGGTGCTCGTGCTCGACGACGCGGATCTCGATGCGGCGGTCGACGCGGTCGCGTTCGGCGCGTTCTTCAACCAGGGCCAGATCTGCATGTCGACCGAGCGCGTGATCGTCGACCGGACAGTCGCCGATGCATTCGTCGAACGGCTCGTGGCGAAGGCGCGTACGCTGAAGGCGGGCAACCCGGCCGCACCGGGTGTCGTGCTCGGTACGCTGGAAAGCGCGGCGGCCGCGCAGCGCATCGCGGCGCTGGTCGCCGACGCGCGCGCGCACGGCGCGGCGTTGCCGCTCGGCTGCGAAGTCGACGGCGCGGTGATGCAGCCGACGATCGTCGACGGCGTCACGCGCGACATGAAGCTCTACGCGGACGAATCGTTCGGGCCGGTCGTGACCGTGCAGCGCGTCGACGGCGACGAAGCGGCGCTTGCGGCCGCGAACGACAGCGAATACGGGCTGTCGGCCGCGGTGTTCAGCCGCGACATCGCACGCGCGATGCAGGTCGCGAAACGGATCGAGTCGGGCATCTGCCACATCAACGGCCCGACCGTGCACGACGAGGCGCAGATGCCGTTCGGCGGCGTGAAGGCGAGCGGCTACGGCCGGTTCGGCAGCAAGGCGTCGATTGCCGAATTCACCGACCTGCGCTGGATCACCGTGCAGACCGCGCCGCGCCACTACCCGATCTGAGCGGGCAGCCGCGCCGCGGCACCGACAACGACATAACGAAGTTCCCGCCGCGCGCCGCCAGCGCGCCGGCGGAACCGACTGGAGACAGACCTTGGATGCGGATCCGACCCAACTGCACGGCGCTGCCGCCGTGCAGCCCGCCCCCGCCGGCTACCGCCCCGTCGCGATCGGTGCGGCACCGCCCGACATCGCGCAACGCGACGGCTGCTGGACCCTGCGCGCATCGACCGCGCTCGGCGCGTATCCGCGCCGGCTGACCGACCGGCTCGTCAGCGGTGCGCAAGCGCACCCGGACCGCTGGCTCGTCGCGCGGCGCGGCCCCGACGGCGCGTGGATCGGCATCAGCTATGCGCAGATGCTCGAACGCGCGCGCGCGATCGGCCAGGCGCTGCTCGATCGCGGGCTGTCGGCCGAGCGGCCGGTCGCGATCCTGTCCGGCAACGATCTCGAACACCTGCAGGTTGCGTTCGGCGCGATGTGGGCCGGCATTCCGTATGCGCCGCTGTCGCCCGCGTATTCGCTCGTGTCGAGCGACTACGGCAAGCTGCGCCACGCGCTGGCGCTGCTGACGCCGGGGCTCGTGTTCGCCACCGATGGCGAGGCGTTCCGCGCCGCGCTCGATGCGACGGTGCCGCCCGACGTCGAGCGCGTGGTCGTGTCGGCGCCGGACGGGATGCGCGGCGTCACGCGCTTCGCGTCGCTGCTCGACACCGTGCCGGGCAGCGTCGATGCCGCGCACGAGGCGATCACGGGCGATACGATCGCCAAGTTCCTGTTCACGTCCGGGTCGACGCGGCTGCCGAAGGCGGTGCCGACCACGCACCGGATGCTGTGCAGCAACCAGCAGATGCTGCTCGAGACGTTTCCGCAATTCGGCATCGAGCCGCCGGTACTGGTCGACTGGCTGCCGTGGAACCACACGTTCGGCGGCAGCCACAACGTCGGGATTGCGCTGTACAACGGCGGCACGCTGTACATCGACGACGGCAAGCCGGTCGCCGGCAAGTTCGACGAGACGCTGCGCAACCTGCGCGAGATCGCGCCGACGGTGTATTTCAACGTGCCGAAAGGCTGGGAGGAGCTGACCGTCGCGCTCGAAACGGACGCGGCGCTGCGCGCGACCTTCTTCTCGCGGGTGAAGATGTATTTCTTCGCGGGCGCGGGGCTGTCGCAGGCCGCGTGGGACCGGCTCGAGCGCGTGACGCTCGCGCACTGCGGCGAGCGCATCCGGATCATGGCGGGCCTCGGGATGACCGAGGCCGCGCCGTCGTGCATGTTCACCACCGGGCCGATGTCGGGCGCCGGCTACATCGGCCTGCCCGCGCCCGGCTGCGACGCGAAGCTGGTGCCGGTCGACGGCAAGCTCGAGGCGCGCTTTCGCGGCCCGAACGTGATGGCCGGCTACTGGCGCGCGAGCGGCGACGACGCGCGCGAGGTGTTCGACGACGAAGGCTACTACCGCAGCGGCGACGCGGTGCGCTTCGTCGACCCGCAGCGTCCGGAGATCGGGCTGATGTTCGACGGCCGGATCGCCGAGGATTTCAAGCTGTCGACGGGGACCTTCGTGAGCGTCGGGCCGATGCGCGCGCGGATCGTGTCGAACGGCGCGCCGTACGTGCAGGACGCGGTCGTGACCGGGATGAACCGCGACGACGTCGGCGCGATGATCTTCCCGCGCGTCGACGATTGCCGCCGCCTCGCGGGCGCGGGGCCGGACGCCGACGTGCGCGCCGTGCTGCGGGCGCCGGCCGTGCGCGCGTTCTTTGCGGACCTGTTGCAGCGGTTGAACCGCGATGCGACCGGCAGCGCGACATTCATCACGCGGCTGTGCCTGCTCGACACGCCGCCGTCGCTCGATCTCGGCGAAATCACCGACAAGGGGTCGATCAACCAGCGCGCGGTGCTGACGCAGCGCGCGGCGGTGGTCGAAGCGATGTATGCGCACGATGCGGCCGACTCGGGCGTGATCGTCGCCGGCGCGGGGCGCGGCGCGTAAGGCGCGCACGATGAGTACCGGATATCGCGCGCCGCTGCGCGACATGCTGTTCGTGATCGACGAATGGCTCGACGCACCGGCGCTGTGGCGCCGTGTGCCCGAATGGACGGACCTCGATGCGTCGATCGCGCAACAGGTGCTCGACGAGGCCACGCGCTTCGTGACCGGGCGCGTCGCGCCGCTCGACGCGAGCGGCGATCTCGACGGCTGCCGGTTCGACAGTGGCGACGCGCCGTGCGACGATCCGTTCCGCACGGACAAGCGCACGGTCGGCGCTTCCTTCTTCGACTATCCGCTGGCGTCGTTCGCGCATCGGCTCGCGCTCGTCGAGGCCGGGTGCCGGGCGTCGTTGCCGGTTGCCGGGGCTCAAAGCCGGCAACCGGCGTGAACGGGCGGCGTGCGGCGCGTCCATCGCGCCGCACGCACTTTCACAGATCCAGCACCAGCAGCGGCGTGGCCGCACGCGAACAGCACGGCAGCATCTGATCGTTGGCCGCGCGCTCGTCGTCGGTCAGGTAGACGTCGCGATGATCGGGCGTGCCGGACAGCACGCGCGTGAGACAGGTGCCGCACACGCCTTGCTCGCACGACACCGGCACCTCGATTCCGCAGCCGCGCAGCGCTTCGACGATCGTCGTGCCGGCAGGCACGTCGACGACGCGGCCCGATTGCGCGAGCGATACCTGGAACGCGCGGTCGCCTCCGTCTTCGCCCGGGGCGGCTGCGGCGTCCACGCCGACTGCACCTGTCCCGGCCGTGCCTACGCCGGCCGCACCTAAGCCGGCCGCGCCGAAATACTCCCGATGCACGTTCGACGAATCCCAGCCGGCCTGCGCGGCCGCCGCGAGCACGGCGCCGATGAACCCGCCGGGGCCGCACACGTACAGGTGCGTCCCCGCATCGGGCTTCGCGAGCACCTGCGCGAAATCGATGCGCCGGCCGTCCGGCGCGTCGTCGAACCAGAGCCGCGTGCGGGCCTTGAGCCCGGGCGCGTCGAGCCGGTCGAGGAACGCTGCGCGCGCCGGCTCGCGCGCGCAGTAATGCAGTTCGAACGACTGGCCGGTCTCGATCAGGTGCGCGGCCATGCTGAGCAGCGGCGTGATCCCGATGCCGCCCGCGAGCAGCACGGTGTGCGCGGCACGCGGGTCGAGCGGGAAGTGGTTGCGCGGCGCGCTGATGTCGAGCGTCGTGCCGGGCTCGCATGCGTGCATCGCGAGCGAGCCGCCGCGCGATGCGGGCTCGCGCAGCACGCCGAGCCGGTAGACGCCCGTCTCCGACGGGCTGTTGCACAGCGAATACTGGCGGACGAAGCCGCCGACGTGGACGTCGATATGCGCGCCGGCCGTAAATGGCGGCAGCGCCGTGCCGTCTGCGGGCGCGAGTTCGAACGCGCAGATGTCGGTCGCGACGGGAAGCTTGCGGATGAGCGTGACTTTCATGGGGAAGGGCGAAGTAGGCGTGCCGCGCCGCCATGCGGCGGCGGTGCGGCATGCGGTCAGCACGGCAGCGCGGCGGCGCGCTCCTGGTCGATCAGCCGGTCGAGCACGCGTCGCGACTGCACGCCGCCGGCGTCGATGTTCAGCTTCAGCAGCGGCCGGTCCGGCCAGCGCAGCAGGTTGCGCTGCTGCGCTTCGAGCATGTCGAGATCCTCGGCGAAGATCGCGCCCTGTCCGTTGCGGATCGTGTCCGTCAACGCGCGGTCGTCCACCGCGAAGCTGCGCGCCATCCCCCAGAAGTACCAGATCGACGTCTCGGTTTCCGGCGTGATGAAATCGACGACGATGCTCGACACCTTGTCGCGCGGGTCCGCGTGATAGCCGCCCTTGCCCGCATGCGCGACGCCCACTTCGATCATCACGTGGCTCGGCGGCGTGAAATGGCAGATCTGCCAGCGATCGCAGCGCACGTCGTCGGCGAGCCCGTTGCCGCGCAGCGCGGCGGCCCAGAACGGCGGCGGCACGATGCCTTCCATGAAGCGGCTGGTCGTGACCGTGTCGCCGTTCACCTTGGTCGCGGGCGGCGCTTCCTCGATCTCCGGCTGCCCGATGCTCGATGCATGCACGTAGGTCTCGTGCGTGAGGTCCATCAGGTTGTCGATCATCAGCCGGTAATCGCAGTCGATGTGATAGAGACCGCCGCCATACGCCCAGCCCGGATCGTCGGCCCAGTGGAGCGGGTGGATCGTCGCCGGATCGGCCTGGGCCGGGTCGCCCGGCCACACCCACACGAAGCCGTGCCGCTCGACGGCCGGATAGCGGCGGATCGCCGGAATGCCGCCGACGCGCTGGCACGGCATGCTCGTGCACTTGCCGTCCGCGCCCATCGTCAGCCCGTGATAGCCGCATACGAGCCGGCCGTCGCGCACGGTGCCGAGCGACAGCGGCGCGCCGCGGTGCGGGCAGAAATCCTCGAGCGCGGCGACCGCGCCGTCCGCGTCGCGAAAGAACACCATGCGTTCGCCGCAAATCTGCCGCCCCAGCGGCTTGCCGGCGAATTCGTCCGGCGTGCAGGCTACATACCACGCGTTTTTCAGGAACATGCGTCTCCTCCATGGCGTGTCCTCACGCCGTGTCGATCGTCGGATGAGCGGCGCGTCGTGCGCCGCGCGAAGGTGCCGCGCGCCGGTCAGCCGGCGTCGCGGCGAATCAGGTTGCCGCCCTTGAGCTTCGTCATCGCGCGCTGGCTGTCGAGCACGCGCCGCAGGTTGTCGTGCGCGATCTGCGCGTGTTCGCGCATCAGCGCTTCGGCGCGCGCGCCCTGGCGGCGTTCGATCGCGTCGAGCACCGCGCGATGCTGGGCTTGCGCGACGATCAGCGTTTCGCGCGCACGCGGATCGAGCGACTGCACGACGACGAACGCACTCGCGGACGCGAACGGCAACGTCGCGACCTTGTCGATCTGCCGCGCGACGACGTCGCTGCCGGCCGCGGCCGCGAGCAGCCCGTGAAAGCGGGCATTCGCGTCGACATAGCGCGAGAACGTGTCGTCGGTCAGCGGGCCGGCGAGCAGCACGTCGATCTCGTCGGCGCACGCGTGCAGGCCGTGCAGCATCGACGGCGGCACGCCGCGTTCGGCCGCGAACCGCGCGGCGAGCCCTTCGAGCGTGCCGCGCAGTTCGATCGCGTCGCCGATCTCGCGCGCCGAAAACGCGCGCACCGCAAACCCGCCGGTCGAAATCGGCTCGACCAGCCCTTCCTCCTGGAGCCGGATCAGCGCCGCACGAACCGGCGTGCGCGATACGCCGAGCCGCTCGACGACCCACAGTTCGGAAATGCGTGCGCCGGGCGCGAGTTCTCCGCCGACGATGAGTTCGCGCAGGCCGAGCAGCGTGCGGACCGTTTGCGACGGGGAAGCGGCGCGGGTGTCGGAAGTCGGAGCGTCGAGGTCGGTCATGGCGGATATCGGGGGGCGGTGCCGCATTGCCGGGGCAGGCGTGCGTGGTTATCAGGTTACTTGATAAAATTGTATACATTGCTGCCGTGCGTTCAAGCGGAATCGTGCAGATCAGCGGGTAAACCACGAGCGAAACCGGTTGGTCGGACTCATGTTGTATACAGTGCGCCGGCCGCCACGAAGCGGGCGATGCGAGCCTGTCCGCCATGCGGGCCGCGTGAGGTAAGATGGCCCGCGATATTCCTCCCGACACCTTCATGAGTTCGACTCCCGTCAAACCGGCCGGCGCGAAACGCGCTGCCCGTACCACCGAGGCCAGGCCGCCCATGCGTGCCCAGCAGCGGCTGACCTACCTGATCGGCAATCTCGATCGGCTGCTGCGCCGCCAGATGAGCGATGCGCTCGCCCCGCTCGGCGTGACGCTCGCGCAATACACGGCGCTGTCGGTGCTCGAGGCGCGCGGCGCGCTGTCCAATGCGCAGCTCGCGGTGCGCTCGTTCATCACGCCGCAATCCGCCAACGAGGTGATGGTCGCGATGGCGGCGCGAGGTTTCGTCACGCGCGAGGCCGATCCGAACCATGGCCGCGTGATCCTGCTGCGCCTGACCGACGAAGGTTCGGCGATCCTGCGCGAATGCGAACGGGTGCTGCGGCCGCTCGAGCGCCGGATGCTCGGCGACGACCTCACCGCCGCCGACGCCGCGCAGGTCCAGCGCACGCTCGAACTGTTCGTGCGCAACCTGCGCGACTGAACCGCACGTTCGCTTCCTTCGTCGTTCCGCACGGCCTTGCCCGGCGCGGCTTCCGCGCGCGTTGCGGGTTAACACCGGCGCACCGCACACTTGAAATATCAGGTTACCTGTTATTAAATCGTCCCGTCCTTCGATGGGATGACGGTCCGCATGACCGGCTGGTCGAGCGGATTTTATTTCGGACAATGAATCAGGCTACCTGATAATTGCTGATGCATGGTCCGATCACGACAAAGACGCCGCGCATGCGTCCCGGCATGACGCGCAGTACAAGGTTTGGAGACGACATGGACACTTCCGTTGCCGAGAGGCCGGCCGTCGCGACGACGCTCGGTTTGTGTTTCGCGATCGCGCTGCTCGAGGGGCTCGACCTGCAGTCGGTCGGCGTTGCCGCGCCGCGCATGGCTCACGAGTTCGGCCTCACGGTTTCGCAGATGGGGCTCGCGTTCAGCGCCGGCACGTTCGGCCTGCTGCCGGGCGCGATGCTCGGCGGCTGGCTCGCCGACCGGATCGGCCGCAAGCACGTGCTGATCGCGTCGGTCTGCCTGTTCGGGCTGCTGTCGATCGCGACCGCGCAGGTGTCGAGCTTCGCGATGCTGGTCGCCGTGCGCGCGCTGACCGGCCTCGGCCTCGGCGGTGCGATGCCGAACCTCATTGCGCTGTCGTCCGAAGCGGTCGACTCGCGCTCGCGCAGCAGCGCGGTGGCCGTGATGTACTGCGGGATTCCGTTCGGCGGCGTGATCGCGTCGTTGATCGGCGTGCTGCTGGCCGGCGACACCGAGTGGCGGCACATCTTCTACGTCGGCGGCATCGGGCCGCTGCTGCTTGCCCCGCTGCTGCTCGCGCTGCTGCCGGAATCGCGCGCGTTCCTCGACGTCAGCGCATCGGGCGGCGCGCGTCCGGGCGTCGCGCACACGCTGTTCGGCGGCTCGCGCACCGGCACGACGCTGGCGCTCTGGCTCAGCTATTTCTGCACGCTGATCGTGCTGTATTTCCTGCTGAACTGGCTGCCGTCGCTGATGGCCGCGAAGGGGCTCGCACGCAGCCAGGCGGGCATCGTGCAGATCTTCTTCAACATCGGCAGCGGCCTCGGCGTGCTCGGCATCGGCATGTCGATGGACCGGATGCGGCCGTCGCGGGTCGTCGGCGGCATGTACGCGGGGATCGTGCTGTCGCTCGCCGCGCTCGCCATCGCGCCGGGCCTCGTATGGCTGTCCGCCGCCGCGTTCGCGGCCGGGATGTTCGTCGTCGGCGGCCAGTCGGTGCTGTATGCGCTCGCCGCGATCTACTACCCGACCGCGATGCGCGGCACCGGCGTCGGCTCGGCGGTCGCGGTGGGCCGGCTCGGCTCCGTGGTCGGCCCGCTCGCGGCCGCCGAGCTGCTCGCGATGGGCCGCAGCGCGTCGGTCGTGATCGGCGCGAGCATCCCCGTCACGCTGGTCGCCGCCGTCGCGGCGCTGGTGCTGATCCGCAGGCCGCAGGCACACGACTGAGTTTCTTTACTTTCACCCACGAGCGCCGGCAGAGCGCGATATCGACACAGGTCTGGAGACACTAACAATGAAGCACACCAAAGCCTTGCTGGCGGCCGGCGCATGCGCGCTGGCCTCGACCGGCGCGCACGCGCAATCGAGCGTGACGCTGTACGGGATCATCGACACGGGCGTCGAGTTCGTGTCGCACGCGAACGCGGCCGGCGACCACGTGGTGCGGATGCCGGCCGTGACCGGCGAACTGCCGTCGCGCTGGGGGCTGCGCGGCGCGGAGGATCTCGGCGGCGGCTACCAGGCGGTCTTCACGCTCGAGAGCGGCTTCAACGTGCGCGGCGGCGACCTCGGGCAGGGCGGCCGGCTGTTCGGGCGGCAGGCGTTCGTCGGGCTGAAGGGCGGCTTCGGCACGCTCGCGTTCGGCCGCCAGTACACGATGACCTACCTCGCGCTGCAGGGCGCGGACATCATCGGCCCCGACATCTACGGGCTCGGCTCGTTCGACGCATACGTGCCGAACGGGCGCGCCGACAACGCGGCGACCTACATCGGCACGTACCGCGGCGTGACGCTCGGCGCCGCGTATTCGTTCGGCCGCGACGGCGCGGGCACCGGCAACTCGCCGGGGCAGGGCACGTGCGCGGGGCAGGTGCCGGGCGATGCGCTCCAGTGCCGCAACTGGTCGGTGATGCTCAAGTACGACAGCGCGTATTTCGGCGCGGCGGCGTCGTACGAGGAGCAGCGCGGCGGCACCGGCGCGGCCGCGAATTTCTTCGACGGCGTCGCGCCGGTCGCCTTCACGAGCAGCGGCGGCAAGGACGCGCGCACGCACGTGAGCGCCTACGCGCAGGCGGCGGGCGCGAAGATCGGCGCGGGTTGGATCGGCCGGAGCGTGTCGACCGGTTCGCCGGCCGCGCCCGGCGCGCATTCGGACCTGTTCTTCGTCGGTGCGTCGTACGCGGTGAAGCCCGATTTCGTCGTCGACGGCGAAGGCTACCGGATCGTCAACAGCGCGCACGACACGCGCGCGACGATGGCGACGCTGCGCGCGACCTATCTGCTGACCAAGCGCACGGCCGTCTACGCGCAATCGTCGTACCTGTGGAACAGCGCGCATGCGCGCTACGCGGTCAGCGGCGGCGGCCCGGGCACGACGCCCGGCGAAGGGATGGGGCAGCTCGGCGCGATGGTCGGCGTCCGGCACATGTTCTGATCCGGCAGTCTGACGAACGGGAGCTATCTTGAACAGACAATCTGCATTCCTCTGCATTGCGCCGCTCACCGCCGCGATGCTCGCCGGTTGCGGCGGCGACGATTCGGTGAATTCCGTGCCGACGCACCTGAGCGCCGCGACACCGGCCGCGATGGCGCAGACCTGCGACGCGCTCGCCGCGAAGCTGGCGTATGCGAACACGTCGTTCACGTCGGTTGCGACCGCAGCCGCCGGCGCGCTCACGGTGGCCGGCAAGCCGATTGCCGAGCACTGCGTGATCGAAGGGAAGATGAACGAGCGCGTGAGCGCGGTGGACGGCAACACCTATGCGATCGGCTTCGAAATGCGCTTGCCGAAGGCGTGGAACGGCCGCTTCTTCTACCAGGCGAACGGCGGGCTCGACGGCAATGTCGTGACGGCAACGGGCGAGATCGGCGGCGGCGGGCCGCTGACCGATGCGCTGAACCAGGGCTTCGCGGTGATCAGCTCGGATTCCGGGCACAGCGGCGCGCAGAACCCGCTGTTCGGCCTCGATCCGCAGGCACGCATCGACTACGGCTACGGCGCGGTCGACGCGCTGACGCCGATGGCGAAGCAGGTGATCCGTCTCGCGTACGGCAAGGCGCCCGACCGCAGCTATTTCGGCGGCTGCTCGAACGGCGGCCGTCACGCGATGGTCACGGCGGTGCGCAACCCGGCCGACTACGACGGCATCATCGCGGGCGATCCGGGCTTTCACCTGCCGAAGGCGGCGATCGGCGAGATGTATGGCGCGCAGCAGTTCGCGAAGATCGCCTCGGCGACCGGATCGAACGGGCTGCCGGATATCCGCAGCGGCTTCACCGATGCGGAGCGGCAGTTCGTCGGCGCGAAGATCCTCGAGAAATGCGATGCGCTCGACGGCGCGGCCGACGGGATGGTGCAGGACGTCGCCGCGTGCCAGGCGCATTTCAGCGTCGATGCGGATATCCCGACCTGTGCGAACGGCACACGCACGGGCGCGTGCCTGACGCCCGCGCAGAAGACCGCGCTCGAGAACGTGTTCACGGGCGCACGCAACAGCGCGGGCACGGCGCTCTACGCGGGCTTTCCGTACGATCCGGGCATCGCCGGCAGCGGCTGGGCCGCGTGGAAGCAGTCGAATTCGATCGCGCTCGATCCGGTCGCGATGGCGTTCACGTTCATGTCGCCGCCGAAAACCGCGGCGGTGCTCGCGAACGTGCCCGGCTTCGCACTCGGTTTCGACATGGACAACGACGCGCCGGCCATTTTCGCGACGAGCGGCGTGTACACGCAATCCGCGTGGTCGTTCATGACGCCGCCCGACGAGACCAACCTGTCCGCGCTGAAGGCGCGCGGTGCGAAGCTGCTGGTCTATCACGGCACGGGCGACCCGGTGTTCTCGTTCGACGACACGCGCGACTGGTATGCGCGGGTCGCGCAGGCGAACGGCGGCGATGCGTCGGATTTCGCGCGCTTCTATCCGGTGCCGGGGATGAATCACTGCTCGGGCGGGCCGGCGGCCGACCAGTTCGACCTGCTGACGCCGCTCGTCGCGTGGGTCGAGCAGGGGCAAGCGCCCGGTGCGGTGGTGGCCACTGCGCGCGATGCGACGAACGTAGTGCCGAATGCGGACGTGCCCGCATCGTGGGGGGCGGGGCGTACGCGGCCGCTGTGCCCGTATCCGCAGGTGGCGCGCTACAACGGCTCCGGCGACGTGAATTCGGCGGCGAGCTTCAGTTGCCGCTGACGTAGCCGTCGATGGGAGGCGGCCGGCGTGCGCGGTTGCGCGCCGGCCGCTTCGTTGCCGCACTCATTCGCCGGGTTCGACCGGCACCTCGAGCCCGACTTTCACGCGGCTCATGCTCGATGGCGTAGTCCGGTCTGAAGCCAGAATACGTCCAATTGCGTCGAACACGAAGAATCCAACTCAATTCTGCTGATGATTCTGCTCGAGTGCCAGCATCGAGTCGCTATCTAGCCCAAAGAGGCGTTCGTCAATCTAGCGTCAGCGCTTCCTATCATTGACCGATAGTGATCGGTCCCCCGAGGAAATCGCACGCCGAGTCGTGTGTGAGTGGTTTGACCTCATTCCTCACAGTACCGCGTTCGGCAACGTACTCAATTGACCCATCTATGCCGGGAAGAGATATCCGCCGGGCTAACTCTCACGATTGAACTACGCGCGCGGTTCTGCTCTTAACGTCTCAGAGCAGGAGGCAATAGCGGCGTACAACCGTCCGGCGGCGCTTGACAGGGTTTCTATATTCAGGGATTTGCACAAATCGTGCAGCGAATATCGATCAATTGCGCATCCCGACGTTTCTCCAACGTATGTTGTTCGTGTTGCACGATAGATAGGTTACTGCGCCGGCTTTCCTCCGAACGAACTCATAGCCCTGACACACCGGCCAGTCAAGCCATATATTTACTGTTCTTGAATAATTCAACCAATAATTCCATTTTTAATTAAATTTGGAAATTATTAATGAGGATTTCGAACTTGTCTTATGGACTTGTGTTTTTCGAGGCGGCACTCTCGCAAGAATGCATTGTGACGTTGTGGTAATTGTGGCTTCGTATCTATTCGGATGATTATTTAGATTGGAGAACCTATGAGTGCCGTCGTGGATTGCAATTATAACGTTGTCGATTTTTTGTATCCGGAAGCATTGGCTCGATACGAGCATGAGGGTGTGATTGGGAAATTCAGAGATGAGTGGGATGTCGAGGAAGTGGAGGCGATCGATATCTTCTCTGAAACAAAGAAATTTCTTTTTGTATCGGAGTATGCGCAAAAGCAATGCGTTGAGTTTGAGGTTGATGAGCCGATTCTGATGATAGATAAGATGTGGCATCACTTTATTCTTTTCACAAAGGACTATGAGAAATTTTGCCATCATTTTTTTGGTAAGACGCTTCATCACATACCATTCTGTTCGGCGCATTTGGCCCAGAAAATAAAGAAGCTAGTTCAGAGTGGCACAACTCTGAAGGATCATAATCGAGCTCGTCTGGAGCAGCAGCTCAATTTCATTGGCTCAACATTTGGAGATGAGACGCTCAGGAAGTGGTATGTGGAGTACGGGGAGAAATATTCGTTAAAGAAAATGAATGTATTGAAAAGATCGATCAATCATGGTGCGCCTGATAAATCAGGGGTGTCAATGAATTTGCAGTCGATCTTGGGAATGACAAGTGGTGAATTAATATCGGAAATCGTTAAAAAATCGGAAATTACGATGGGCTGTGGTAGACGAGGATGCGGTATGTATTGCACCTGCAACTCTTCACGTGATCTTTATGCATGATGTTGAGTGACCTATAAGATCAGCTGCCCTGAATGAATGGTGTGCGCAATCAAGCTTGGGGCAGCAGTTTGGGTGAAATGAAATAAAGGGTGGCGTGTGTCTAAGTATATTTATAAATTGCTGGTCCTTTATAGGTGGTATTTTAGTGCCGTGCTGGTCCTTGCGTGTTTGAGTGCGGTGCTAAATACGTCGTTTGGCGCGATGTTGAAGTGGTTGACGGACGGCCTGCAACACGGAAGGCAGGATGTGATTTTTTATTTCATTGCACTATTTTCATTGCAAAGATTCTTGCTCCCAATCGCGGGTGCTGGCGGGACATTGGTTTCGAATAAACTCGCGAATCGAATCGAAAGCGACGTTCGCGACAGGTGGTATGAGCACGTTGTGCGAATGGATTACCGTAGTGCTAGGCATAAGAATTCCGGAGAATATCAAAAGAAAATCCAGGAGGCGGTTGCTTCAGTACGAGCTCTGCTAAATAACACTTTAAGATCACTACTTTCGATCGCGCTTGAAATTGTGTCCGTCACGCTATTTTCGGTTTGGCTTGTGGGGTGGCGAGCGGGCGCGATTTTGATTTCGTTTGCGGTGGTTTACTCTGCTTTTGTCATCTATGTCACGAAGAGGCGAGTGCCGTTGATGAGGGATATCGTAAAATTGGATGCTGAATGTTCGGCATTCATGCACGACAGCTTTATCAATTCTGATTTCATTTCCCCCGCTGTTATGGTGGAAAGAATAAATCGCCACCATGCATTGCTGGCAAAGCTGGAAATTAGAAAGGATGGGAATTCCAATAGGCTATTTGTTGACAGTCTTGTTTCCTCTGTTATATGTCTGGTGGTGTGTTTCGCGAGTCTCATGCTGTACTACAGACAGGGGGGGGATTCGATTGGAGTCGTTGTCATGCTTGCGACCGGGTTGGCGCAATTGATTTCTCAGATCAATGCGCTTGGATTTAATTATCGTAATGTTCTCGGTGCGAAGATTGATATATTGAGGATTTCGGAAGGATTGAGAATTGAGGGGGATTTAAATTGTGATGCGGGTTGTCCGGTGTTGGATGGAGGCCGATATAAATTTTCCTTTCGAGATTTCAGAATGGCAGACTCATCGAACAGAAACATGCCGCCAATCAACGGGGATATCACGATCGAACTGGGTTCATTGAACATACTGCGTGGCCCAAGTGGAATTGGAAAAAGTACTGTTGCACGTGCAATGCGTGGAGAAATTCGCTCTTCGGCAGAGCAATTGCTTATAAATGATACTGATGTAATTAGTCTGGATTCGGATTTGTTGTTGAAAAAGATGGGTTATGTTTCTCAAGACAATATCATCTTCAATGAGTCTATCGTCGAAAATCTTCGCTATGGTAAACCCAGTGCTACGCTAGAAGAAATCATCGATGCGCTTACAAAGGTTGGGCTTCACAAATTTACGGGCGATCTCGAATATGTCGTGGGCGAAAAGGGTGGTCGACTTTCTGGCGGGGAGCGCCAGAGACTGGTTATCGCCAGGGGATTGCTGCAAGAATGTGACATCTTGATACTTGACGAGCCATTTTCTGGGTTGGACGAAAAGAGAGCCTCCGATCTTGCAGGTACTATAGTGCGCCTCGCGGATAGCACCGTCATGTTCGTGATTATGCATCAGCGTCCAGAGGCAGTTTTTAATTCTAGTTCAACGATTAACTCGCACGTCATGGAGGAGTTTGGCGGCGAGATTCATATTAAGCGTGGGAGGTAGCATGCTTAGTTCCGGAGATTTCTTGTCTGAGGGGCTTAATTTGCGGCCCTATGCATTCGACTCGATAAACGTCGATCGAATCGCCACTTGGGATGAAGTCAATTCGCTCTTATCGAGTGGGCTGATCGATTATCCGAGGATCCGGATTGCTGCTGCAGGCAATGACTACAGCCGCGGCTATAACGGATTCCTACGCTATTCGATCTCGGAACGGGGGGAGCGACGACCAAGAGTGGTTCCTGGCGTGCTGCGCAAGGTACTGACCGATGGTTGCGCAATCATCATTGACAACTGTGAAGCATTCTTCCCGGGTGTTAGTGCGCTGACAGAGGAAATCAGCGATTCGTTTTGCTGCCGAACGTGGGCCAACTTGTATGTTTCACCCAAGGGGCCAGGCGGATTTGGTTGTCACTTCGATGATCATGATGTTTTTGCCATACAGATTCATGGTGTCAAACGATGGGTAGTATATGCACCTACATACCACTCGCCGAATCGAGGGGATAAGAGTTTTCATTTTCCGCTCCCTAAGGGGGAGCCACTTAAAGAATACACGCTATCCACGGGTGATGGCTTGTACTTGCCTTTCGGATATTGGCACGACGTCGAGGCTATTAGCGATATTTCGATGCACGTAACAATTGGTCTCGATTTCGTCAGAAGGGCGGACGTGCTGAAGCTATTCATCGACGAGCTGGCTAAGAATCGCTTTTTTCGCGACAAGGTGAACTATTCGACGACTACAGCCGAGGCGCGTGAGCTGAAGGAGAGGATAGTCGATGCGATAGGAGAGCTGGATATGGAAATGTTACTTGACGAGTTGCGTGGGCAGTGGCGCGAAAGAAAAGCCGAGTTTAATTTTCCGACGCTTTGATGCGTGCATCACGTACAACGATAATGAAGGTCGGATTACGCTATGCCTCATGGCAGCGATGTATTGGATGATGAATACGTGTTTCGGTCGGCAACCGCGGGTGCCGCTTGTAGAGAAGCTATAGAAATTGGTGCTTACCCAGATTGAAGGCGAGCGCATGTGTGACGCAAAGCGCGCGCGAACGAGCGGGTCGATCAGTATCAATTAGGATTTCTATATTGTTTTTGGTGTGAAAAATAAATACTCGATAATGCAGATTCGGGAGGTTTGGATTAATGCTTACCTGCATGGAGAGGTGGATTGGCTTGACTATCTTGAGATTCCTTTATTTTTCGTGATTAGAAATGGGCGGAGCATATCGAAGTCTGAAGAAATTGAGTTCATAGAGCGAAGTCGAAGAAAATTTCCAAACAGACGCGCGGATAATGTCGAATATACCGAAGTGGTCGACCAGGTGCAGGAGCGTAAGTACTGGGGCACAGTATCCGGTTCGATGAAAATCAAAAAAAATGGCGCGATAGCCAGTCAATTTTATTTCTTTGAATTGTGGTTGGTCGTCGACAATCGTTGGCAGATCGCAAAGCTGTGCATTGAAGATATCGATCATAAGCAGGAGTCTTGATGATGATCGATGCTTGTAGAAATAAGGAAACTATGTCCATGTCGCTCGCTTTTGACGATGAATACCAAGGTGCAAGAAAAGGGGTGAATTTCTTGCGGCGTCTCGAGAACTATCCTCCAGAGCTTTGGTATCAGGGTGAGCGGGTCACAAGCATTCGAGATACCGCAGGGCTCAGAAATGGCGTGGAGACACTCGCTGCGCTCTACGACTACCAATGGGATCACAGCGAATTTATGTTGGAGACTATTGATGGTAGGAGGGTAAGCAGGTCCTTTTCCATCACGAAGAGTCGAAGTGATTTGTTGGCCGTTGGTAAGGCGCTGCTTACTGGCGCTGAGTTTAGTCAAGGTATGCTCGGCCGTGATCCGGCTTACCTAAATAGATCAATTGCTTCGTTCGCAGGATGCGCGGATTTTTTTGACATCGGGGGGCGGGGATTTTCCGGTAATGTCAGGGAGTATTTTCGGTTTGTGCGGGACAATGATCTTGCTCTCACACACACCCTCTTGAATCCGCGAGCAAATCGTCGCGTCGGCCCGGCATTTCAAGATGATCCGACTGTATCCGCCCATGTTACAAGAGAAACAGATGCTGGCATCTATATAACAGGTGCTAGGTTGATTGCTACACTTCCTTTTGCCGATGAGATTGCGGTCTTTCCGGCAAGGTTGCTGGACGTCTCGGATGCGTCGAAAGCGTATGCATTTGCGTTCGTTCTGCCGACCTGTACCCCAGGATTAAAGTTCATCTGTCGCGAGTCCCTTGATTATGGGATGGGACGCAAAAATCATCCTCTTGGTGCACGATACGAGGAAATGGATGCCGTAGCACTGTTTGACAACGTATTCGTTCCATGGGAGAGGGTATTTTGTTATCGTGATATAGATATATGCAATCGTTTCTACGACGCGACTGGAGCAACCGCACACATCACCTATCAAGTGGTGTGCAAGAATATTGTCAAATTGGAGTTCTTTCTCGGACTTATTTCCCTGATGATTCGCGGTTCCGGGCTTGAGTTATTTCAGCATATTCACGATAAGATGGCCGATGTCTGGGCTGGCTGGCAAACTATGAAGGCGTTCAAGGCAGCTTCCGAGGCCGGGGCAAGGCCAAACGATTTTGGTGTTCTGGTTCCTGATTGGGAGCCGCTAGAGGCTGCTCGGTTCTTGTTTCCTCGCATATACCCCCGGATCGTGGAAGTCGTGCAGCAGATTGGTGCTAGCGGTTTAGTGGCATTGCCGACGAGCCAGGATTTGGATGGGCCGATGCGCAGCGAGATCGATAAATATTTTCAAGGCATGAGACTGGAGGCGGCAGACAAGATTGATCTGTACCGACTAGCGTGGGACGCTTCAATTTCTGCATTCGCTGGTCGTCAGGTCCTCTACGAGCGATTCTTCTTCGGCGATCCAGTGAATATGGCGACACGGATCTTCCGAAGCAACCCATGCTCGGAATTGATGGAGCGCGTGAGTGAATTTATTCACAATAACGTGGATTAGCTGCTTTTGATATCCTGGATTAAGCGCTACGTGTCCAGAGCCACCGGCACCTCGAGCCCGACCTTCACGCGGCTCATGCTCACCAGCGTCTTGAAGCGCTTCACGTTGTTGTTCGCGAAGAACAGCTCGCGCGTGAGCGCGTTGTACTGATCCATGTTGCGCACGGCCAGGATCAGCACGAAATCCCATTCCCCGGTCACGTAGTAGCACTGCTGGATCTGCGGGCAGCGCTCGAAGGTGCGCTTCATCGCGTCGAGCTGGTCGATCTGCTCGCTTTCGACCTCGACGTTGACGACGATCGTCAGCGGATGATCGACCTTGTCCGGCGCGACGACGGCGGTGTAGCGCTCGATCACCCCGCTTTCCGCGAGACGCTTCAAACGCCGGTTCACCGCCGCCGTCGACAGGTTCACGCGTGCGCCGAGTTCGCTTTGCGGCGTCTGCGCGTCGCGCTGCACTTCCATCAACAGCTTGCGATCGAACGCATCGAGTGGGGTCGTCATGATGGTGCGCGAAACCTCGAAAGAATGAGAAATTTTTGCGTCCAGGCAACCGATTTGGCGATTTTGTTGACCGGCATGCGCAATATTATTTTTCGGACCGACGGCGAACGCAACCCGCGCTTGCCCGATCCGAACCACCCGACGGACCGCCTGCGCGGTCCCGCACCGGAGCCTTTCCCCATGCTGATCGCCAACCCCCGCGCGTCGCGCGCCGCCTATCCGAACGCGCTGCGCCGCGTGATGAACATCGCGTCGGCCGACGAAAGCGGCGCGTGGCTGTCGCACTGGCCGCTCGTCGGCCACGCGCGCACGCCGCTGCGCGCGCTGCCGGATCTCGCCGCGCGGCTTGGCGTCGCGAGCGTCAGCGTGAAGGACGAGTCGTGCCGCTCGCCGCTCGGCAGCTTCAAGGCGCTCGGTGCGCCGATCGCACTGGTGCGGCTCGTGAAGCGCCTGCGGCGCACGCAGGATCTCGATCCGCAAGGGCTCGTCACCGGCCGCTACGCGGCGGAGCTGGCCGACCTGACGGTGATCAGCGCGACCGATGGCAATCACGGCCGCGCGCTCGCCGCCGCCGCGCGTGCGATCGGCTGCGGGTGCGTGATCGTGCTGCATGCGAACGTCGACGCCGAGCGCGAACGCGCGATCTCGGCGTACGGCGCACGGATCGTGCGCATCGCGGGGAACTACGACGAGTCGGTCGTCTGCGCGGCGCAGCTTGCGCAGGCGAACGGCTGGTATGTCGTGTCGGATACGTCGTACGACGGCTACGAGGCGATTCCGCGCGACGTGATGCAGGGCTATGGCGTGATCGCCGCCGAGGCGGCCGCGCAGGCAGCGCAGGACGACGGGCGGCCGTTCACGCATGTGTTGCTGCAGGGCGGCGTGGGCGGCCTCGCCGCGGGCGTGGCGAGTTACCTGTGGGAGCGCGATGGCGCGCAGCGGCCGCATTTCATCGTGGTCGAGCCGCGCCAGGCGGACTGCCTGTACCAGAGCGCGCTCGCGGGGCGGGCGGCGAAGGCGACCGGCAGCGTCGATTCCGTGATGGCCGGCCTGGCGTGCGGCGAGGCGTCGCCGCTCGCATGGGATTTCCTCGAGCTGTGCATCGACCACTTCATGCTGATCGACGACGAGGACGCGGTGCAGGCGATGCGCGGCCTCGCGGCCGGCAGCGAACGCGATGCGCCGCTCGTGGCCGGCGAATCGGGCGCGGCCGGCGTCGCGGGGCTGGCAGTGCTGATGCGCGACCCCGCGCTCGTGCGACAGGTGGGGCTGGATGCGGATTCGCGCGTGCTGGCGATCAATACCGAAGGCGCGACGGCGCCGTCCGTGTACCGGAGCTGCGTGGGCGAGGCGGCCGACGCCGTGCTCGCGCGGCAGCGCGACTGGCTGGACCGCGCGGCAGTGGCGGCCTGAACGACATCACGACCGATCCCGATCGACTCCGACTGACGAGGCCAACACCATGGACGCAACCGAAGAACGCACGCTGCAGGGACAACTGAAGACCTGGCGCCACCATCTGCACCAGCACCCGGAAACGGGTTTCGAAGAAGTGAATACGTCGGACTACGTCGCGCGCATCCTGACGACGCTCGGGCTCGACGTGCATCGCGGGATCGGCGGCACGGGGCTCGTCGCGAACCTGACGGCAGGCACCGGCCGTCGCGCGATCGGCATCCGCGCGGACATGGACGCGCTGAACATCGCCGAGCACGCGCCGGGCCGCGAACATGCGTCGCGCACGCCCGGCAAGATGCATGCGTGCGGGCACGACGGCCACATGTCGATGGTGCTCGGCGCCGCGCAACTGCTGGCCGAGCGCAAGGATTTCGACGGCACCGTGCGTTTCATTTTTCAGCCGGCCGAGGAGCATGGGCGCGGCGCGAAGGCGATGATGGCCGACGGGCTGCTCGAGCGCTTTCCGGTCGACGCGATCTTCGGCGTGCACAACATGCCGGGCATGCGCGCGGGCACGTTCTCGACGCGTGCGGGCGGCATCATGGCGAGCGAAGACAACTTCGTGATCCGGATCGACGGACGCGGCACGCATGCGGCGCGCCCGCACATGGGCATCGATCCGATCGTGATCGGCGCGCAGGTCGTGCTCGCGCTGCAGACGATCGTGTCGCGCAATCTCGATCCGGGCCAGCAGGCCGTGATCTCGTGCACGGAGTTCATCACCGACGGGCTGCGCAACGTGCTGCCGTCGACCGTGACGATCAAGGGCGACACGCGCAGCTATTCGCGCGACGTGCAGGCGCTGCTCGAAACGAGAATGCGCGAGATCGGCGAAGGGGTTTGCCGCATGCACGGCGCGACCTGCACGTTCGAGTACACGCACGAGTTCGCGCCGACGGTGAATTCGCCGGAGTGGGTCGATACGGCGGTGCAGGCGGCGGCGCAGGTCGCGGGCGTGGATGCGGTGAACGCCGACGTGCAGCCGATGATGATCTCGGAGGATTTCGGCGCATTCCTGCAGGCCGTGCCCGGCAATTTCATGTTCATCGGCAACGGCGAGGCGGCCGGGCGCGGCGGCGTGCCGCTGCATAACGCGGGCTACGATTTCAACGACGAGATCCTGCCGGTGGGGGCGCGGTATTTCGCGGAAGTGGCGCGGCGGGCGTTGAAGGCGGCGTAGCGCGCCGCTGCGTGATGCGTATGCGACGGGAAACGGCTCGCCGTGCGGCGGTCCGTTTCACTGTCAGGCCACACGGGCGACACGAGCGACGCCGCAGGCAACGCATCGCGGCCGCACGCGCGCGATGCGTTGCCTGCCGCGAATGTCGCTGCATCAAACCAGCTCGCCGAGACACGCGTCGAACTGCGTCACGAGCCGGTCGACATCGTCGGCCGTCGTCTGCGGGCACACGAGCATCATGTTGTGGAACGGCGTGATCAGCACGCCGCGATTCAGCAGGTACAGGTGCACGATGTGTTCGAGTTCGCTGTCGAGGTGCGCGCCGGCGAGCGTGCCGTTACGTGGCGGCACGGGCGCGAACTGGAATTCGGTACGCGCGCCGATGCGCGTGACGCACCACGGCAGCCCGTGCTTCGCGATCGCCTGTTCGAGCCCCGTCGCCAGCCGCGCGGCGAGTTCGAACATATGCGCATAGGCCGCGTCGGTCGCGACCTCGGCCAGCGTCGCACGCATCGCATGCATCGCGAGCATGTTCGCGGTGAGTGTCGTGCCGATCCCCGAATGGCCGGGCGGCGCGTTCAGCTTCGCCTGCTTCGCGCGTTCGGCAAATTCCGCGCTGAACCCGTACACCGCGCACGGCACGCCGCCCGCGATCGGCTTGCCGACCACCAGCATGTCCGGCTCGAGATCGTGCGCGACCGCGTAGCCGCCCGGGCCGCTGCTGATCGTGTGCGTTTCGTCGATCACGAGCAGCGTGCCGTAGCGGCGCGTCAGTTCGCGTGCCGCCTCCCAGAAGCCCGGATCGGGCAGCACCATCCCGATGTTCGTCATCGCGGGCTCGGCGAGCACGCAGGCGACATCACCGCTTTTCAGCGCCGCTTCGAGTGCAGCCAGATCGTTGAATTCGACGACGCGCGTGTTCGCGAGCAGGTCGTAGGACTGCCCGAGCAGGCTGTCGCGCTGCACGGGGCGGCCATCGACGAGATCGACGAACACGTCGTCGACCGTGCCGTGATAGCAGCCGTTGAACACCACGATCGTATTGTGGCCGGTGGCCGCGCGCGCCCAGCGCAGCACGAAGCGGTTCGCGTCGCTCGCGCTCAGCGCGAACTGCCAGACCGGCAGCCTGAAGCGGCGCGCGAGTTCGCGTGCGACCCACGCGGCGTCCTCGCTCGGCAGCATCGTCGTGTAGCCGCGCGTGGCCTGCTCGGCGAGCGCGCGCGCGACCGGTTCGGGCGCATGGCCGAACATCGCGCCGGTGTCGCCGAGGCAGAAGTCCACGTAGCGATGGCCGTCGACGTCGGTGAACGTCGCGCCGCGCGCTTCCTTCACGTACAGCGAGAACGGCGTCGACCAGTCCTGCATCCAGTGCAACGGCACGCCGAACAGCAGATGCTCGGATGCTTCCGCGGACAGGGCGCGGGAGACCGGCATGGCTTCGGTGAATGCGCGGCGCTCGCGATCGAACAGCGCGCGGGCGCGGATGAGGTCGACTCCGTGGCGGGAAGACAAGAGGGGCTCCTGGGCTGTGAAGATGGGGAAACGATAGCGCGGGCGGCGGGGGGCTGAACAGGGGCGGAATTACCGAAGCGAATGGCGGCGCGCGAATATCCGTTGCGATTGACGATGACGTTGTCGAGCGTGAGGGCAGGTGTTTCCCGTGCATGTTTTATTTGATTTGGGGATAGCACTGGTGAATGGAAACCGAAAAAACCGTGAAGGTTTCCATGGATATTTATTCGGGTTCTCGTGGCCTATCGTTAATGCACGCCGTGGTGTGAGGTATTCGTCCGAGTCTTTCGTTGCTGGCTGACGGGGGAATCCGATACGCGGTTACGAATGCATCCGGACGATTCGATCGCTCGTGCATGCGGCCTGGCATTTCGAATTCCGCGGGGATTTGCATGTTAATTTCGAGATAATGGAATACCGGATTTTCCGGAAATGGCGGGATCGTGGGCTCGAAGCGGGCCGGCTTTTCGGCGATCGGATTTCATCCATCCATCCAGAATGCGGGGCAACACAATGAAGATCGGAAAACAGCTTGCCGCACTCGCCGTGTGCGGCGCATTGGCCGGCATCGCTCATGCAGGCCCGACGTCGCCGCAAGCGGTCGTCAAGAAGATCACGCTGACGGCGCATATCGGCGACAGCCTGTTCGTGTCGAAGCCGGACAATTCCGCGTGGTACGACGTAGTCGAACTGAACGCGACGGACCGTGCGCAGCAGGCGTTCGCCGCGACGCTGCCGATCCGCGTGCGCACGACGAACCCCGATATCAACGTCGCGCTGTTGCAGCCGCTGCGGCTGACGAACGGTCGCGACGACATGGCCAACGCGAAGGTCGTGCTGATGGGCAAGGCGGGCGACGCGGAAATCGCATCCGGCGCCGCTCGCACGATCACGCTGGTCAAGCCCGGTCACGACGGCTTTGACGGCTACGACGAAACGCGCAACCTGACAGTCAGCGCCCATGCGCCGGCCGTCAGTGGCGCGACCTCGACCAATGGGAGTTACCACGGCGATCTGGTGCTGATGTTCGAACCGGCCGCTTCGGCGGGACGCGAGCCGGCAACGGGTGCGGTAGCGGCTGCTGGCGAGTAGGTCGTTGCCCCGGCGGACGGTGTCGGTCGGGGCGTTTCAGTTGAAGTTTGTGCGCATAAATGTACGACAACACATCTCTGAAATTACTCTTTTGCGATGTGAGTGAGCACATACATTCGAGGCATTATCCCGGTTAAAAAGGATATGCGACAAATACCGGCTCGGCTGCGGTCGCGTTCGGACTGCGCATTGTGATACGACAACGTACAAATAGCGATCCGCCGTCAGGCGCGTCGATACCCATGCACTGAAGGAGCTCCCACGGCCGCAAACAACCTCCGTTCGTCTTCGCCTGCCCGATCGCTCTCGGCGAAGCGCGCGTTGCGTCGCGCTTTCATCGGCTGGACCGGCGCGCTCGCCGGCGGCGCCGTGCTCGGCGGATCGCTCGCGGCGACCCGCGCCTTCGCGGGAGGCCACATGCCCAATGCGTCGGCGGTCGACCTCGTCTGGGGCGAGCATGGCGCGGTTGCGCGCATCGCCGCGTCGCTCGCGTACGTGTCGCGGCTCGCGCTGCGCGGGCGCGATGTCGACGTGACGCACGGGCGGCGCGCGCCGCCCGTGCCGGCCGTGCAGCCGATTGCCGGCGTGACGATCGGCAACTGCGACGTCGGCACGCCGGTCGCGTCGGGCACGCCGACGGTCACGTCGCCGGGGCCAATCCATGCGTTCAACGTGAGCGCGACGACGCTGATGAACGTGACGATCGCCGGGCAGGCCGTCAATACGACGATCACCGACTAGCGGGGACGTGAGGTGAAGGTGAAGGTGAAGGTGAAGGGCGCGGTTGGTCGATGCGCGCGAGCGCCAACCTGATTGAACGCGTTACGCCAGCGTCTTGACCATGTGATGCTCGTCGTAGAAGCGGCCGTCGACGAACAGCGAGCGCGGTTCCGTGCCGAACCGGACGAACCCCTGCGACGCATACAGCCGCTCGGCGGTGCCGTTGACCTCGTTCACGCACAGCATCAGCTGCTTGCAGCCCCACGCCTGCGCCGCGTGCGCGGTCGCGCTTTCGAGCAGCGTCTGCGCGATGCCTTGCCCGCGATACGCGGGATCGACGAACACGCCCCAGATCGTCGCCTTGTGCGCGATCTTCATGCGCGCATCGCGGCGCACGCCGGTGATGCCGACGAGCGTATCGCCGTCGAACGCGCCGAACACGGCACGTTCGTGGGTCGGCGTGATGCGCGTCGCGAATTCGTCGACGGGCACCTGCGATTCTTCGTCGAGCGTCGGCAGGAACGAGGTGGGCGCGGTATCGACTGCACGCAGGCGGACGGTCTGGAAACGGGCGGCGTCGGCCGCATCGAGCAGGCGGGTCGTGATCGTCATCGAGGGGATTCTGGTAGAGGGTTGTGCACGTCGGCGCAGGCTGCTGCGGCTGCGGATTGCATCGTACCTATGCTAATCGGAATCCGGATGACGCGTGGCGGCGTTCGGGGCATCCGCGGGCGGCCGCGCGGTCGACGCGCATCGCGCTCGGTGCGCGTCGCGTGTGACGGCAACGCGCTCGGTCCGTGCAGACGAGCGGCGAAACGGCCGTGCGACGCGTCGCGCTGGAGGCTGACTCGAAGGTGGAGGGACTGCGGAGGTACCGGCGGCGCGTCATGCGCGTCGCGTCGGCACAAAGGATGAGGATGACGTGAAGCAGGCGTATCGTCGCGCCGAACCGGCGCACGACGCCAAACGCGCGACGATGCGCCCGATCAGGTCAGGCGCGCCGTATCGGCATCAATACCGCGCCAGCTGATTGCCGTTGATCTGCACGCGATCGCCCGGCCGCAGATTGCCCGGCGATTGCACGTCGAACGAACGCATCGTGCCGTCGCTGACCTGCACGTCGATCCGGTAGCTGCTCGGGCCTTGCGCGGCGCCCATCTGCTGGCCGATCTGGTTGCCGGCCACCGCACCGCCGAGCGCACCGATCACGGTCGCCGCATCGCGGCCGTGGCCGCGGCCGAACTGGTTGCCCACCAGGCCGCCGACCAGCGCGCCGACGACGGTGCCGGCCACGCCCGACGGGCCGACCGAGCCGTTGACCGGCTGGATGTTCGCGACCGTGCCGTACTGCGTGCCGTAGCCGTTGCCGTATTGCTGCTGATTCCCGTACTGGTCATACGGCTGCTGCGACCCGTATTGCTGCGGGTTGTCGTACTGGTCGTACGGCTGCGGCGCCTGGTTCGGATAGGGTTGTTGCTGCTGCACGTAGCCCGGTTGCGAATATGCGGGCTGCGCGTAGCCGGGCGTCGCGTATTGCTGCTGCGGATAGCCCGGCTGCGCGCCGTAGTAACCCGGTGCGACGCAGGCGGTCAGCGGAAGCGCCGCGACGGCGACGAGCGAGGCGAACAGAACGGTCTTCGTGGAAGGCATGCGCATCATGGTGTTTCCTGCATCGGCAACGGGTTCGCCGACGAATGCTGGGACGGGTGGCGAACTCGGCGTGAGTATAAGGAATGGGGGGGAAGCGCGTCCGGTGCGGCCGGGTAACAACGTGTAAAGTCTGTTGCCGCGTAAATCGCCGTCCCGGCGGGGCGCCGAAGCGACGCCCGACAAGGGCGCGACGCGGCTTCCGGACGCCCGCTTTCCGGTGAGGCCGCCGCTGCGCGGCCATCGGCTTTTCCGCGGTCTTCACCGCGATCCCGCCCCATCGCCAGGCCCGGCCCGGCGGTCTCGCGCGACGCGCATCGCGAAATCGAATGCGCGGCATCGCGACATTTAATTGGCCTCGGGCGGCGGCGTCCGATATCGTGGCCCGATTCCCTGCCAACGGTCGCGCCGCGCCGGCTGCGGTTCCTTCCCCTGTCCGCGCCGGTGTCGCGCCGCGACCGCCCCACATTCCGAGCCATGACCGATCGTCTCTTCATCAACGCTGTCGATGCCGGCGGCCAGCCCATCAACCTCGTCGTCCGTGACGGCCGCTTTGCCGCGATCGGCGCCGATTGCGCCGCCGCGCCCGGCGCGGAAACGATCGACCTCGACGGCCGCGTCGTGCTGCCCGGCTTCGTCGACGGCCACCTCCACCTCGACAAGAGCTTCGTCGGCGATCGCTGGGTGCCGCACGAACCGGTCGGCACGCTGCGCGAGCGGCTCGCGGTCGAGAAGCGCCAGCTCGCGGCGGCGCGGCCGATCGTCGAGCGCGCGAATGCGCTGATCGCGCAGGCCGCGGCATTCGGTACGGTCGCGATGCGCAGTCACGTCGACGTCGATGCGACCACGGGCCTGTCGAACCTGCAGGCCGTGATGGCCGCGCGCGAGCAATGGCGCGGCATCGTCGATATCGAACTGGTTGCGTTCCCGCAGGCGGGCGTCGTGTCGTGCCCCGGCACCGCCGGGATCCTCGACGCAGCCGTGCGCGAAGGCGCGGACGTGGTCGGCGGGATCGACCCGACGACGCTCGACGGCGATGCGGACGGCCAGCTCGACATCGTGTTCGGCATCGCCGAGAAGCGCGGCGCGAAGATCGACATTCACCTGCACGAGCCCGGTGAAACGGGCATCGCGCAGCTGCTGCGGATCGCGGCGCGCACGCGCGCGGCGGGGCTCGGCGGTCGCGTGAACGTGAGCCACGCTTACGCGCTCGGCCAGGTGGGCGACGACGACGTGCAACGCACCGCGGCGGCGCTGGCCGAAGCCGGCGTGTCGATCCTGACGAATGCGCCCGGCGACTGCGCGTTTCCGCCGGTGCTGCCGCTGCGCGATGCAGGCGTGCACGTGTTCGCGGGCAACGACAACATCCGTGACGCATGGTGGCCGTACGGTAACGGCGACATGCTGCAGCGCGCGATGATGGTCGGCTATCGGTCAGGCTGCTACACCGATGAAGCGCTCGGTATCGCGCTGGACATGGCGACGCACGCCGGCGCGCGCGCGATCGGAAAGGACAACTACGGAATCGCGGTCGGCTGCGATGCGACGTTCGTCGCGGTGCGTGCGCCGAACGCGGCGGCGGCCGTCGCGGGCGTGCCCGCCGAGCGCTGGGTGTTCCGGCGTGGCGAAAGCGACACGGGCGCGCCGTTCGCGCCCGCGCTGCGCGTGGCGCGCTGACTCACCCGACCGGCGGCACGGTACGCGCCGTGCCCTCCTCGCACTGACTGCACTGACCGCACCAACCGACCACACCGGAACCGACATGACGAACCTGCTGATCCGCAACGTCCGCCCGAGCGCCGACGCCGCGCTCGACATCCTGATCGAAGGCGACCGGATCGCGCGCATCGGCCCGTCGCTCGACGCGCCCGCCGGCTGCGCGATCGAGGACGGCGCGGGCGCGCTCGCGCTGCCCGGCCTCGTCGAAGGCCACACGCACCTCGACAAGACGCACTGGGGAATGCCGTGGTATCGCAACCAGGTCGGGCCGCGCCTCGTCGACCGGATCGAGAACGAACGCCACTATCGCGCGACGAGCGGGCATGACGCCGGCGCCGCGTCGCTCGCGCTGGCGCGCGCGTTCCTCGCGGCCGGCACGACGCGCATCCGCACGCACGTCGACATCGATACCGAAGCCGGGCTGCGGCATCTGCACGGCGTGCTCGCGACGCGCGAGACGCTGCGCGGGGAAGTTGAAATCCAGATCGTCGCGTTTCCGCAGTCGGGCGTGCTCAAGCGGCCGGGCACCGATGTGCTGTTGTCCGAAGCCCTCGCCGCCGGCGCCGATCTGCTCGGCGGGCTAGACCCGTGCGCGATCGAAGGCGATCCGGTCGAGGCGGTGGACGCGCTGTTCGCGATCGCCGAGCGCCACGGCCGCGGGCTCGACCTTCATCTGCACGAGCGCGGATCGATGGGCGCGTACTCGCTCGACCTGATCCTGCAGCGCACGGCCACGCACGGCATGCAGGGCAAGGTGACGATCAGCCACGGGTTCTGTCTCGGCGATATCGCCGAACGCGAGCGCGATGCGCTGCTCGCGCGGATGGCCGAACTCGGCGTCGGGCTCGTCACGACCGCGCCGGCGGCGGTGCCCGTGCCGCCGGTGGCCGCGTGCCGCGCGGCGGGCGTGACGGTCATCGGCGGCAACGACGGCGTGCGCGATACGTGGACCCCATACGGGTCGCCCGACATGCTCGAACGCGCGATGCTGATCGGCATGCGCAACGATTTCCGTCGCGACGATGCGCTGGAAGTCGCGCTCGACTGCGTGACGCACAGCGCGGCGCGCGGGTGCGGTTTCGCCGACTACGGGCTGCGGCCGGGCAGCCGCGCGGACGTCGTGCTCGTCGATGCACTGACGTTCGCCGAGGCTGTCGTCTCGCGGCCGCTGCGGCGGCTCGTCGTGTCGTCGGGGAAGATCGTCGCGCGCAACGGCGCGCTGCCCTGATCGAAGCGTGAGCGCGGCGTCGCCCGGTATGATCCGGTTTTCAGCCGGATTTCCCGGGAGACGACGATGCGACGCACGACAGCGGCACGGGCCGCACGATGGATGGCGGCGGGCCTGTTCGCCGTGAACGCCGCGCATGCGGTGGCGGCCGGGCCGACCGACGCGCAGCAGGAAGCCAACCGGCGGACGGTGCTCGCGTTCTACGAAAGAGGCCTGAACGAGAAAGATGCGGACGCCGCGCTCGCGTACGTCGGCGATCGCTACGTGCAGCACAACCCGAACGCGGCCGACGGCCGCGACGGCTTCCGCCAATTCGTTGCATTCCTGCGTGACAAATATCCGCGGTCGCACAGCGAGATCAAGCGCTCGTTCGTCGACGGCGACTACGTGATCCTGCACGTGCATGCGGTGCGCGAACCCGGCACACGCGGCAGCGCGATCGTGGACATCTTCAAGCTCGAGAACGGCAAGATCGTCGAGCACTGGGACGTCAATCAACCCGTGCCCGAGCAGGCCGCGAACGGGAACACGATGTTCTGACGGGGATGGGGGGCGCCGGCGTTTCGATGCGCCCGCGATCGCGCCGCATCGGCGGTGCCGGCGGTGCCGCGGCGTCCTTCGCAGTGCCGCCGCATCCGGCCTGCTTGCTACTCCTCGTGTTCCAGCATCGTCGCGAGTGCCTTCGTCAGTTCGCTGACCATCGGGTCGGCCGTCGGCCGATGCAGGATCGCGATGTCCATGTGCTCGATCGGCGCGAAGCCCTGTTTCGCGGTCAGCACGACGTGCTCGTCCGTCACCACGCGCGCGGGCAGCACGCTGATGCCGAGCCCGTCCGCGACGGCGGCCTGGATGCCGCTCAGGCTCGACGTCGTGAAGCTGATCCGCCAGCGGCGGCCGCGCTCCTCGATCGTCTTGATCATGTCGTCGCGATAGAGCCCGCGCGGCGGAAACACGACGATCGGCACCGGGTCGAGACCGATCGACGGATGCTTTGCGCTGTCGATCCAGCGCAGTTTCTCGGGCCAGCGCACGACGGCCTCGCGGCTGTCGCGACGCTGCTTGATCAGCACGAGGTCGAGCTCGCCACGGTCGTACGCGGCGCTGACGTCGCGGCTCAGCCCGCACGTCACTTCGAGCTTCACCTGCGGATGCGCGCGCTTGAATGCCGCGAGCGCATGCGTCGTGCGGCCTGCCGCGAAATCGTCGGGCACGCCGAGCCGGATCGTCAACGCGACCGTGGCGCCCGACAGCGCCTCCAGCATCTCGTCGTTCAGCGCGATCATGCGCCGCGCGTAGCTGAGCACCGTCACGCCCGCGTCGGTCGGCCGCACGTCGCGCGTGCCGCGGTCGAGCAGGCGGTGCCCGGCGATTTCCTCGAGCCGGCGCACCTTCTGGCTGACCGTCGACTGCGTCGAATGCAGGCGCGCGGACGCCGTCGTGAAGCTGCCGCAGTCGGCGACCATCACGAGCGCACGCAGCAGGTCGAGGTCGAACAGGGGTCTATTCATTTCTGCACTTCTGTGGATTCGAGCATTTCATTTCCAAATGCGTGCGACGACTTTTAACATGGCCGGAGGCCGCGGGCAATCGCGGTTTCGCCGGACGCGGCGCGGCGTTTTGCGGCGCCACGGGGTGCCGGACGCATTGCATCGGCCGCGCTTCGGCGCGCGCGGCACGCAAGGAGGAAACGCGATGTTGTTCAAACGGATCGCGATCATCGGCTCGTTTGCGTTGACCTCGCTCGCGTCGGCGGTGGCGGCCGCCGACGGCGGCGCGCGCGAAGGCCGGTTGCGCAGCGCGGCCGATCGTGGCGATGCGGGTATGGGCAGATCGAGCGAGTGCTGGCGGCGGCGGGGGGCGCGGCAGGTTTCAGCGTGGGCGCGATTTGCGTTCGGGGGTACTGTCGGGAAGCTGCCGGAGAAACGCGTCGGCCAGTGCCACACAGTAGTCGAACGACGGCGTGTAGCCGAGTGTCCGGATGTCGTCGAAGCGCGGCTGTACGAAGGCACGATGCTCGTTGAGCAGACGCAAAAACGTATCGCGATGCCGAACGAGGAACGCACCTGCTTCCTTCAGGCTCTCCGGTTCTCGCTCGATGACCAGACACAGATCGAACAGGTCTCGCGCTGTCGGGCGATCGCCACGGTGCCACATTTTCTTGGCGACGATTTCCGCTGAAGTCTCGACCTTGACGACGTGATCCATCAGCATCCATTCGTCGTAGCCGGGAGACGTCAGATTTCGGGAGACCACGAAGTCGATTTCGCCGTCGGGCAGCACCAGCTTCACGAAACCGGCGTGTTCCTCATAGTCCGTCGTGATGTCGGATGCTGCGTCGCTGATGCGGGGGTTCACGTACCCGAGATACTGCGGGTCGGGTACGAAGATGTCGACGTCCTTGCTGACGCGATGGCCGTGGCGCAGCATGAGAACCGTGCCTCCCCCGAACGTCCAGAACGGCTTCGACGTGCCGTGCTTCCGTATCTCGTCGACCAGCGTCAGCGCGTGACGAAAAAGGCCTTGCCACGGGCCGTCGGGCAAGGCGGATGGTGCGGTCATGCCCATACCTCCCGATACAGGTGAAGATCCTTCGACCAAGCCGCGAGGTTTTTCCAGATGGTCCGGAGCGGGGTGCCCGAGCGTTCGGCGGCTTCCTCGGCCGCCTTCACCACGACAGGCAGCGGCACCTCGTCGAGGATGACGGAGAACTGCGATTCGTATCCTGCCGGAATGTGTCCGGTGGTCAACGCGTCGGCCAGCAAGCGCTCGGTCAATTCGCCCTTGTAGCTGACGTTCGCGCTCACAACGGCTTTGTGGAGGCCGTTGTGAGCCTGTCGCGGCAGCGCCAGGAGTTCGATGCCGAGCACGCTGAGCAACGGGATCAGCTTGTTGATCCCGAGATCCTTGACCTTGCCGGCTTCGAGCTGGTTGACGGTGAACCGAGACAGCCCGGCGAGCTTGGCAAGCTGGGCCTGTGTGAGGTCGAGTTCCGCCCTTCGTTTTGCAACGGCCTGACCGATTTCATAGAGTTGCATGTCGACCTCCCGGCGCACGTTTAGCGCCCTTTGATGTAAAGTATATCTTACATTTCAGGATGAGCTATTGGCTCCGAGTCATTGCTTATGCGGTATAGGTCGCATGGACAATACCGCCGAAGCCGCGTCGGAGGAGACTCTCCATCGATCGCCTGTATAGGGTCGTTACACCGCGGATATCTGAAAAACACGCTCTGTGTCAGGCGTGCGTCGCGCAGGGTAAACACCGAAAAACCACGAAAATCCTGCCACGTGGCCGTATTTCAAACACCATCCCTTCCTTTTCGCCCCCCCGGCCTCACTCCACCTCGTCCCCGCGTGTTCCCGCTTGCGCTCAGAAATTGAGCGGTCTAGACTGCATCGCAGTTCCATCGAAGTCCCCGTCTTTCGCGCACCGCGCCGCGCGTTCCGGCGCACCGCCCCCCACCGGACGCCGGCGCTTGCCCGCCGCGTCGAGACCTTCAAGGACACGCCATGAACCGCACTGCAAAGCTCCTCGTTACCGCGCTGGCGTTCGCGCCGCTCGTGTCGTTCGCGCAGGACACGTCGACGATCCGCTGGGGCATCGACCCCACGTATCCGCCGTTCGAGGCGAAGCAGCCCGACGGTTCGCTCGCCGGCTTCGACATCGACCTGCGCAACGCGATCTGCGAGCAACTGCATGCGAAGTGCGTGTGGGTCGAGCAGGGCTTCGACGGGATGATTCCGGCGCTGCGCGCGCGCAAGTTCGACGTGATCATGTCCGCGATGACGGCCACCGACGAGCGGCTCAAGCAGATCGACTTCTCGAACAAGCTGTATGCGTCGCCGGGCGCGCTCGTCGCGCCGGTTGGCTCGAAGCTGCTGCCGAACGCCGCATCGCTCGCGGGCAAGCGCGTCGGGATCGACCAGGGCACGACGCAGGAGGCGTACGCGAAGGCCGAATGGGCGACCAAGGGCGTGACGATCGTCTCGTACCAGAACCAGGACCAGGTGTACCAGGATCTCGTCAACGGTCGCCTCGACGCGACCTTCCAGGACAAGACGCAGGCCGGCTACTCGTTCCTGAAGACGCCGCGCGGCAAGGGCTACGCGTTCGCGGGCCCCGACGTGACCGACGTGCGGATCACCGGCTACGGCGTCGCAATGGGCGTGCGCAAGGGCGATGAAGCGATGAAGAAGCGGCTGAACGACGCGATCGTCGCGATCCGCGCGAACGGCACGTACCAGAAGATCGCCGCGAAATATTTCGACTTCGACATCTACGGCGCGAAGCAGCAGCTGACTTCCGCACCGTGATTCCGTGATCCCGTGATTCATTCAATCGACAGGCACACCATGACGAGTATCCAGGACCGCGTCGCGCAAGCCGTGACCCCCGACCTGATCGCCGCGTTCCGCGAGGAAGGGGCGGTCTGCATCAAGGGCATCTTCTCGCCCGACGAAGTCGGCGTGCTGCGCGCCGGCATCGACGCGAATCTCGCACGGCCGAGCACGCGAGCGAAAGTCGCGAGCCGGCCCGACGATCCGGGCTGGTTCTTCGAGGATTTCTGCAACTGGCAGCACAACGACGCGTATCGCGACTTCATCGTGCGCTCACCGGCGCCGTCGGTGGCCGCCGCGCTGATGGGCACCGAACACGTGCGGCTCCATCACGACCACCTGCTCGTGAAGGAGCCCGGCACGCGGCAGCGCACGCCGTGGCATCAGGACCAGCCGTACTACAACATCGAAGGCGACGACAACGTCAGCATGTGGATTCCGGTCGATCCGGTGCCGCTCGAATCGACGCTGGAATTCGTCGCGGGCTCGCATCTCGGCCCGTGGCTGATGCCGCGCACGTTCATGGACAAGGAAGCGAAGTGGTTCCCGGAAGGCAGCCTCGCGGATCTGCCGGACATCGAAGGCGATCGCGCGGCATTTCCTATCCGTCGCTGGGCGCTCGAGCCCGGCGACATGGTGTGCTTCCGGATGCTCACGCTGCATGCGTCGGGCGGTACGCAGAACCGCCGCCGCGCGTTCTCGATCAGGTTCGTCGGCGACGATATCCGTCATGCGCCGCGCCGCTGGAAGACGTCGCCCGATTTCCCGGGGCTCGCCGAGCAGTTGCCCGACGGCGCGCCGCTCGATCACCCGCTGTTTCCGGTCGTATGGTCGCGTGGCGCGGGGCAGGCCGGCGCGATCTGACGCCGGCGGGCGTGCATGACGGGCGCGGCGGCCGTTTGCTGACGAAACGGCCGCCGGGTGTTTGCATGCGTGGGAACAGGATCAGGTCGGGTGGCGTCCGGCGCCCGGCTTGAAGCGCGAGCCGAGCCGGTAGCGGTTGCCCGGATGCAGGAAGTGCACGAACGTGACGGGTTGCCCGTTCGTCCAGGTGCGGCGCGTGAGCGTGAGGCACGGCTCGTCGGCGCGCATGTCGAGCAGCCGCGCCTGTTCGCCGGTCGGCAACGACGCATCGACCACGTGCTCGATCTCCAGTTCGTCGTGCGACACGTTGTTGTACAGGTACTCGGACGGCGGCTCGACCTGGAAATCCTGGTCGATGAAGCCGGGTGCGGCGGCCGGGTTCACGTAGCGATCCTCGAGCTGGATCGGGCGGCCGTTTTCCTCATGCACGCACACCACATGAAACACCGGCGTGTTGACCGGCAGGCCGAACGCGGCCGCGACGTCGAAAGACGCGGGTTCGCTCGACCGGCTCAACACGCGGCAGCGATATTCGTGCCCGCGCGCGCGGATTTCGTCGCGGATGTGCGCGATCATCAGCAGGTTCGACTGCGGCTTCACCTCGGCGACGAAGGTGCCGACGCCCGCGATGCGCTTCAGCACGCCTTCCTCGGTCAGCTCGCGCAGCGCGCGGTTGACCGTCATGCGTGCGACGCCGAACTGCGCGGCGAGATCGAGCTCGGACGGGATGCGATCGCCGGGGCGCCAGTCGCCCGATTCGACGTTCTGGCGAACGAGTGTCTTGATCTGCTGGAACGGTGCGGTGGCCTTCGTGACCATCGGGGATCCTTGCGCGAAAAGGTGACGATGCTAGTCGTCGTGACTGACGATGACCAGGATCTCCGCCTGCGCGGTGCCGAGGCTGCGCGTGCGGTGCGGGATGAGTGCGTTGAAATAGACTGAATCGCCGGTCTTGAGTTGCACCGTCTCGTTCGGGAATTCGATTTCGACGCGCCCCTTGTGCACGAACAGGAACTCCTCGCCTTCGTGCTCGCGGAACGTCGACGCGACGAATGCGTGCGGCGGATGCACGACGAACGGCAGCATCTTCTTCGGCGCGACGCCGGCCGCGATGCTCTCGAAGCGATGTGCGTGGCTGTCCGCTGCCGCGCCCATCGCCGTGCGCTCGCCCGCGCGCGTGACCGTGATCAGCTCGCGGTTGTGGCTTTCCGAGAACAGCTGCTCGACGTCGACGTTCAGCGCTTTCGACAGCTTCAGCGCGACCGCGAT
Source organism: Burkholderia sp. AU30280 (assembly GCF_020420125.1). Classification (NCBI taxonomy): domain Bacteria; kingdom Pseudomonadati; phylum Pseudomonadota; class Betaproteobacteria; order Burkholderiales; family Burkholderiaceae; genus Burkholderia; species Burkholderia sp. AU30280. The sequence goes on from NZ_JAIZRY010000005.1 coordinate 138,500, forward strand.
CGACGGCACGCTCAGGCCGCGCTCGACCTTCGACAGGTAGCTCTTGGTGAGGCCCGTCTCGTCGGCCAGCACGTCGAGTGTCCAGCCCTTCTGTTTTCTGAGCAGTTTCAGGCGAATCGTCATGGGGCGCCAGGTGTCCTTCGAAAAACCGATTGTAGCGCATGACACACAGTGTCATGTGGTGTATTGTGTGTCATGTTTCTCCGGGAAAGCGGCCGCGGACGGCGCGACCGACCCGATCCAATCAGGAGGTGAACATGGCGGAAACGCTGAATCTGACGAAGGAGGCACTGGTCGCGCTGGCGGAGCGGCGCCTGGACAACGCGGTGGGCGACAGCGGCTGGTCCGCGCGGCAGAAGCTCGCGCTCACGTGCCGGATCCTGTTCGACGCCGGCCACGATTCGGGCCTGGCCGGGCAGATCACCTGCCGCGCGGGTGACGCCGGCACGTACTACACGCAGCGGCTCGGGCTCGGTTTCGACGAGATTTCGGCGGCGAACCTGCTGCGCGTGAACGAGGATCTCGACGTCGTCGATGGCGAAGGCATTCCGAATCCGGCCAACCGGTTCCATACGTGGATCTACCGCGAGCGCCCGGACGTGAACTGCATCATCCATACGCATCCGGCGCACGTCGCGGCGCTCTCGATGCTCGAGCAGCCGCTCGTCGTGTCGCACATGGATACCTGCCCGCTGTACGACGATTGCGCGTTCCTGAAGGACTGGCCCGGTGTGCCGGTCGGCAACGAGGAGGGCGAGATCATTTCGAAGGCGCTCGGCGGCAAGCGCGCGATCCTGCTGTCGCACCACGGCCAGCTCGTGGTCGGCAAGACGATCGAGGAAGCATGCATTCTCGCGCTGCTGATCGAGCGGGCCGCGAAGCTGCAGTTGCTCGCGATGTCGGCCGGCGAGATCAAGCCGGTGCCGCCGGCGCTGGCGCGCGAAGCGCACGACTGGATTTCGAAGCCGAAGCGCGATGCGGTGACGTTCGACTACTACGCGCGCAGGGCGTTGCGTACGCACCAGGACTGCATCGAATGAGCGGGCGATTCGCCACGGTCATGTCAGATCATCATTGAGGAATACCTATCGTGTCCATCCTGTTGAAAGGCATCATTGCCTACCCGGTTACACCGTTCTCCGCCGACGGCGCCATCGACCTGAAAACGCTCGAAGCGCTGATCGAGCGCCTGATTGCCGACGGCGTCCACGCGATCGCGCCGCTGGGCAGTACCGGCGAAAGCGCGTACCTGTCCGATGCCGAATGGGAGGCCGTCGCCACCGCGTCGATTCGTGCGGTGCGCCGGCGCGTGCCGACCGTCGTCGGCATTTCCGATCTCACCACGGCGGGCGCGGTGCGCCGCGCGCGCTTCGCCGAACAGGCCGGCGCCGATGCGGTGATGGTGCTGCCGGTGTCGTACTGGAAGCTCGCCAACGACGAGATCGTCGCGCACTATCGCGCGATCGGCGACGCCATCGGCATCCCGATCATGCTGTACAACAACCCCGCGACCAGCGGCGTCGACATGTCGCCGGACCTGATCGCGACGATCTGCCGGAGCGTCGACAACGTGACGATGGTGAAGGAGAGCACCGGCGACATCGGGCGGATGCACCGGCTCGCGCAGCTGAGCGACGGCGCGATTCCGTTCTACAACGGCAGCAATCCGATGGCGCTCGCCGCGCTTGCAGCGGGCGCAGCCGGATGGTGCACGGCCGCGCCGAACCTGAACGCGGCGTTGCCGCTGGCGCTGTTCGACGCAATGCGCGTGGGCGACCTGGCGCGCGCCAGGACGGTCTTTCATGCGCAGCTGCCGCTGCTGCAGTTCATCGTGAACGGCGGGTTGCCGGTGACCGTGAAGGCCGGGTTGCGCCTGCGCGGCTTCGATGCGGGCGAACCGAGGAAGCCGCTGATGCCGCTCGGCGACGCGCGCACGCGTGAACTCGAACGCTTGCTCGCAGCGCTGCCCGACGGGGTGACGACATGACCGATGCGGCACGGCCGACGATCTCGGCCGCCATCGGCGCGGTGCGGATCGGCAAGAGCCGGCCGCTGGCCGGCACGCCGCACGCCAGCGCGATCGACAAGCAGCCGGTCGCCTCGCGTGTGTGGCTGGGCACGCTCGGCTTTGCCGGCGACGACCAGGCCGATGCGCGGCACCACGGCGGCCCCGACAAGGCGGTCCACCACTATGCGCACGATCACTATGCGTGGTGGTCGGCACAGATCGGCGCGCGCGACGTGTTTGCGCAACCGGGCGCGTTCGGCGAGAACCTGTCGACGCACGGCGTGACAGAGCGCGACGTGTGTCTCGGCGACGAATTCACGCTGGGCGGCGCCGTGCTTCAGGTGTCGCAGTCGCGGCAACCGTGCTGGAAACTGAACACGCGTTTCGATCATCCGCGGATGGCCGCGCTCGTGCAGCAGAGCGGCCGGACGGGCTGGTACTACCGCGTGCTGCAGGAAGGCTGGGTGGCGCCGGGCGACGTGCTGGCGTTGCATCGGCGCGGCTATCCGCAATGGCCGCTGTCGACCGTGCTCGACGTGCTGTACCGGCGCACGCTCGACATGGCCGCGCTCGATGCGCTGTGCGACGTGCCGATACTGCCGCCCGGCTGGCGCAAGATGCTCGACAAGCGCCGGGCGGAGCGGCAGGTCGAAGACTGGACGAAGCGGCTCGAAGGGCGTTGACGGGCCGCGTGGCGGCCAGGGACAGCCCAAGCCCGTTTTCAGCGTGAACAGGCCTTGGCTCAGTGGCTCGGCAGTTCCCGCACGTCCGCCGTCGGCGCCGAGCCGAACGCATCGCTCAGCGCATAGCCGATCAGTTGTCGCGCGGCCGCCTCGGGCGTCGCGAGTGCGCCGCTCGACTTCAGCTGGTCGAATTTCTCGCGCATCGGGAAGTTGTCTTCGCTGGTCGAGCGGATCGTCGCCTGCATGTCCGTATCGACGACGCCCGGCGCCACGCTGCAGATCCGCAGCGCGCGGTTCGCGTCGAGCGCGACGGCGCGCGCATGGTGATCGAGTGCCGCCTTGGTTGCGCAATAGATGCTCCAGCCCGCGTACGCATTGCGTGCCGCGCCGCTCGACACATGCAGGATCCGGCATTCCGTCGTGGCCGATGCCGCTTGCGTGAGCGCGGCCGACAGCATCAGCGGTGCCGCGACGTTCACGCCGACCGCGCGCGCGACGATTGCCGGGTCTTGCGCAGCGAGCGGGCCGATCGGATCGACGATGCCCGCGTTGTTGAACAGCAGCACGAGCGACGCGCCGTCGACGAAGCGGCGTAGCGTGTCGCCCGCCAGCCAGGCCGCGACGGACGACGTGTCCGACAGGTCGAGTTCGATTTCGGCGAACCGGTCGCCCGCTTGCGATCCGAGCGATGGATGGCGGCTGCGCGACACGCCGAGCACGGCGACGCCTTCCAGCAGCAGTTGTTCGGCGAGCGACGCGCCGAGGCCGCGCGTGTGTCCGGTGACGATGGCGCGCACGTGCGGAGCGGAAGAGGATGCGGTCATGGCGGTGAGTGGTTCGAAGGGGTGAACGGGATGAGCGGCGTCGACGAGCGGTGCACAGGCGTGGCGGCAACGCGTGCGGGACAAGCGATGCGTGGTGTGGCGTGCGAATGCGCTCGCGCGCCGCCGCGGGCGTCAGGGTGACGCATATCGTAGCGCCCGCCTGCGCGTCGCGCAAACGCCGCCGCGTGCAGGGAAGCGGAATCCGCCGCACGGCACAGGCCGGCCGATAGGTTGGACGAACGCCTGCTGCGGCAAGTGCGCGCGCCCGCACGCTGCGCGGCGCCGGCTACGCGACGCGAGCTATCATATGGCTCGCCCGTGCGCGATGCCGGACGGGCCGCGACCGTTTCCCTTCACCTGCTGCACGCTGCGACGCCACTCATGAACACCACGCCGGATATGCCCACGCCACGCGCCCTTCGCGAACTCACGCCCCTCGAGGCCCGCATTCTCGGTGTGCTCGTCGAGAAACAGCACACGGTGCCGGACACCTATCCGCTGTCGCTGAATGCGCTGACCGCGGGCTGCAACCAGAAAACCGCGCGCGCGCCGGTGATGAACGTCAGCGAGGATGAAGTCACGACCGCGCTCGACGGGCTGAAGCACCTGAGCCTCGTGATGGAAGGCAGCAGCAGCCGTGTGCCGCGTTTCGAGCACAACATGAACCGCGTGCTCGGCATCCCGAGCCAGGCGATCGCGCTGCTGACGATCCTGCTGCTGCGCGGCCCGCAGACGGCCGCCGAACTGCGCCTGAACAGCGCGCGCCTGCACGGTTTCGCGGATATTTCGTCGGTCGAGGCGTTCCTCGACGAGCTCGCGGCACGCGCGCAGCCGCTCGTCGTCCGGCTGCCGCGTGCGCCGGGGGCGCGCGAGAACCGCTGGATGCACCTGATGTGCGGCGAAGTGAACATGGCCGACTTCGCGAGCGCGGATGCCGGCGGCGCCGATTCCGTGCCGCCTTCGGAATTCGAAGCGCTGAAGGCCGAACAGAAGCGCCTCGCGGATGAAGTGGCGCGGCTAAGTGCGCTGGTTCAGCGGATGGCCAGCGAGCTGGGCATCGACGTCGACGCGCAACGCGACGCGTCCTGACATGAGCGGTTGCGGTGCGTGAGCATTGCCCGGCCCCGCCGCCACGCGGCCGGGCCGGGGCGCGATGCGGATATCGCACGCACCCCCGCGTTACTTCAGCTTGACGCCCGGTACGAGATAGCGCGAACCGCCCGGCTTCAGGATCGGCGCGAGCGCCGCAAACGAAGCGTCGAGTTGCGGCCCGAGGCACGCACCCATCGCGTGCCCGATGCCGGAGACGCTGAACGACAGCTTGCCGGGCGCATCGAACTCGAACGCCAGATATTCCGGGAACACGTCGGCGCACGCGATCGAATCGCCGCTTCCATCCGTCGCGCGAGTGCCGGATTCGCCCTTATCGCGCAGCCGCGTGATGAAACTCACCAGTGCGGGGCTCGTTGCCGGGTCGCCATCCTTGCCTGCCGTAGTCGCGTCGATCACGCGATTCCAGTCGAGGTACGTGCCGCGCAGCAGGTCGAACGTGACCGGATCGTAGTGATTGTTCGGATGGGCGCCGCCGCAGTACGTACTGCCCGATTCCACGATGCCGAGTACCGCAGGCGACAGCCACGTGACCGTCACCTGTTCGTCGTCGTAGCCGCCGAGCGAACCGGCCGCCGGCTCGTCGTCGGTATAGCGGGTCGACGCGCATTCGAGCGCGGCGAGATTCTTCTGCCAGTGCTGCTGCTCGAGCAGGCGGTTGACTCGCGCCATGACCGCCGGATCGGGATGACGGCTCAGACGCGGATACATGAGCTCCGTGCGCGGATCGCGCCACATCCGGTACGCGACGGTGCCGTCTCCGACCTCGGGGCCGGCCGGCTGCGCGTGCCCGGCGAGCTTCAGCGTTGCATAGGGCGCCTGCCGCATGTCGATGGCCACGCCGCTTGCGATGCCGCTGCCGACGCCGCCGGCGATGCGGTTGGTGATCGCTTCGACGGAGCCGGGCGCAACCGCGCCGGGATCGTATTCGGCGATGCGCCGCAGCGCGAAATTGCGCGTCTTGCCGGTGCGCGCGTCGGTCCAACGGCCGCGATAGCCGGCCTTGTCCCGCGTACCCTGCCAGGTGGCGGCGGCATGATCGAAATTGGCTTGCTCGCTGAATCCCAATGGAACGCGCGCATCGTCCGGCAACTGCGTTCGCACGAGCGGTTCGATCAATTCCGCGGGCGTGCCGTGCAGTGGAATATCGACGCCGTACTGCGCATAGAAGTAGCGGCCCGAGATTGAACCATCCGCAGCCGGGCGATCGTCGAGTTCCATCACGACGGCGCCGGCGCCTTGCAGCGTTCCTTCGTAGACCGTGCGCGGCGCGGCGTCCGCGAAGCCCGCGCGCAGCGCGATCAGCGCCAGCACCATCCTGATCAGCGGGTGCATCACCAGCGGCACCCGGTTTGTTCGGAGGCGTCGACGTCCAGTGCCCTGCCGAACGCGGTCTGCTTGCCGGTACGCGCGCTGGTATAGGTCATCGAATAGATCATCGCGCCCTGCGACATCATCTCGTACCGCCCATTGATCCTGCCGTCGACCATCTCGACCCAGGTCGTCGTGAACTGGTGCGGTCGGTCCTCGGCGAGCACTTCCTCGTCCACGTGCTCGACCACCAGCGGCAGGGCCGTTTTTGCTTTCGCATAGCGGACCATGCCACCCGACCAATTGACGGCGTCGTCGTAGTAGGTGCGCATCTCGAAGCGCACGGGTTTGTCGCCGTCCGATTTGAAGCAGTACACCTCGGTGGAGACCGTGGCGAACGCGGGCAGCGACGCGCAGAGCAGCAGGGCGGCAAAGGTTTTTTTCATGATGGGCCGGTGAAGAATGAAGTACGGCATTATCCGAGCACGATCCGCGTGGCGCCCGCATCGACGAGCCGGAACAGCAGATCTTCGACGGCCGTCTCGGGCGCGGAGCCGAGATCCGTATCGACGCGCCACCCCTGTTCCGTGCGAACCGGTTCCGACAGGTAGTGAACGATCCCGTGCAGGCCATCTTCGGCCGGCGTGTTTTCGTCGTCGCCATCGAACCACGCAAAGAACCACGTCTTGAACGCGTCGACGGCCGCGCCTTCGTCGAGACCGCCGGCCTCGATCGCGGCCCAGTCCCACACGAACGGGCGAATCGACACGGCCGCTGTTTCGAGGTCGAATGCCAACGGCTCGAACGCCAGCTGCGTGGCGGAATCGACCCTCGCCGGATGGCCGGCCGATTCGCCTTCGGTCGCGATGATGTCGGCCCGGCACGGCAACGCGAGCGGCCCTTCGGCGGCGAGCGTACCGTCGGCACGCCGGTAGGCCGGTTCGACGATCACGGCCGGTTGTGCAGCGGCTTTCGCGAGCAGGTCGGCATACGGTTGGCGGATGGCGCGGAGCAGTTCGGAGACGGTCATCGTGGCGTGTCGGTTGGGCAGGGAGCGATCGGTTACAGGCAAGCGGTGCACGGCGCGGCCTTCGGTACCGGACAGCCGTGATCGTACGGCACTTCGACAAGACACGGACAGTCGGCCGAACGGCCGGCGCGCCCCGCATCGCGGGGCGGCGGGTCTAGACGTTTACCTTCAAACAAGGGAAAACGCCCATCGAGTACGTGCGCGTTGTGCTTCAATTGATGCGGTTTGTACTCCTACTAAAACGACAGATTCAGAACAAGCCGGATTACTCATTCACAGGAGACAGTCGATGGCTCGGAAACGGTCTTGAAGCGGTACGCATGATGGTCTGCAACACCGCCGAACTTCCTTCGATGCAAGCAGGTTATCCCAGGGGCTCCAACCATGTCCTCCAGACGTTTCATGATGGCCGCGGCGGCCGTGTCCGCCGCGCTGGCCGTCGCCGCACCGCCGGCCAGCGCCGCCGCGCAGACCGTGTCCGACCCGTTCTACACGTACACCGGCGCCACGCCGTTGGCATCGATTCCACCGGGCACGGTGCTCAAGACGCGCAGCGTCACCTATCACGTGGCCGGCATCCCCACCGCGCTGACCGCGCAGCAGTTGCTGTACCGCACCCAAAACGCGCTGAACCAGCCGGTCGTCAACGTGACGTCCGTGATCCGGAGCCAGGTCAGCAACGGCCAGGCGATCTCGTACCAGTCGGCCTACGATTCGCTGAACCCGTACGACGAGCCGTCGCAGGTGATCGCCGGCGACCGCGACGTCACGAAGGTCATCAACGTCGGCACGCTGCTCTACAGCGCGGAATCGATTCCGCTGTCGACGCTGCTGCTACTCGGCTACAACATCATCGTGCCCGATACGGAAGGCCAGACCGCCGACTTCGCCGCCGGCCCCGAATACGGGATGACCACGCTCGATTCGATTCGCGCGGCGCTCAATACGCCGTCGACCGGCCTGACCCCGTCTAGCAAGGTGGCGATGATCGGCTATTCCGGCGGTGCGATCGCGACGAACTGGGCCGCGCAGCTCGCACCGAGCTATGCGCCCGAGATCAACCGGCAGCTCGTCGGCGCGGCGGAAGGCGGCGTGCTGGTCGATCCCGCTCACAACCTGCGCTACGTCGACGGCAGCATCGTCTGGGGCGGCGTAGCCGCGGCCGCGCTGGCCGGGCTGTCGCGCGGCTACGGCTTCGACCTGACGCCCTATCTCAGCGATACCGGCGTCGCCGTGTTCAAGGACATCCAGAGCCAGTCGCTCGCGTACATCCTGCCGAAGTACACGGGGCTGCACTGGGGCACGCTGTTCAAGCCGCAATACGCGAACGACATCAACAGCATTCCCGTGTACGTGACGTATGCGAACAAGGTGAATGCGGGGCTGGCTGCATCGCCGACGATCCCTATGTTCATCGGCCAGGGCACGGCAGGCGCGCTGGATGGCACGTTCAGCAGCCAGGTGGGCGACGGCGTGATGATGGCGTACGACGTGCGCGCACTGGCGCAGAAGTTCTGCGCGAGCGGCACGCCGGTCACGTACAACGAGTATCCGCTCGAACATGCGGGTGCGATCGTGCCGTGGGTGGCCGGCATGCTGCCGTGGCTCTACGACCGTTTCAACGGGAAAGCCGCGCCGAGCAATTGCTGGCTGACGTCGCTGCTGCCGAGCAATTCGCTGGCGCCCGAAACGCTGCATTAGGGCCTGTTCACGCCGATAACGGGCTTGCGAACGAGCCTTGCAGGCTGCAGTGCAAGAAGCAAGGAGCGCCGCATGCGACGCGGCGCATGGCCGGGCGACCCTGCGCGGGTCGCTTTTTTCTTTCGCCTTTTGATCTCCGTCGCGCGGCCGTCATGCAGCCGCGCTCGCTCCCCCGCCGCAACCCGCCGTCGTCCCGCCCGGGTGCCATAATCGAGCCTGCCCATCATTCCAGACGTCCCCGGAGAATCACCATGCAGAACCTCGACAATCCTTCCCACGATCGCGAGGTAGGCAGCGCCGACGCGACGCAGGACACCACGCGCATCGACGACGTCCGCATCGGCGCCGTGCGCCCGCTGATCTCGCCGGCGCTGCTGCTGGACGAGCTGCCGGTGCCGCCCGCCACGCAGACGCTCGTCGAGGATACGCGCCGCGCAATCGGCGACATCCTGCACGGCCGCGATGACCGGCTGCTGCTTGTCGTCGGCCCGTGCTCGATCCACGATCACGACCAGGCGCTCGACTATGCGCGCCGCCTGAAGATCGCCGCCGATGCGCTGAAGGACGACCTGCTGATCACGATGCGCGTCTACTTCGAGAAGCCGCGCACGACGGTCGGCTGGAAGGGCTACATCAACGATCCGCGTCTCGACGACAGCTTCCGCATCAACGAAGGGCTGCGCGCCGCGCGGCAATTGCTGCTCGACATCAACGCGCTGGGCCTGCCGGCGTCGACCGAATTCCTCGACCTGCTGAGCCCGCAATACATCGCCGACCTGATCGCGTGGGGTGCGATCGGCGCGCGCACGACCGAGAGCCAGAGCCATCGCCAGCTCGCGTCGGGCCTGAGCTGCCCGATCGGCTTCAAGAACGGCACCGACGGCGGCGTGCAGGTCGCGTCCGACGCGATCGTCGCCGCGGCGGCGAGCCATGCGTTCATGGGGATGACGAAGATGGGGATGGCCGCGATCTTCGAGACGCGCGGCAACGACGACGCGCACGTGATCCTGCGCGGCGGCAAGAACGGCCCGAACTACGACGCCGAACATGTCGAGGCGAGCTGCGCGGTGCTGCGCAAGGCCGGCTTGCGCGAGCAGGTGATGGTCGACTGCTCGCATGCGAACTCGAACAAGTCGCACGATCGTCAGATCGACGTTGCGCAGGATCTCGCGCGGCAACTGTCGCAGGGCGAGCAGCGAATCGTCGGCGTGATGGTCGAGAGCCATCTCGAGGCCGGGCGCCAGGACCTGAAGCCGGGCGTGCCGCTGAAGTACGGCGTATCGATCACGGATGCATGCCTGAGCTGGACCCAGACGGAACCGGTGCTCGACGTGCTGGCCGACGCCGTGCGGCAACGGCGCGCGCGGTCGTGCAACGCGTGACGCAGGCGATGCCGACATGAGCGATTTCCCGTCCGACGACGCACCGGCCATTCCGGGCGAACCCGCTGCTTCCGGTATGACGGCATCGACGGCACCGGTACCGCCCGGCAAGCTGTACACGATGGCGGGCGTCGGCTGGGCGGCATTGCTCGGCTCGCCGCTCGCCGGCGGCATCCTGCTCGCGGCGAACGCGCGGCGTCTCGGCCACCGCGCGCTCGCACGGCGGCAGATTCTCGTCACGGCACTCGTCACGCTCGTGTCGATCGTGCTGTACGCGGCGGTGGCGATACCGGAAACCTCGGTGGTGCCGCACGCGCTCGTGCATGCGGTCGTCGTTGCCGGTCTCGCCGGGACGATTTTCCATGCACGGCACGCGCAACGCGCGGCCGTGGACGCGCACCGGGCCGCCGGCGGCGCGCTGCAATCGAACTGGCGTGCGGCGGGCATCGGCCTGCTGACGCTGCTCGGCGTCTGGCTGTCGATTGCCGTGGCGATCGTGGCGCTGGGTATCGCGGGCGTGTTGAACTTCGACAACGACCTGCGGCTCGTGCGCGACTATCCGGCGCCGGCGGAGCTGCATCTGCCGGCAGGATGGCGGGTCGCGAACCAGCCGGAGGATCGCGGCGACGCGACCTACCGGATCCGGCGTTTCAGGTTCGGGCTGATGTCGGCGGGGATCGAGTTCGTCATCGGCGACAGGAGCGACGATACGCTGTCGAGCTTCTGCGACGAGATGGTCGATGCGGTCAAGGACGGTGGCAGCGCGATCGAATGGTCGCACGCGGAGAACGGCACGATAGCGGGCCGGCCCGCAATGACGTGCGAGCACAAGGGGGCGTTCAACGATGAAATCGTGCACCAGGCGGCCGTGGTGACGTCCGGCGACACGAAGACCTGTGCGCTGATCTACACCGCGCGCGAGGAAAACTACGCGCGTTACCTGCCGGAGTTTGACCGCGTTCGCGATTCGTTGCGGTGTCCGTAATGTCGCCGTCGCGCGGCGCGCGTGGCGGGGGCTGCGTCATCGCGTCCGATGCAGCGTTGCGCGAGTGGCGCTAACATGGGCCGGTGCGATGCGCCGTGCTTCACGCGGCGCAGGCATGGAGGCGGCTTGGCCGGCCGCCGACACCGACAACAATTCACCGGAGTACATGACAGCATGGCTTTCTACAAGACCCTCATCGCAGCAACCGTCCTCGCATCGAGCGTCAGCGCGCACGCGCAGATCGCGGGTGCGCAGCCGATCAGCGTGACCGTCGAGCAATCGCAGGCGCTGCTCGAAGGCTGGAGCGTGAAGAAGAGCGTGCTCGGCAAGGCCGTCTACAACGACGACAACCAGAAGGTCGGTACCGTGCGCGACCTGATCGTCGCACCGGACGGCTCGGTGTCGGCGGCGATCGTGTCGGCCGGCGGCTTCCTCGGCGTGGCCGCGCACGACGTCGCGGTGCCGATCGCGTCGCTCGACGTGCGCAACGGCAACATCTACCTGCCGGGCGCGACGAAGGATGCGCTCAAGGCGACGCCCGCGTTCCAGTACGCGAAGGTGCCGTCGCCGCCGAAGCCGAAGAAGCTCGACGACAAGCACTGATGCATGCGGCCCGGCACGTGCCGGGCCACGCCGACCGCGGGCGATGAATGGCCCGCGCGTCGGCGCGATCGTTGGAGGCCGGGCGCCACATCATGGCGGCGAACGGACTACGTTGACGATCGATGACGATGTGGCTGCATTGCCGCTGCGCATCCGGCGCGAATCGGTATCGTGATTCACGCCGCACCGCGAATGCCTGCGATCAGCTTGCCGTCACCTCCCCGCCCACCCACAACCCGTCGAACCCGAACGCGACCGGCCCGCTCAGGAACACGCTGTCAGTGCCGTCCCATTGAACGGTGACGTCGCCGCCGTCGCACTCGACCCGCACGATTTCGTCGAGCAGCCCGCGCCGGATGCCGTTGACCACCGCCCCGCACGAACACGATCCCGAACCGAGCGGCACGCCGCCGCCGCGCTCCCAGATGCGCAGGCGAATGTGCGTGCGATCGATGACCTGAACGAAATGCACGTTGGTCTGCCGCGGAAACAGCGAATGCGTTTCGATGGCCGGGCCGAGCGCCGCGACATCGATCGCGCGGAGGTCGTCGACGAAGAACGTGCAATGCGGATTGCCCATGTTGCACGCGGCCGGTGCGCCGGGCAGCGGCAGCGCGAGGGTGTCGAGCGCCTCGGCGAGCGGCACGTCCCGCCAGCCGGTGAGCGGCCTGCCCATCTCGACGGTGATGAGGCCGCTCGCCTCCGTCGAGCACACGAGATACCCGCGGGGAGTCCGCAGCACGAGCGACGACAGGCCGGTTTCCCGCATCAATCGCCACGCGACGCCGCGTGTCGCGCTGCCGCAGGTGTCGAGCGGCGAGCCGTCGGCGTTCCAGAACGCGACGCGGGCCGCTGCGTCGTCGCAGTCCGACACGACCGCGAGCTGGTTGAAGCCGATGCCGCGATGGCGGTCGCCCATGCGCCGCACGAGGTCGCCATCGATCGCGTGCGCTCGATCCTGACCGCGCAGGTCGACGATTGCGAAGTCGTCGCCGTTCGCGTGCATTTTCTGAAATCCGATCGGCATGGCGGTTCCGGTATCGAGGCAGGCGATCACTGTACGGTGCGCGCGGGCCGGGATCAAGGCGGTTCGGGCGCGGGGCCATGCCGCGCCGTGAGATTCGCGGCGCCCGGCGCACGCCGCGCCGCCCGATTGCCGATCCCGTCGTTGCAACGCCGCCCGGGTTCGTCACGCGCTACTTGGGGGACACCCCAATGCCGAAGCTGATCGTAAGACATGTAATATAAATGAAAGATAAATTCGGATTTGTCTGTAGTCGTGACGCCGCGCGGTCACGCAACGGATCCGACCCTCCGCCGCGCGCCATCCTCGCCTTCAACAGAATCGCCTCATGGAACAACTCGTCGAATCGCTCAACGGTGTCATCTGGAGCCCCGCGCTCATCTTTCTCTGCCTTGCCGCGGGGCTGTACTTTTCGCTGCGCACGCGCTTCGCGCAGGTTCGCCATTTCGTCGAGATGCTGCGCCTGATGCGCGGCAGCAAGGCTTCGGCGGAAGGCGTGTCGTCGTTCCAGGCGCTGGCGATGTCGCTGTCGGGGCGCGTCGGCACGGGCAACATCGCGGGCGTCGCGACGGCCATCACGTTCGGCGGGCCCGGGGCGATGTTCTGGATGTGGCTCGTCGCGTTCCTCGGCGCGAGCACCGCGTTCGTCGAATCGACGCTGTCGCAGATCTACAAGGTGCGGCGCGAAGGGCAGTATCGCGGCGGCCCCGCGTATTACATCGAGAAGGGGCTCGGCGTCCGCTGGTATGCGGTGGCGTTCGCGATTGCCACCGTGCTCGCGTGCGGGCTGCTGCTCCCGGGCGTGCAGGCGAACGGGATCTCGTCCGCGATCGAGAATTCCTTCGGCATCGCGAAGCCCGTCACGGGCGCGGTGCTCGTGCTGCTGCTCGGGCTCATCATCTTCGGTGGCGTGAAGCGGATCGCGCGCGTCGCGGAAATCGTCGTGCCGTTCATGGCGCTCGGCTACATCCTGATCGCGTGCGTCGTGATCGCACTCGACATCGAGCGCCTGCCGGGCGTCGTCAAGCTGGTGTTCGAAAGTGCGTTCGGCTTCGAGGCCGGCTTCGGCGCGGTGCTCGGCATGGCGATCCAGTGGGGCGTGAAGCGCGGCGTCTATTCGAACGAAGCGGGGCAGGGCACGGGCCCGCACGCGTCGGCTGCCGCCGAAGTCACGCACCCGGCGCAGCAGGGGCTCGTGCAGGCGTTCTCCGTCTACGTCGATACGCTGTTCGTCTGCTCGGCGACGGGCTTCATGATCCTGATCACCGGCGCGTACAACGTGGTCGCGCCGGGCGGCCGTACGCTGTTCTCGGGCGCGGCCGGCGTCGAGGCCGGCCCCGGCTACACGCAGATGGCCGTCGAATCGGTGCTGCCCGGTTTCGGCGCGGCGTTCGTCGCGATGGCGCTGTTCTTCTTCGCGTTCACCACGATCCTCGCGTATTACTACATCGCGGAAACCAACGTCGCGTACCTGAGCCGCGCGCGCAGCAGCGCCGCCGGCACGTTCGTGCTGCGCGCGGTGATCCTGCTCGCGACGCTGTACGGCGCGGTGAAGAGCGCGAGCGTCGCGTGGGCGCTGGGCGACATCGGCGTCGGGTTGATGGCGTGGCTCAACATCGTCGCGATCCTGCTGCTGCAGAAACCGGCGCTCAAGGCGCTGCGCGACTACGAAGCGCAGAAGCGCGCAGGACGCGAGCCGTCGTTCGATCCCGCCGCGCTCGGGATCGCGAACGCGACGTTCTGGGAGAAGCCGGCGGCGGCGAGCGGCGCGCGCGAAAGCCGGGCAGAGCCGGTCGTGGCAGCCGAGCGGCAGTCGTAGGAAGGCATCCCGTGGCGGTGCGCCGTCTGCGAGGATGGCGGCCGCGCAATGCGGGAATCATGCGTTTCACACCAGCGGCCGGCACCTCTGTTGCCGGCCGTTTTACATCGTGCCGCGCCGGGCAGCCCGGCGCGATTCCCTGTCTCGAGATTCGCGATGAACGGCACGCACACGTGCATCAGGCGTTCGTCCCGCTCGCGTGCCGCGTGATTGGCTGGAAACAATGCAAGGCGCCGCCCGATCGATTTCGCGACAGCCTCCGGGAGACCTGGGAATCTCCCCTGGGTCGCGAGTGGACGTCTTTGTGTGGCGGCGAGATTTCTAGTTGTCGTTGACTTCGAGAATCGTGTCCAGACGTTCTTCAGTCGTAAGCCAGCGGCATCGCTCGGGCTCGCCCGAGTCGCGACACTCGCTCACCTTGTGGTCGACCCAAACTCGCTCCTCGATACGCAAACCCCGAGCCCGATTCTCATCGTTATTTTTTGCGTAGCGGGAGAGAATGCGCCGGTAGTTATCGTTGAGAGCCCGATCGGCGCGCTGATAGAGCCAGTTGTAGGGGCGCGCGGGATCAAATGAAGGAGGGTCGGCGAGCGTGAAAATTTCGTCCGGGTTGTTGGAGAACCAACCGTTGGCGACTCCCGCGAGCATTTTGACCGATCGCTGCGAAGGTGGAAGTACGAATATGGAATTCCACGTCAATACCACCCAGTCATGATCTCCACGCGTATCCAGAATGCGCACTTTGACCGCCTTTACCGGGCTTCCGTTTTCCCAGACATGAAACGCGGCACAAGGCCCTACCACGTGCTGTTCGTCACCGTCGAACCGCGCAACGCAACTGCCGGGAGCAGGTAGCGACGTCCTGGTCACTCGACCGTAGCTGTCCTTGTCGGCGTCGGTGTCCGTCATCTTCACAAGCAAGGACACGCGCGGCGAATTTTCGTCGACGTGAACTGCCTCGACTTCAAGATGCAGAGTGGCCTCCGCCAGGGCGTTCGCAGAGAAAAGCGCGCAGATACCGGCGAGCGCCGAAACGGCAAGTCGAGCGGAATACATAACCGATGACGAAAGGTTAACAAGAACGGAATAGCCCGGCCTCGAGCACCCAGGGATCTTAATGCTCGCGAGCGGAATTTTCAAAGCATCGGAAAAGCGGGGCAAGCGTGCGGCAAGGAGATACGCGGTACCCGCACCCCTGGCGCGCCGTCGAGCATATCGGAGCAACCTGACGGCGCCAGAAGCGTGTGTCAATGGCTACGCCAGGGATCGCACGCGGGCATGTCCTGCCAGCGGTTGTTCTCCCGGCTTTCGCCTTCGCCCGGGAGAGCGGCCCGAATGACACTCGCCGATACGGGCCGATCGGCTCGACGCGAACATGGGCGGACGTATCAGGCAAGGAGCACATTCATGCAACCCGACGCCGCCCGTTGGGTTGCATAAATTTGTTCTTGCCGCTGCCCCGTCAATAGGGCGATTCCAGGATTTTGAGAACAAATTCGCAGAAGGAGGTTTTGCAAGAAATTGTGCTTTTTCCAAGCAATCTTGGCAATTTTGTAACTATTCCAGACTTTTATGCTCCGATCCTGTTGTCCTCGAACGGGTAACCGTATTCAGCGAGACGTTGCCTGTCTAATTTGGGCGGCAAGAGCGGACGAAATGGCGATCGGCTTCGATGTCGGCGACATAGATCGAGAGACTCCAATCGACGGGTGATAGCGATGCCATTCGGCATCGATTTCATAAAATGACCCGGAGAAGGTGCGGAGCATTGTATTCAATAAAATTAATATTTCTGAAGAAGAGTGGTGGTCTTTATCAACATCAAGTTGATGTGATAGCGGGCACGCGCCGAGTTCATGCGGATTTGTGGCGATCGACCGTTATTGGTCGAATCGACCGAAAAGGTCGTATATCGAAATTCAGCGTTATTCGGGATTATTTGGTATCGACACGATTTCGGGTTTGAAATTTTTGAAAAATCATCCCCTTCCTCCTACGATCAATTAGTCTTGCAACAGATGTGACAACGATGGTCGCCGGTCCACCGAATACATCGTTACCTCGACAGGCTGGAGAGCAAAATGGCAGATGAGGAATCAGCTGAGCACCCGCTGTTTTCAGAGCGCATCGTGCGAGGACGGTCGATTGATGTGTCTCAATGGGCAACGCCTGATGTCGGTGCGATGACGGACTCGCGTCGAGCACTCTACTTCGCAAGAAAGCGAGCAGTAGAGATGTATCTGTCCAACGCTTCGTCAGAGTCGATCAAGCAAGCGACAGCGCTGAGCGCCAAGCAAGCGTATCGCCTGATCAGCGAGCGTTGCCTGGAGACACATGAGGATGGGCGCGAGTTCGGTTGGCGAGGTTTGATTCCCTACGAGCGAATGAAACCGTACCGCCGGATCCATCGGATTCGGGTAGACAATTATGGTGGGGGCGCAGTTGGGGCGATGCAGACTCTTCTCGATGCGCATCCAGAGCTCAGGGCGGCGTTCGATGCCCGAATTCTGACGATTCCGCGCGCCGGCCACCTCACCGAAATCAAGCGTGCGAGAACACGCCATCAAAGCTGGTTTCTCGACCAGCTTCGCGTTCTCGGCTATGAAGTGCGAGAGGAATGGCCTTTCAATACAGTTAGCCGCGGGTATTTCTCGATCAGACGGTACGTCGAGAAGGTATTGTTGGCGAATCCCAAGGCCATGGCGCACGAAGCCGGCGGTCCGGACCTGGTCAAGAAACTGGCGACCGGTGATGGGACCAACCGTCCGGTTTCACGGTTTATGCAGCGTGTGGAGATGGACGCACACAAGACCGATGGCCGGTTTTGTGTATTGCTTCCGCAGATTGGCGGTGGCTTTCTGGAGAAGATCGTTCACCGGCTCTGGGTCGTCGTGTTGCTGGAGGTGGTTTCTCGAGCAGTGATCGGCTACTACGTGAGCCTTGCACGAGAAGTATCCAAGGAAGACGTATTGCGGGCAATTAAGTGCGCGCTGACTCCCTGGGAGCCGAAGCCGGTGACGTTTTGCGACGAAGCGTACCTGCCTGGTGCCGGGCTTTTGTCATCATTGGGCCCTGAATATATCGGTCTGTGCTGGGATGAAACCAGTGTGGATGGCGCACTTGCCGGGACATGCCTCCAGGTTCGAGGTGCGCTCCAAGATGTCGTGGGTGCGAAGCTTCTTGAGCCGACGAACTCATTCTCGAAGCGGCGCAGCAAGGACGACAGGCCCTTTATTGAGACCTTCTTTCGGAATTTGGGCGGAAAGGGTTTCCAGCGGCTATCCAACACGACTGGCTCGAAGCCCGAGGGGCGCAAGGGCAGGGATCCCGAGGCCATAGCGTTGACGAGCCGCTTTCAGTACGAATATGCGGAAGAACTGCTCGATGCTCTGATCGCAAACTACAACGTTCAGCCCCACAGCGGCATCGGCAACCGCACGCCGCTCGAGTATGCGAAATTCCTGTATCGCCATATGGCGTCGGCACTTCGGCATGTCGACTCCACGATGGTCGATTCCATGTTCAGTGTCCGGAAACTATGTACCGTCAGAGGCGGCGCCAGTTCCGGGCGCCGACCTTATGTCGCATTTTTCAACGCGAGCTATTCAAACGAAACGCTCGGCGTACGGCACGACCTCGTCGGATCGAAAATTTGGGTCATCGCCCACCATGAAGATGATGCCAGGACTGCAATGGGCGTCACGATGGGCGGTGCGCCATTGGGCGTCCTGAGGGCGGCTCCGCCGTGGAATGGATTGCCGCATAGCGTGGCCGTTCGCACGGCCATTTGTCAGGCCAACAGGATTGGAAAATTCCAGATTCCTCCGGGGGCGGATCCGGTCGAAGCGCTGGTGCACTATTCCGAATCGCAAGCGGATAAAAAGCTCCCTGTTCATCCCGCCTATCTGGCCGCTCGCCGAATCCTGACAGCGGCCGCGGCGCAATCAGTCGGTGATGCGATGCTGGAAACGGCCCTTGTCCATGCAAGCGAAGTTGTCGATCTGCCAGGTGATTCGCATCAATATAAAGGCCGAGCCGCCGCCAAACCGAACGACACGAAGCCACCCCGCTCCTCCATGCCGCTCCCACCACGCAGAATTGCCTCCACGAGGTCGTGATGACGTTTTCGCTCCCCAAGCGCATTGATCCACGACACTGCGTCGTGACGCAGCAGTACGCGGTTTATACGCCACCGATGAGCGAGATGATTGCCCATATCGGTGACTGGATCGACCAGCAGCGACCAGGCGGCTACCTCTGGGGCGCTTCCCGGCTGGGAAAGACGCGATGCGTCAGATACTTCCTTGCTCGCGTGTTGCGCGAGCGATTCGAAATCGACCTTCCTCTGATTGTATGGATCCGCCCGGCGAACAGTCACGTCAGCGAAGCGGGCTTTTGGCAGAAGCTATTGCATGCTTCACGATTTGCCTTAGTCGATCCGACGAAGTCTGTGAAGCGGGACATCGGGCGGCATTTGTGTTTGCAGCGATTTGTTGCGATCGCCGAGTGGGCGGGACGAAATTATGTGATCTTGCTGATTGATGAAGCGCAGAGCATGACGCTACTCGAATGGCAGTGGCTGATGGGATTGCAGAATGATCTCGATGAAATGGGCTATCTGCTGAGCGTCTTTTCCATCGGTTCTCATCAACTGAATTACAAATTCGACTACTTTGCTAACACAGGGAATGCCCATGTGTCTGCCAGATTCATGGCTGCACACGAACAATGTCACGGCTTGAGGACGATAGATGAGTTGAACTATGTTTTGAACGGCTACGATATCGACTCACGATGGCCGGAGGACAGCGATGTTTCATTCCTCGAATACTTTGCCCCGGAGTGGTTTGCACACGGCAAGCGACTGGCCGACTGCGACGCCGATCTCTGGAGGGCGCTAGAAGAACTCTCGCCCGCTAATGTTCGCCGATTTTGCGAGTTTCCTATGCAGCATGTGGCCAGAACGGTAGAGGCAACACTATTTGAGCTGGCGCGAGGCGGAGACTGGAATGAAGTGACGACGTACGAAAACTGGTTGAAGCGCCTGGCCAGAACAAATTTCTCAGATCACATGCGCATCATTTGCCCGCCATCGTGATATGGAGTACCCCACATTCAACTGGTGGCGTGGATGCGTGAGACGCTACGAGTCTTCGCTCAGTGTGTTTCTGCGGTTTTGCGAGCTCAACCGCATAAGCGTTAAGCGTGCTGAAGGCATTTTGCCGATTCGCCCGCATCAGCCGTATCGATCGCCGGACGAAGAGGCGGAGCGCCTGGCTGGCGTATTGGATGAGCCAATTTCTGTTGTTCGCACAATGTTTCTCCCATGTCTCAATTTGGGTTGCGCCGGAGGCTACAGTATAACTTTTAATTTGAAAGAGAAATTAAAGGAAGTTATTCGTTTTTGTCCTGAGTGTGCAAGGTGTGGCTACCATAGCGTTTTTCATGAAGCCGCATGGCTGGAGATGTGCCCATTTCATGCCATGCCATTGCAAGTTGCCCCGCCTACTGACTATGGTCGAATTCTAGATATGAGAATTTCGGCGATACGGCGCGTTATGCGAGCACACTGTGCAAATTGGCCGCTTGTTACGGCTGGACCGATTGATCGCGGAAATGACAATATCGCCAAATCCATTCTGGACTGGGCCGAGTGCACAAATGCAGCGGGGCGGAGATTTTCTGAAATGGACTTTTTTGTTTTTAATTATAACGCGTCCTACAATCGTTCCTCATTTTTGAGGCGACTAGGGCAACTCTGTGAAATTAGTCCGCCCTCGGTTGCAGTAAAAGCGTATATGAAGAATGTGGAGGGCGAGTGGAGTAGGGAATATACGATGCTTTCGAACCCGTTGTTTTTTAAATGCTCGAAAGATTATACAAGAACGGTGTTGTCAATATTATTCGATTTTTATGTAAGAACTCAGGCGTTGTCGCCGACTCCGCCGATGTTTGTTGTGCGGTATAGGGATGCGGTAAGAAAATTACGAAATGAGCACGAGATATGTCGTTGTAAATGGGTTGGCGAGACTTCAGCTAATGGCCGGATTTCGTGGCGAATTTGTGGTTCGAGTGGGCGAAAAATCGGGGAGCGATGTCCTTACGAAATCGCGCTTGCAGAGCTGGACGGGCGATGGGGGAATTGGCGAGAAGTTGATGGGGAGCGTCGTGTAAAGCAAGAGATTGGTAGGCTCATTGCTATCGCTCAAGATCTTCGTGATTTCAAACTTGTTAAATTAAAAAGCGATCGAGCGGCAAATCGAGAGGAATATTTTGAGCGATTAAATGATCTATTGGGTAATTATACTTGGGAGGTCGATGCGTCTGTTATCGGTGCGTTGGATGCTGCTGCGATATGGCAGATTGACGCGGAGGTGCGGGAGTTAAATTATTGGTTGAGTCGAATTGACGGTGATAGCATGCCGTCGACTTTCGGTGTGTTGGGGGCGAGTGTGCACTTGCAAGAATGCAATGCTGGGATGCGATTGATGCGCTGGATATTTTGGCATCCGTCTTCGGCAATTAAATCGCTTCCGCTTCCGCTTTCGTGAGTGTGATATTGGTGGTTTCTTGGTGTTGTGTTGGGGTTGAGAAAATTCTATCTAAGAATCATATCTTTTAAAGTTATTTGTTGAAATTGAAACATTTGAGATTATTTTTGTGAATCATGTTCGGCGTGTCTTGTAAATTGCGAAGACTCTAGACTTCGGTATACTATGCAATTTTTGGGAGGATAAGTATGGCAACGTATCAAGAATTGAAAGCGAAGGCCGAGGATCTGCTTCGTCAAGCCGAAGCAGCGCGCGAGGCTGAACTCGAAACGGTGTTGGCAGAGGTGCGCGCACGTGTGGCCGAATACGGTTTGACCGCGGAGCAGATTTTTGGGCGCAAGCGGCGCGCGCAGGGGCGACGTTTGGGCGATGCCGTCGCGCCTAAATATCGGGATCCCAAGACTGGGGCGACTTGGTCCGGCCGCGGTCGTGAGCCTTCGTGGATCAAGGGAAAGCGAAGGGAGCGATTCGCGATCGCAGCGGAACGCCATTGAGGTGGCGTTCGGATGATGAGAGGGTGCCCGCTTATGTTGTTACCGTCAGAGATGCTCGGCGTCGCAGCATGCCATCGCTTCGATAGCGGAGAGCAACGCAATCATCTACTTTCTGTCCAATCATGTGTGATCGAGTTGCCGTAGATGCCGACGTGTCGAACGCTGAAGTTGAGCAAGCGGGCAACTGTGGCAAACGATCTGGTCTGCAATAGCACGCGTGCTTGTATGGTTTGGGCATGGTTGAGTGCCAGCAGACGTTCCAGTAAGTGACCTTGCCGTCTGGCGATGGCCACGTCTGCTCTTGGGCGTTCGAATATCGAGGTGCGCTCGAACTCGGCTAGCGCTGCGATCAAATTAAAGGCAAATCGGTCCATCCATGATCTCGTATCGATATGACCGACGTGTGTAGATCACAGGTTCAGATGTCGCGTTTTGGCGTGTAGTTTGATTGCCAGCCCCCAGGGAGAGGTGGCCTCGCTCGCTCGGACAGTATTCTGAGATTTTTAAGTGAAACGTCCGGGGATCATGTTGCCGGTTTGATCGCAGGCAGCGACGCGAAATATGCCTCATCTGCCTTGCGATTAGCCACGTTTGAATGGGGCCGTTTCCGGTTATACAACTCAATGTAGTCGCTGATGGAGCGTCGGGCACGGCTGACCGACTCGTATGCTTTTACGTAGGCTTCCTCATATTTGATGTTGCGTCAGACCCGTTCCACGAATACGTTGGCACGCCAGGCACTCGTGCCGTCCGTCGACAGCCGCACGCGACGACCGGTTGAATCCGCCCTGGCTTCCGTGATCGGTGTCCCGACGCAGCGGGCGCGCCCGCATCCGTGCCTCGGCAGATAGAAACTCCATGTGTAGTTCGTCGATGCGGCGCATCAGCAGTTGGTCGGCGTGGCTGACCGGTTGAGTCAGGTAATACGTGCTCGATCTCGCGATGCCGAGCAGTTTCGTCTGTCGTGAAACCGGCAGCGCATGCGCACGGTCGATCATCGCTTTACGCTTAGCAGTCCGGCCTTGCCGAGCGCTCCAGACAAAAAATCATCCTCCAGCGTCAACTGGCCGATCTTCGCATGCAGCGTTTTTACGTCCACCGCGGCGCCGTTGACGGCGACCCAGCCGTACCGAACACATCGGCCGCGCGCTCCTGCAATTGCCGCTTCCATTCCGTGAACTGATTCGGATGGACGTCGTATTACTGCGCCAATTCGGCACGCGTCCGCTCGCCCTTGACTGGGGCCAGCGCCACCTTCGCTTGGAACGCCGCTGAGTGCGTCCGTCGGATTCTCGTCGTCATTTCCCGGTTCCTTTGCCTGCATCACCGCTGGCTCAGACCCGGGATTCCCACTTATCCAGCCGTCCGATTTTGCGAAGCCACTTCTGACGTCGACTCTAGGACTCGAAGCAGCATGTCGGGTACCCGCGAAGATCGAATTTATATATCCACACTGTCGATATTTGAAATGGATATTAAAAATCGATTTGTATCGAAATGGTTATCCGGCTAGACATAGGCCGCGGCCTAAATTTTCTATAAAAAATAAGACGCGGGGGAGTGTATTTCGCGCCAGCTCCTATATTTCTCGGAATTGGCCGGGCGGATAATTCGATGGGTTTTGGAACTGGGTAGTTGCGACGCTTCATAAGCGCAAGGCGGTTGACGCGGTTGTGAGTTTTCGTGAGCGTTGCATCCACAGTTAAAGCTATGCGGAGCGTGGATTTTGGCGGTTTGGCGTTCGATTGTAGTGACTCTCCACGCCGATGAATGGTCGCTAATTTGTGTTGAGATAGAGAGTGTTTTATGAATAAATCGTATAAGGTGGTTTGGAACGCATCCAACGGCACATGGGCAGCGGTTTCTGAAACTGCGAAATCTCATTCCCGCGGGGCATCGTCGAAAGATGTTTTGCGAAAAACTCCTGTTATGTTGGCAACCGCTATAGGGGTTGGGATGGCCGGGGGGGCAGGCCATGCTTATGCGTCCAACGTTGAGGGTGGCCAGTATTGCCAATCGGAGAATGGTAAGTCAACGGAATGTGACAGTGGCGACGATATTTATGGAAAAAAAGTAGCGTCGTCGTTGGCTAATGGCATTGACGTTGCTAACTCGAAGGTTACCTCTGTCGCAGCAGGGGGGGCAGGTGCCGATGCAGTGAACGTCAAACAGATGAATGCGGCGCTCGCGGCGCAACTCGACGATGAGAGTGTCGTGATTGGTAAGGGCGCGCGTGCTGACAAGTACAACGGTTATGCGGTTCGCAGTGTTGCGATCGGACTGAATGCGGTTGCCGGGAGATTCTCCCAAGTCGTAATTGGCGATGGGGCGAGTGCTTCGGAAGACTACGCTGTTGCAATCGGCTTGCATGCAAATGGGGCAGACCAATACGGGGTGGCGGTTGGGCCTTACGCGAGCGCACACGAGTCTGCTGTGGCTATCGGGTCGTCAGCGGAGGCTCAGGACGATGGTGTAGCTATCGGCGCTGGAGCAAAGGCAGTGAGTGGTTCGGTGGCTATCGGCGGCGAGGCGAAGGCTGACCGTGTCAATACCGTTTCGGTCGGGGGCGGAAAATGGGGGCCGCTTCAGCGCCAGATAGTGAACGTGGCAGCCGGTACGCAAGACACCGACGTTGTGAACGTCGGGCAACTAAATGGCGTAGCAACGGCTCTGGGCGGCGGTGCAGGCATCGCTGCAGATGGCAGCGTAAAGGCACCGGCGTACACGCTGGACGGCGGTAAGACCAGTGCGACAAACGTCGGCGAAGCGTTGTCGAATCTGGACGGCCGCATGACGACGAACGCGACGAACGTCGAGAAACTGCAAGGCAACTTTGCTGATACTGGCCTGCTGGACGCGAAAACCGGCAAAGTGACTGCGGCTGTGACGTCGGACCAGTTGAATGCTGCGGTAGCGAAGGCCAGTAGTGACCGGCTCGATGCCGGTCGGGTCACGATCGGGCAGGATGCGTACGCGACCGGTAACAATATCGCGGTAGGCATGGGCGCGAAGGCGGATACCGGGGGAGCGGGAACGGGCGTGATTGCTATTGGCGAGGGGGCAGCAGCCGGTCGGCCCGGGTATTCGGGTGCTATTGCGATTGGCTACGGTGCACGCGCGGTCGATGGCACGCAAGGCGGCTATCTGCGTCCAGTAGCAATCGGAGCGGGCGCGCAGGCGCAAGGGGTTTCTGTTGCCATTGGACCCGACGCTCAGTCCAGTCCAGGTAATGGGGTCGCGTTAGGGCATCAAGCCAGCGTAGGCGCGGATGCCACGTGGGCCGTGGCGCTTGGAACCGGCTCGTCAGCCGATCGAGCCGATACGGTCTCGGTGGGGAACGCCGCATCCCAGCGTCAGATCGTGAACGTTGCAGCGGGTACGCAGGACACCGATGTCGTGAACGTGACGCAGTTGAAGGGCGTCACGACTGCGCTGGGCGGTGGTGCGGGCATCGGCGCCGACGGCAGTGTGACGGCACCGAAGTATCACATCGGTGACAAAACCTACGGTACCGTCGGCGACGCGCTCGCAGCTGCGGCAGCGAGTGGCGGCGGCGGTACAGATTCAAATGCGGTGTTGTACGACGATGCAGCCAAGACCGCGGTCACGCTGTCCGGCGAGAAGGGCACGACGCTGAAGAACGTTGCGGCCGGCGCGGTGAACGCGATGAGCATGGAAGCGATGAACGGCTCGCAGCTGCACGGTGCGTCGCAGAGCGTGGCGAGCACGCTGGGCGGCGGTTCGACCGTTGACGCCGAAGGCAAGCTGACGGCGCCGACGTACACGCTGGATGGCGGCAAAACCGCTGCGCACAATGTTGGCGACGCGGTGTCGAATCTCGACGGCCGCGTAACGACGAACGCGACGAACGTCGAGAAACTGCAAGACAACCTTGCTGAATCCGGTCTGTTTGATAAGGACAAGAGCCAGTCGATCGCGGCGGTGACGTACGACCGAAAGGAGGACGGCACGGCCGATCACGGCTCGGTGACGCTGGGCGGTGCGGGCGCGGCAGCGCCGGTAGCGTTGAAGAACGTTGCGATGGGCATCGGTGACACTGACGCCGTGAACGTGGGCCAGGTGAAAGGCATTGCCACGGCGCTGGGCGGCGGTGCGGGCATCGGTGCCGATGGCAGCGTGACGGCCCCGAAGTACCACGTCGGCGACAAGACCTACGGTAACGTCGGCGACGCGATTACGGCCGCGGCGGAAACCGGTGGCGGTACGGATCCGAACGCGGTTGCATACGACGATGCGACGAAGAGCACGATCACGCTGGCTGGCGAGCAAGGCACGACGCTGAAGAACGTTGCGGCCGGCGCGGTGAGTTCGGATAGCACCGACGCGGTGAACGGTTCGCAACTGTACGGTGCGTCGCAGAGCGTGGCGAGCGCGCTGGGCGGTGGTTCGACCGTTGACGCGGAAGGCAAGCTGACGGCGCCGACGTACACGCTGGACGGTGGCAAGACCACGGCGAATAACGTAGGCGAAGCGGTGTCGAACCTGGACGGCCGCGTGACGACGAACGCGACGAACGTGGAGAAACTGCAAGACAACCTTGTTGAATCCGGTCTGTTCGACAAGGACAAGAACCAGTCGATCGCGGCGGTGACGTACGACCGCAAGGAAGACGGCACGGCGGACCGCGGCTCGGTGACGCTGGGCGGTGCGGGTGCGGCAGCGCCGGTGACGTTGAAGAACGTTGCGACGGGCATTGGTGACACCGATGCAGTGAACGTGGGCCAGGTGAAAGGCATTACCACGGCACTGGGCGGCGGTGCGGGCATCGGTGCCGATGGCAGCGTGACGGCACCGAAGTACCACGTCGGTGACAAGACCTACGGTAACGTTGGTGACGCGATCACGGCCGCGGCGGAAACCGGCGGCGGTGGCGGTACGAATCCGAACGCGGTCTCATACGACGACAAGACCAAAGAGGCGATCACGCTGTCCGGCGAAAAAGGCACGACGCTGAAGAACGTCGCAGCCGGCGTTGCTGAGACCGACGCCGTGAACGTCGGCCAATTGTCGGATGCAACGAAGTCGATTCGCGATTCGCTCTCGGACGGCAGCCTGTCGATGCGCTACATCAAGGTCAAGGCAACAGGGCAAGCCGCAAACGCGATGGGAACCAACACCGTCGCGATCGGTGCGGGCGCCAACGCGACCGGAAATGGCTCGCTGGCCTTGGGTACCGGTTCACGCGCGAATGGGCTCAACTCGGTCGCGATCGGTTTCAATTCGGTCGCGACGGATGCGAACCAAGTATCGGTTGGCGACATCGGGAGCGAACGTCGCATTTCCAACGTGGCGGACGGCACGGAAGATACCGACGCAGTCAACGTGAATCAACTGACTGAAGCGATCGAAAAGATGTCCGCCCGGACCGACAAGCTGTCGTCGGAACTCAAGTCGGGACATAGCTCGTTGATGGCTAACGTCCTCGCTGCCAAGACAGACTCGTCATCGGTGGATCCGTCGAAGTTCTTGCAGGTTGCCGGTGCGGGTGCGGACGGGAGTCAGGAGAATACCGCGAACATCGTCGGAGGCGATCCGGGTAGCGACACGGCCGCCGCGATCGGTGTGGGCACGATTGCCTCGGGCGCAAATACGGTCGCAATCGGTGTGCGCAGCTACGCGAACTCTGACGGAGCAGTGGCCATCGGTAATATGGCTCAAACGGGTGCCAGCCAACCGAACTCGGTAGCGATCGGGTCGAATGTGACGACCAACGGAGCAAGTGCACTTGCTGTTGGTTCGCAGGCGAAGGCAAACGGTGACAACGCGATCGCGCTGGGTAATAACAACGTGATGGCAGTCGGCGAGGATTCTATCGCGATCGGTAACAAGGCCGTCTCCGCGGCAGGTACGACCAACGGTATTGCGCTGGGCGCGGGTGCGAACGTTGCGCGGAGCGTGGCAGATTCGATGGCGCTGGGCGCAAAAACCAGCGTTGAAAAAGGCGCCAATGGTGCCGTGGCACTGGGTACAGGTTCCAAAGCAACTCGAGCCAATACAGTGTCGGTGGGTAACACCGGTACGGAGCGCCAGATCGTAAACGTTGCGGCAGGTACGCAAGGCACCGACGCGGTGAACGTGGCGCAGCTGAGCGGCGTCACGACGGCGCTGGGTGGCGGCGCCGGCATTGGCGTCGATGGCAGCGTGACGGCACCGAAGTATCACGTCGGCGACAAGACCTACGGTAACGTTGGTGACGCGATTACGGCCGCCGCGGAAAGTGGCGGCGGGGGTGGTACGAATCCGAACGCGGTCGCATACGACGATGCGACGAAGAGCACGCTCACGCTGGCTGGCGAGCAAGGCACGACGCTGAAGAACGTTGCAGCGGGCGCCGTGAACGCGACGAGCATGGAAGCGATGAACGGTGCGCAGTTGTACGGCGCGTCGCAGAGCGTGGCAAGCGCGTTGGGCGGCGGTTCGACGGTGGATGCAGCAGGCAAGCTGACGGCGCCGACGTACACGCTGGACGGGGGCAAAAACACCGCGCACAACGCTGGCGACGCATTCTCGAACCTGGACGGCCGCGTGACGACGGTTGCGACGAACGTGGAGAAACTGCAAGGCGATATTGCCGATTCGGGTCTGGTGGACAAGGACACGGGCAAGGTAATCGCGGCGGTGACGTACGACCGTAACGACGGCACGGTGCATGGCAGCTCGGTGACGCTGGGCGGCACGGGCGCGGCAGCGCCGGTAGCGTTGAAGAACGTTGCAGATGGCGCGGTGACCCAGGCGAGCACGGATGCGCTGAACGGCTCGCAGCTGTACGGCGCGTCGCAGAGTGTGGCGAGTGCGCTGGGCGGTGATTCGACTGTGGACGCAGGCGGTACGATGACGGCGCCGACGTACACGTTGGACGGTGGCAAGACCATAGCGAAAAACGTTGGCGACGCGGTGTCGAACCTGGACGGCCGTGTAACGACGAACGCGACGAACGTCGAGAAACTGCAAGGCGATATTGCCGATTCGGGTCTGGTGGACATGGACACGGGCAAGGTGACTGCGGCGGTGACGTACGATCGCAAGGCAGACGGCACGGCGGATCGCGGCTCGGTGACGCTGGGCGGTGCAGGCGCAGCAGCGCCGGTGGCATTGAAGAACGTTGCCATGGGCATTGGTGACACCGATGCGGCGAACGTGGGTCAGGTGAAAGGCATTACCACGGCGCTGGGCGGCGGTGCGGGCATCGGCGCCGACGGTAGCGTGACGGCCCCGAAGTACCACGTCGGCGACAAGACCTACGGCAACGTCGGTGACGCGATCACGGCCGCGGCGGAAAGCGGCGGCGGTGGCGGTACGAATCCGAACACGGTCGCATACGACGATGCGACGAAGAGCACGCTCACGCTGTACGGCGAGAAAGGCACGACGTTGAAGAACGTTGCAGCCGGCGCCGTGAATGCGACGAGCATGGAAGCGATGAACGGTTCGCAGCTGTACGGTACGTCGCAAAGTGTGGCGAATGCGCTGGGCGGTGGTTCGACGGTGGACGCGGCCGGCAAGGTGACGGCGCCGACGTTCCACGTCGGCAACAAGACCTACGGTAACGTCAGTGACGCGATTACGGCCGCGGCAGCCAGCGGTAGCGGTGGTGGCGGTAAAGGCCTGAGCTTTGTCACGATCGACGGAATGGGCTCGGACGGTAGTCGGTTCAACACCGCGAGCATCACGACGGGCGATCCGGAGACCACGACAGCCGCCGCGATCGGTGTCGATGCTCATGCGGCGGGGGCGAACGCGATTGCGCTCGGTCTGAATACCGGGGCGTTGTCGAACGAAGCGGTTGCGATCGGCAATATGGCGCAAACAGGTTCGGACCAACCGTTCTCGGTTGCGATCGGTTCATGGGCGACGACCAATGGCGCGTATGCGCTGGCGATCGGCTCGCACGTGAAGGCGAACGGCGAGAACGCGGTCGCGGTCGGCAGCAACGGTATCAAGGCAATCGGAGCAAGCTCGATTGCGATCGGCAATGCAGCAGAAGCCTCAGTAGGAGCGACCAATGGCATTGCGCTGGGTACGGGTGCGAGCGTTGAGCCGAACGTAACGGACGCGATGGCGTTGGGTGCCAATTCCATCGTGGACGACAAAGCGAACGGAGCCGTGGCGCTGGGTGCAGGCTCCAAGGCGACGCGCGCCAATACCATTTCGGTGGGTAGCGCCGGAAGCGAGCGCCAGATCGTGAACGTTGCGGCAGGTACGCAAGGCACCGACGCCGTGAACGTGGCACAGCTGAGCGGGGTAACGACTGTGCTGGGCGGCGGTGCGGGCATCGGTGCTGACGGTAGCGTGACGGCCCCGAAGTATCACGTGGGCGACAAGACCTACGGCAACGTCGGTGACGCGATTACGGCTGCGGCGGAGATGGGTAGCAGTACGGATCCGAATGCGGTTGCATACGACGATGAAGCCAAGAGTGCGGTCACGCTGGCTGGCGAGAAGGGCACGACGCTGAAGAACGTTGCAGCGGGCGCCGTGAATGCGACGAGCATGGAAGCGGTGAATGGTTCGCAGCTGTACGGCACGTCGCAAAGTGTGGCAAGCGCGCTGGGCGGCAGTTCGACGGTGGACGCAGCGGGTAAGCTGACGGCACCGGCATACACGCTGGACGGCGGCAAGACGACTGCGCACAACGTTGGCGACGCGGTGTCGGATCTGGATGGCCGTGTGACGACGAACGCAACGAACGTCGAGAAGTTACAAGACGATATTACCGAATCCGGTCTGGTGGACAAAGACACGGGTAAGGTGATTGCGGCGGTGACGTACGACCGTAAGGCAGACGGCACGGCGGATCGCGGTTCGGTGACGTTGGGCGGTGCAGGTGCAGCAACGCCGGTGGCGTTGAAGAACGTTGCAGCCGGCGCGGTGAACGCGACGAGCACGGAAGCGGTGAACGGCTCGCAGCTGTACGGCACGTCGCAAAGCGTGGCAAGCGCGCTGGGCGGAGGTTCGACGGTGGACGCAGCCGGCAAGGTGACGGCACCGAAGTACCACGTCGGCGACAAGACCTACGGTAACGTCGGTGATGCGATTACGGCCGCGGGGGAAACCGGCGGCGGGACGGATCCGAACGCTGTTGCATACGACGATGAAGCCAAGAGTGCGGTCACGCTGGCTGGCGAGAAGGGCACGACGCTGAAGAACGTTGCAGCGGGCGCCGTGAATGCGACGAGCATGGAAGCGGTGAATGGTTCGCAGCTGTACGGCACGTCGCAAAGTGTGGCAAGCGCGCTGGGCGGCAGTTCGACGGTGGACGCAGCGGGTAAGCTGACGGCACCGGCATACACGCTGGACGGCGGCAAGACGACTGCGCACAACGTTGGCGACGCGGTGTCGGATCTGGATGGCCGTGTGACGACGAACGCAACGAACGTCGAGAAGTTACAAGACGATGTTACCGAATCCGGTCTGGTGGACAAAGACACGGGTAAGGTGATTGCGGCGGTGACGTACGACCGTAAGGCAGACGGCACGGCGGATCGCGGTTCGGTGACGCTGGGTGGTGCGGGCGCAACAGCGCCGGTGGCGCTGAAGAACGTTGCAGCAGGCGTGGATGATACTGACGCGGTAAACGTCGGCCAGTTGAACACCGGTTTGTCCGATATGAAGCGCGAGCTGGCTGAAGGCAATATCGACCTGAAGTACATCAAGGTCCGGGCCGACGGCGCGCCCGCGACCGCCACTGGCGCTCAGTCTGTCGCGATCGGTTCAAAGGCCCTGGCAGGTGGTCCGAATTCGTTGGCGCTGGGTGCCGGCGCGCGTGCGCTGGGGAATGGCTCGGTAGCGCTGGGTTCCAATTCCATCGCTACCGAGCCGATGACGGTGTCCGTTGGTGATGACGGGACAGAACGCAAGATCATCCACGTGAAAGCAGGGGATGTCACGGCCAAGAGTACGGATGCAATCAACGGGTCGCAGTTGTTTGACGCGCTCGGCCAATTGAAATCGCGCGTCGCAGCTGAGCAGTCTCACCTGCTGTCTCGAGTCAATGCGCTTGCTGATTCCGGCGAGCAGAACTCCTTGGTTGTAGTCGAAGGTCTGGGAGGGACAAACACGGCGAGCCTCAGCGGAGGTGATCCGGAGACCACGACAGCCGCCGCGATTGGCGTGGAGGCTCATGCGGCGGGGGCGAATGCGATCGCGCTCGGTCTGAATACCGGGGCGCTGTCGAACGAAGCGGTTGCGATCGGTAATATGGCGCAAACAGGTTCGGACCAACCGTTCTCGGTGGCCATCGGCTCATGGGTGACGACCAATGGCGCGCATGCGCTGGCGATCGGCTCGCACGCGAAAGCGAACGGCGAGTACGCGGTTGCGGTCGGCAGTAACGGTATCAAGGCGATCGGAGCAAGCTCGATTGCGATCGGCAATGCAGCAGAAGCTTCTGTAGGAGCGACCAATGGCATTGCGCTGGGTACGGGTGCGAGCGTTGAGCCGAACGTAACGGACGCGATGGCGTTGGGTGCCAATTCCATCGTGGACGACAAAGCGAACGGAGCCGTGGCGCTGGGCGCAGGCTCCAAGGCGACGCGCGCCAATACCATTTCGGTGGGTAGCGCCGGAAGCGAGCGCCAGATCGTGAACGTTGCGGCGGGTACGCAAGGCACCGACGCGGTGAACGTGGCACAGCTGAGCGGTGTAGCGACGGCGCTGGGCGGCGGTGCGGGCATCGGTGCTGACGGCAGTGTGACGGCACCGAAGTATCACGTGGGCGACAAGACCTACGGCAACGTCGGTGACGCGATTGCGGCCGCGGCGGAGAGTGGCGGTGGCGGCGGTACGGATGCGAACGCGGTGGCGTACGACGATGCGACCAAGAGCACGATCACGCTGTCTGGCGAGAAGGGCTCAACGCTGAAGAACGTTGCAGCCGGCGCGGTGAATGCGACGAGCATGGAAGCGGTGAACGGCTCGCAACTGTACAGTGCGTCGCAGAGTCTGGCCGCTGCACTCGGCGGTGGCTCGGAGGCAGGCACCGACGGCACAGTCTCAGCACCCAGCTATTCGCTAGCGGGTGGCACGACGACGGTGAACAGTGTCGGTGCGGCGATCGGAAATCTCGACGGGCGAGTGACGGCCAACACAGGCGACATCTCGACCTTGAAGGATACGATCGCGAACAGCGGTCTGATCGATCCGACAACCGGGCACGCGGTCGCAGCGGTGCGCTACGATCGCAACGAAGACGGTTCGCCGAATCGTGCGTCGGTCACGCTAGGAGATGCCGATACAGCTGTCGGCCTGCACAACGTAGCGACCGGAGCGGTAAGCGCGACGAGCACCGATGCGGTGAACGGCTCGCAACTGCATGGCATGGCTACAAGCGTTGCTAACGCGATTGGAGGCGACACGACGGTCGACGAAAACGGGCAGGTTGCAGTTAACTCGATCGAAGTGGGCGGTCACAAGTACGCGACGATCTCGCAGGCCGTGCAGGCTGCTGCTGCATATGGCGCCACGGATTCTCTGGCGGTGCGCTACGACGTCGATTCACACGGCGACCCGAACTACGGCTCGGTGACGCTGGGCGGGCCTGCGGCGGCGCCGGTGATGCTGACCAACGTTGCAGATGGCAAGAGCCAGTACGACGCAGTGAACTACGGCCAGCTGTCGTCGCTGCAAAGCGACTTCGAAAACCGCCTGGGCTCGATGGATGATCGCGTCAGCAAGATCGAAACCACTGGCGGTGGTTCGGGCGGTGATGCTCGCCGTACGGTCAGCGATGACCTGATCAGCGGTTCGGGTGACGCGGGCCAGACAGTGACGGCGGCCAAATCGGGCAACGGCAGCAACAACGTTGCGATCGGCTCGGGCTCGACGATCAGTGACGACATTGGCAACGCCACGGCAGTCGGCGCGAACTCGACGGTTCGCGCCGCGGGCGGCACGGCGATCGGCGCGGGTGCTGATGCACACGCGGCCAATAGCACCGCGATCGGGCAGGACTCGTCGGCTCGCGGCGAGAACAGCACGGCGATCGGTCAGGGTTCGAAAGCCCGCGGCGACAACAGCGTTGCGATTGGTGCGGGCTCCGTCGCGAACGAGGACAACACGGTCTCGTTCGGTGACGGCTCCGACCAGGGCAAGCGCCGGATCGTCAATATCGCGGACGGCGTGAATGCGTCGGATGCGGCGACCAAGGGGCAGCTCGACCGGGCAGTTGGCGGGCTGCAAGGCCAGATCAACGGCGTATCGCGCAACGCCTATTCGGGCATCGCGGCGGCAACGGCGTTGACGATGATCCCGGGGGTCGACCCTGGCAAGACGCTGTCGTTCGGTATCGGCAGTGCGAGCTACAAGGGCTATCAGGCGGTTGCGTTTGGCGGCGAAGCCCGCATTAACAAGAACCTGAAAATGAAGGCCGGTGTGGGCTTGTCGAGCGGTGGCAACACTGTCGGCTTGGGCGCATCGTATCAGTGGTAACTGCCTGACTGACGGCGCGGGGAAACCCGCTCCAGCATTTCCGGACCCGCCTCGCGCGGGTCTTTTTTATGTACGCGCTGCATGTGAGGTCGGACGGAATTCGTAGAGGCCAACGGGCTAAGTAGCGCTCTGATTCAGACGGAAGCGCTGCATGAACGGGTTTCCATTGCCGATCCTCTCTGGGACGGACTCTAAACCGTCACCGTGCTAAGCGCGGGAGGGGATCAAACGGTTATTTTTTCTCCGACATCAGGAAATAAGGGGATATTGCGTAACTGAAATATTGATTTTTGTTATAAGCCATGCTCCCGCGCGAATGGCAACGCAACCCTTGTTTTTGCAACTGGAATAATCTAATTAAGGAAATTCGTGGTGAAGTGTTGTAGGTTGTCACGGGAGGCTTGATCGGTTTTCGAGGTTTGAAGAAAATTCATACCTTCAAAATATAATTAAAACCATGATGGTTCCGTCGATGATTTTTCTTACGATTGTTGGTATGGCTTTTGTCACTCTTGGTGTGAACGGGGTAAGGCATTCGCGAAAATATAGACGGCAATCAGATAGTGGTTCGGGAGCCGAGGGTCAAAGTCTTGCGAAGGGGGGGGCGCTAGCGCAGGGGCGCGCACAGTACGAGGGCGAGTTGCTTGCGGAGCGTGGGCGAGCGACCGGAACGGCAGCGCCCGATGTCGGAAGCCATCCAGACTGCGCGGATAAGCTCACCGCGAGGTGCGGTCCATTAGTAAAAGGCGAGCCGAAGTCTTTGCTTGCGAGCGCAGCTCCTTCTGGACATTTGGCACTTACCGCTGCAGAGAAGTCGGAGTTTTATGATCGATTGTGCACTGCATTGCCGGAGGCGAACATTTTCCAGAAGGTTGCTTTGAAAGATATGGTTAATTATGAGGGTAACGATAAATTTATTTTAGGATTATATGATAAAAAGATTTTCGATTTTGTGGTTCGCGGGGGTGATGGTGTTTTGTTGTATGTGATTGAGTTGGATGACAGATCGTATGCGTGGCAATATATCCGACGAGATGATTTGTTGAGCGATGACGTTGCGCAGACCTTTGGCTTGCGTGTGATGCGGTATTGGAGCATCAAGACTGATTTGACCGTGCTGAGGCGAGATTTTGAGTCGTGCTCGGTTCGCTCATCCGGACGGCGGAATTAACCTGTTATTTCGTGGCAGCCGGGGGCGTGGTTGATCGTCACAGTGCGATCGACATCAATTGTTGACAGATGTGCCGAGACATACCATTCAATGATGCAACTCAACGTTACGGAAGGGGGGCTGGCTTCCAGCCTGCAGGTGCTTACGACATTCGATCTAATCTGGATCGTTGCTGCGCTTGTACTGGGCGGAATGGCCAAGGGCATCACTGGCATTGGTGTGCCGCTGGTTGCGATGCCGATCGTCAGCCAGTTCATGCCGATTCGAGATGCAGTATTGCTGCTGTCCATGCCGATCATTCTCGGCAACATTCCGCAGGCGCTGGAAGGTGGTCAGGTGCTTGCAACGGCGCGGAAGATCGCCGCGCCGATCGCGGGGACGGTGTTCGGTAATATCGCCGGCGTGGCGATCCTGCTTTCGTTGAACTCGGGTCACGCACAAGCAGCCTCTGGCGCACTACTGATTGTGGTCGCGACGCTGATGCTCGCGGCACCGAAGCTCAATTTGGCACCCGCATGGCGCAAACCTGTTGGTTTCGTGCTCGGCTTCGGTGCGGCAGTGACGGAAAGCATTGCATCGGTTCCCGGCCCATTGCTCGCCACTTACTTGATTTCGTCCGGAGCGAGTGGCCGGGCGTTTACGAAGCAGATCGCGATCATCCTCGTGGTATCGGTCGTTACGCTGCTCACTACGCTCAGCGGTGCGGCGCAGGCGAGCGGTGCGGATCTCGTGATCTCGACGGCCGCCACGCTGCCAGCGATTGCCGGCATGTGGCTGGTTCGTCCGCTGCGGGACCAGATGTCCCCCGAAATTTTCAGGAAGGTCGTCCTGCTGCTCGTGCTCGTCGCAGCGATGCAAATGATCTGGAAATCCGGCATTTTTCGACACGGCGGATCATCCGCCACCGATGCGTGCATCTGGCACGCGATCGAGCTGCACCATATGTGTATGTCGTGCTCGAGCTCGCCGCCCGAGGCGCACACGTGTGCGCATTCGAATTCAGCACATATGTGCAATGAGCTGACCTTGACCTGAGACGTTTGTCCTTCACCGCGCGTGGTAATCCATGGCAAAGCCGACTCGTCGAAAGCTTCAATCGCAAACTGCGAGACGAATTGCCAAACTGCGAATGGTTCAGTAGCCGCGCCGAGGCCACGGTGCTCATCGCTACCAACCTCCGGCCACGGTCCGCCGAGCCTGGCTGGATTCCGATAATATCGACGCGAGACTCACTGCTTGATTGGTCAAAGAACTCCGCCGCAGGTCAGTGCTACTCACAAGTCACGTGGTTCCCTTCATCAATGTGTTGAGCCGTGTGATGAGTTGTTCGACCTTGGTGCAAAAGACCGCCAATGCCGCCTCTTGACCCGAGAGGCCACCCAGCCGAAGTTGGGTGGCCAATTTTTCACCATAATCGCCCAAAACACCTGAGCCGAATAATTTGCTTGCGCCAGCTATCCGATGGATGCGATCGGCAGCGGCTGCCGCGTTTTTGTCGCCTACTGCTGCATGAAGGAAAGCAATATCCTTCAAGGTCTCCGTCACGAATCCTTGAATCAATATCGTCGGGTATGCGCCTTCTTCGGGCAAGCGATGCCCGACGAGACTGCTCATGGAGTCTGTCCGTGTCCGGCACCGCGAAATCCCGATCCAATGCGCGAGTTGGTCACGCAGCACGGCTAAGGTGGTCGGTTTGACGAGCAAGCCGTCCATGCCGGCTTCCGCGCATCGAATTGCTTCGTCGGGCAATGCGTTTGCAGTTAAGGCGAGAATGGGGGTATCCCGTGATTGATGTTCCCGGGAGCGGATGCGTCTCGTCAATTCATAGCCGTCCATCTCCGGCATCGCGCAATCGCTGAGTATCAATGCGAAATCGGAATTATCCAGTACTCGGAGCGCGTCCAAGCCGTTGGATACCGCAACAGCGGTATAACCGAGTCGTTCAAGTTGCGCCTTGGTGACAAGGCGATTGACCGGATGGTCGTCGACGACAAGAATCTGAAGCCCCGAAGTTTGATATTCAACATGCAGATGCTGGATATCGGTCTCGGCAGATCGAGTTGCACCGACGACATGTAGGCAAAGTGCTTCGACCGCGGAGTACATCAACGGATTGTGGCTGAGCCGACACGTGCCCTCAGCCGAGATCTCGTAGCCCGTTGGAATCGGGTCGACCGTTAGTCCGATAGCTGGCCTGTCGTTATCAATTTCCTCGAGTCGACTTTCGTCGACAAAGTGTATGTCCGCCTGTGAGGCAGCTCCCATGGGGATGATACCGAGCGGTATCAAGAGCTCGCGTAACGCTGCGGCTAGCGCCGAGTCGGACGACGCGATATATGCATGCTTTCCCGCTAGCGGCGTGGAACGGATCTGGAGCTGTACGTCCAGGTCTAGTTCAACCGTGATCCGAGTGCCTAAACCCGGAGTGCTGTCAACGTGAATGGATCCATGCATCAGCTCGACCAGGCGTTTGCAAATGGCCAAACCCAATCCAGTGCCGCCGAAGCGGCGTACGATCGAAGTGTCGGCCTGCGTGAAAGGCGCGAACAGGCATTGCAGTTGCGCGGGCGCGATGCCGATGCCCGTGTCATGTACCGTAAAGTGCACACGTTGGCACGCTTCCCGTTGGTCGAAGACGGAGATGCTGATGCCGACCTCGCCGTTTTCCGTGAACTTGATTGCGTTGCTTATCAGATTAATGAGAATTTGGCGAAGGCGCAGGCCGTCGACTTTCAATTCGGCGGCAAGTTGGTTACTGACGGCATTGCGAACGACAAGGCCCTTGTCGTGAGCCAATGTAGCGGCTATGGCGCTGACGCCGTCCACGAGCGCGCGTAGATCAGTCGGCTCCGTCAGGATCTCCAGGTGTCCGGCATCTATCTTCGAGAAATCCAGAACGTCGTCAAGAATCTGCATCAAGGTCATCGCAGCATCCCCGACCATGTGAAGCATCCGTTGCTGCCTTGTGCTCAACGATTCGTGGCGCAATAGTTCCAACATCCCTATGATCCCGTTCATTGGCGTGCGGATCTCGTGGCTCATGGTGGCGAGAAATCGAGACTTTGATGCTGCCGCAATTTCAGCCGCTTCTTTCGCGCGGGCGAGCTCTTCCGCCTGCGCCTTGGCGTGAGTGACGTCCGACCAGACTCCGCTCCAGAACATCGTCCCATTTAGCTCCGTTTGTGGCGTCGCTTCGGTGTGGATCCATCGCTCGCGGCCATGTGACACACATCGAAAATCGATGGAGATCGGCGTCATGGTAAGCGCCGAGTACTTGACGGCCGATTTAATGAGAGGCCTGTCATCGGGATGGACCCGCGAGAGCGCCGTAAGCGCATCGGCTTCCATCGTCAGCGCGTCCAGATCCCACATGGCCCGCGTATCGCCACCTACATAAGGAAACCTTAGTGCGCCATCCGGTGTACGACGAAATTCGAAGACGACGACTGGAAGGTGAGAAGTCACGCGTCTTAAACGTTGATCCAAAGCACGCGCACGTTGTTCCGCGTCGCGAATGGTCGACACATCGACCAACGTCACCAGAAGGCCGCCTGGCTTTCCGCTTGGTAATTGAAATGGATGCATCCAGTACAACCAGGATCGCAACTTATGGTCGCCGTCCATCAGGTTGATCTCGGCATGATGGGCTCGATTCTGATCTTGGACTTGCTCGCTCATCGTGTGGATTTGCATACTCCATGCGGGTTCCACCGGTAAAGCTTCCAGCGTTGTTCTACCTATCAGGTCCTCACGCTTCACCGAGAATGCGGTTTCATAGGCATGGTTGAGCGCGATATATCGGTTCGAACTATCTTTGGCAGCCAGCGGATACGGGAGTGACTCCATTAGCGCTTCACGAAAGCTAAGCTGGTCTGCCAACTCGTGTTCGGCCGCCAGTCGCTGACGGACCTCGTGACGAAGCCGGACGTACGCGATGATAACGGTCGCCAATATGATCGCAGCGCCTAGTAACGTAAGCTCGAAGGTTTTCCATGGCAGCCCGGCTGAATAGCGGGGCCAAAGCCATCGGCTTCGAATCCGTTGTTGCTCCATTTTTGGCATCGCGGCAATCGCGTTATTGATTAGGGGCAACAGTCTTTCATAGCGGCGGTGTATCGAAATACTCAACCGACTCTCTATATTGGCTGGCGATGCAATCTTGAGAGCACCCGGGAAATAGCTCCTGATGTTGAAATCGACGATCGCTGCGTTGCCGAGATAAGCGTCGGCACGCCCCTCCGCTACCTCTTGCATCGCGTGATAGGCGTTGGTGGCCACGGCAATTTCAGCGTCTGGCAGTTGGCGCAATACCTTTGCGGGAAGCTCGCTTGGATCCGAAATAACTATTCGACGACCCGCGAGATCGACGATGCCTTGCGGCAGCGCGTGGGGACGGGTAACGATGACGTCGGGAAGGGTAATAAACGGCGTACTGTAGAGCAAGTCTTCGCCGTGCCCGGTCGGCGAATTGACAGGCGCTGCCACATCCACGTGACCTGATTGCGCCAAGGACAAGGTTTCTGACCACGAATTCGTTTTCACCAGTATAAAGCTGATGCCAAGGGATTCCGAGATATACGTCAGATAGTCGGCGACGATGCCGCTCGGGCGACCACTGGCATCAATGTAGGCGATCGGCGCCCAGTCAGGATCGACGCCAAGCTTGATCGGAGGCAGCGAAGCCAGCCAGCGTCGCTCGTCTGCCGTGAGCGCCAAACCATGGGCCTCGTTAGGAATCTGCGGCGGCAACACCGGGTTTGTCGGCGAAGGTTGCGTCAACCGAAGCGCTGATGTTTCGAGATTTTCAACCGTTGCCGAATCGATCGGATTCATAGTCAGGACGACTATGGCCATGATGCTGCTCAACCGGACACTTACCCAAAAGGTATTCTTCAAAGTAACGGATTATGTGGAGTACGTTGCAATGTGCGCCGTATACAGCGTTTCAATTCGCCTTGCACCTCATCGCTTTGAGGCCTGGAGCCCGAGCCGAGAGGGCCGTGACGTCCAATAGCACTCGCAATGAGGAGGACAGCGTCAACCGTTGAGCCCGAGATTGGTGACGTACTCGTAGAGTTCGGCATCGCTTTTGAGACCGAGCTTGCGTTTTGCCGATGTTTTGGCCCAACTGACCGTTTTAATTGTCCGATGGAGAACTTGGCTGACTTCGGCCGGTGATTTGCCACTGCCGAGAAGGCGCAATACTTCGAGCTCTCGAGGAGTCAAATTAGCGGCACGCCGGCTTTCTGTTTCTGTCAGCCCAAGCTTCGACAGTTCGAGCTGCAACTTGGCGCTGATGTAGACTGCACCTCTTAGGGCGGAACGGACGGCAGCGAACAGTTCGTTCCTTTCCGCTCCTTTCTCAACGATACCCAGGACACCTTCGTTCAACATCGCACGTAACAGCCCGGCATTTGCCATGTTTGTAAGCACGATGATCGGTAAAGCTACGTGTTCTCGTCGAATCGACGACAGCATAGGCAAGCCGTCGACACGTCCAGTGTTAGGCATCGAGAAATCCGTAATCACGACATCGCACGCGACGCGTGCCAAAATCGACATCAATTCCCTGGAGTCGCGAGCTTCCCCCACGACCTCCAGGCCGTTCTGCTCGATCAGAATGCGGCAGCCGAGCAGCATGATCGGATGGTCGTCTGCGAGTACAACGCGGCATGCCATTCCAGAATCCCCATTAATGAGTATCGATCGAGTTTGTCAAATGATATGGGATCGATGTTCGTCAACCAAAGAAAACCAGATTACGCCTGTGCGTCTCGCGTAAATATCAGAATTATCTGATTTCTCAATTGCGTGCATCACTTTGTATTGCTGTTTGATCGCACCTGGCGTTTTGTAATTTTCGTACTGAAGATTTGTGAGGGCGGTGGCAATTCGAATTTTGATTGCTACGGCGCGGCTTTGGGATCCAATGCTTTGTTGGTGATGGTATTAACGATGACGCGGGGTAGGGTCGAGATTCCGGGCCCATAGCGGTAGCCGCTGGCTGGCCGCTTACCCTCTACAACCATGAACGACCACATGCAACCCTGAAATACAAACGCCCGACGCAGTGCATCAGGCGTTCTAGCGACTCGATACTGTCAACCTACACCAGGACTCGACACCCCGCACGCGTTGCGCCGCACGGCCGGTATGTGTGGCATCGATTTCGATGCCACTTCACTTACTTTGAGCAAGTTACTGACCGAAATTTCAAATGCACGGGATCGAATGGGTGGGTGTGCCGGAGTTCCTCAGGTGTTTGGCCATGCATATCGCGTGCGCTATCGCTTGTTTAAAAATTATATCTTTTATAATTGAAATACTGCCCGTTTACGGGATGCTCAGTGATTGCGTAAACGTTCGAGCAGTTCGTACTCGACCGGATCGCTCGCGCACTGACCACCACCGCATTCGAGTAACGTCGATACGAGATTGGCGATGATCATAAGCCCGAAGACTGCCATCGCGATTCGTCCGTTGGTACTCATCGACGGAGGTTGCATAGAGTCACTTGTGCGGCGGACAGCGAGCAGCAAGGAAACATACAAAATGATCAATACCGACGCGATAAAGCACCATGTGTAGAAATGCAGTCCCCACAGAGTCGAACCATACGCTCCTGAATCAGGTGAAATGTGTAGCAGTACCTGACGACCTGCGATGACTCCGGTTGCGACAGCGCTGACGAGCACGCAGCAATAATGTGTGCCACGTACACCGTATCTGATGTTCATTGCGAATCCGATCCCGGCGAGAATCAATCCGACGCGCTGTAGTAAGCAAAATGGACAGGGCAGCTCATTGAATACAAGTTGATAATAGAATGCGACGAGCAATGCTGC
The DNA here is from genome assembly GCF_020420125.1 of Burkholderia sp. AU30280. Lineage (NCBI taxonomy): Bacteria > Pseudomonadati > Pseudomonadota > Betaproteobacteria > Burkholderiales > Burkholderiaceae > Burkholderia > Burkholderia sp. AU30280. The sequence goes on from NZ_JAIZRY010000005.1 coordinate 180,488, forward strand.
ACTAATTGAAATTAATGCAAGAATATCTAGCGTATTGTTTGTCGCGGCGTTGCCGTTGATCTCGTTTCGAAGGGTCTTCATTTTCATTATCGCGATGTCATTTAGAGATATAGATTGAGCGAATCCGTCGCATGATGAGCGAATGAGAAAAGAGTCGAGATCAGCGCGGCGATGAAAAAGTAGGTCGTCGTACGCGAACGTTTGCAGTATATTATTGAGACGAACGATGCTAGTGACAACAGAAAAGGAAGAAACATGAAAATTTCGAGTCCTTCAGGTGGTGGTTAAAACGAAAAGCGTGACGAGGTTGGGTCAAACGACTAAAAATAGATTGCCTGTCACAGGTTGGAATAGAAGAGCCGGGAAGGTTGTCGTAGCGATCGTGGCAGATGCTGCGTTTGTGCTCTCCTTATTTTGGGATGCCGCTACGATCAGCACTCGTCATAAGTAGCTCTCCATTCCTCCTATCAGCGTCTATATCGTCGATTCAGTTGAGCCCTCTCCCGGGCGTCATCCGAGCGTGCCGACAATGCTGACTTCCGTATTGTCGGGAACTTCGTTGTATGACAGGACGGTTAGGTCCGGTGAGAACAGTTTGGCGTACCGCGCGAGCATCGGGCGAATGCGTGGCACGACGATCAGTACCGGGGCGACACCCATTTGTTTCAATTGTTCGACCACCGCGGGCATATGGGTCTGCAACTGTGATAGGACGTTCGGTTCGACTGGGAAGTTGTCCAGCGGCACACGCGTGCCCGATTGCTCCGCGAGACTTAGGGCATTCAGCAGAATGTTCTCAAGTTCCACTGTAAGGCTGAAACCCTTGAGCGCCTCGTGCTGGGCGCCAAGTCCTGCCACGATCTGGCGACGCAGTGCGCAGCGGACTTCGGCCACGAGCAGTAGCGGGTCCTTGGTGGTTTCTGCGGCCTCGACCAGGGTGGCGGACACGGTTTCGATGTCCTTGATTGACACGTTCTCGGCCAACAACGTACGGAATACCTTGCGCAACTGACTGTGCGTGAGGCATTTCCCCAGCGCATCGGCCAGCACTGGCGCAATGACCGTCAGGCGTTCGATGATGGCGCTTACATTATCGTAGCTGAACAGCTCGGGGATCGTTTCGCGAATTAACTTGGCCGTATGCGTGGCGATTACCGTCGCGCAATCTACCACCTGGTAGCCGAGGCCGAGTGCCTGGGCCTTCTGGTCGGGCTCGATCCACGTGACCGGCATGCCGTAGGCAGGGTCGATGTCTGGTGTGCCATCCAATTCGCCGTAGACGGTAGGTGACGGAATGGCCATCAGCTTACCTGGTTGCACTTGGGCCTGGGCCAGCGCGGTGCCGTTGAGGATGACGGTGTAACCGGAAGGGGGCAGACTCATGTCGTCGCGCGCGCCGATTGGCGGTAGCAGGAAGCCTAGTTGTTCTGAAAGGGTTTGTCTGGTGCCGTGCAGGCGGCGCACCAGGGGCGCGCCTTGAGCGCGATCCAACATCTCCACCAGCTTGTAGCCGAGGGATACCGAAAGCGCGTCCACATACGGTAGGCTGCTCCAGTCGAGTGATTCGTTGCCGGGCGCGGCTAGCGCGGCTTGCATGACGCGTGCGGTTTCTTCCGCCTCGACAGCAGCGGAGGGCGAAGTACGCCGCGTCATCCGATAGCCGACGTAAACGAGTACTGCGGCAAAGCACAGAAACACCAACGTCGGCATGCCCGGGATCAGGCCCAATGCGGCCATCAATGCAGCGGCGCTGAACAGCACCATCGGCGAGGCCAGCAACTGCTGGCCGACCTGTTCCTCGAAGTCGCGTGCGTCGTCGATGCGGGTGACAATTACCGCGGCGGCGGCGGACAGCAGTAGGGCGGGTATTTGCGCGACCAGGCCGTCCCCGATGGCCAGTAGCGCATACTTGTGGAATGCCTCGCTTGCAGGCAAGCCGTGCATGATTACACCGATGATCACACCGCCAATCAAGTTGGTGATGAGAATCAGAATGCCGGCGATGGCGTCGCCGCGCACAAACTTCGATGCGCCATCCATGGCGCCGTAAAAGTCAGCTTCGGTCGTAACGTCTTTGCGGCGTTGCTGGGCTTGTGTCTGCGTGATGACGCCAGCATTCAGATCGGCGTCGATGGCCATCTGCTTGCCGGGCAGCGCGTCGAGCGTGAACCGCGCGGACACTTCCGAAATGCGTTCCGCGCCCTTGGTGACCACTACGAAGTTGATGATCATAAGGATCACGAAGACGACCAGGCCGACCACGAAATTACTGCCGATCACTACATTGGCGAACGATTCGATCACTTGGCCGGCTGCGCTCGCGCCCGTATAGCCGTTAAGCAAAACTACGCGTGTTGATGCGACGTTCAACGTCAAGCGCATCAGCGTGGCGGCCAGGATAATGGTCGGGAAGGCCGAGAAGTCAAGCGGTCGCCTAACGGTCACCGCCACCATTACCACCACAATGGATAGCACGATGTTGAACGTGAACATGACGTCCAATGCGGCCGGTGGAAGCGGCAGAATTACCATCGCCAAGATGGTGAACAGGGCGAGAGGGGCTGCAAACTTCAGGCGCTTGAGTAGGTCGATCACGTTCATCGGGACTGTGATTTTTGCAAGTGTTCGGGAATGGTGATGCCAGTGGGCAGCGATGGAGAAACGTCGCGCTTGCCGCTTCGGAATGCCTTAATCTGGAGCACGTAGGACAGCACCTGCGCTACCGCGCGATACAGCTCTGCCGGAATTTGCTGGTTGACTTGGCTGGTGTGGTAGATCGCACGGGCCAGCGGCGGCAGCTCGAGCACCTCGACGTTGTGCCCTCGGGCGACGTCGCGAATGAACAGCGCAACCTCATCGACCCCCTTGGCTACTACGTACGGCGCTTGTGCACGCGTTACGTCGTACTTGAGTGCGACTGCGTAGTGGGTCGGGTTCATCACCACCAGATCGGCGGTTGGAACGGTCTTGCGGATCCCCTGGCGCGCGAGCTGGCGCTGAATTTGGCGGATGCGGCTCTTGACCTCGGGCCTTCCTTCGGACTGCTTCATCTCCTCTTTGATGTCACGCTTGCTCATCCGCTGGCCGCGCTTGAAGATGATTTGTTGCACCGGTATGTCGGCTAGTGCGAACACGGTGATGATGCACGACAGCGTGAGGGCAGAGGATAGAAACAGGTTCGTCCCACCGATCAGTGCGTTCGCTAACGGCGCGCCTTGCAGGCGGATGAAGCCGCTCAAGTTAGCGCGGCAGACGATGAAGAGCGTAGCCATCAATATGAGGGCCTTGAGCACAGTCGTACCGAACTGCACGTAATGCTTGCCTGACACCAGCCGCTTGAGCCCTGAAATCGGGTTCAAGCGGTTCAGCTTTGGCATGACGTTCTTGTGGCTTATGGTCCAGCCTCCGGGTACCAGCGACGCGACGATGATACCGGCGGGCACTGCGGCCAGCGGGGCAAGCATCTTGCACAGTAGCTGCACCACTGCAGGAAATAGCATCGAGATCGCATTGCAGATCCTGTCGTCGCCGGATAGGTCGGCAAACGACAGCGCGAAAATGTGCTTGAGTTCAACCAGCCACGCCGGCGTGAGTACGACGATGAGCTTGAGAGCAACCAGAATTCCCACACACGTGCCGATGTCTCGCGAACGTGCAACTTGGCCTTCCATTCTGGCTTTGCGAAGTTTTTGCGGGGTGGCCTTTTCGGTCTTGTCGCCGGTTTGTTGCTCGCTCATTGCATTCCCCCGTTGCCGATGGGCCGCGTCGCGAGTCGGTCGTAGAGTTCTAGAACGTGCTCCACCATGCGGCCATAGTGATCCGGCAGTGACGGCAACAGCAGCGTCAGCAGTAACAGACCGAACATGGTCGTAATCGAAAAGCCCAACGCGAAGATATTCAGTGTTGGGGCTACGCGATTGAGGAGGCCTAGGCCGACTTGTACTACCAGCGTGGCGAACATCACGGGGAGTGCCAACGCCACGGCGGCGGAGAAGATCCAGCCTACTGCGAATGCGAGATGCTTGAGCGCGTCGAGGTCGAAGGCAAATTGACCGACCGGCCAAACTGCAAAGCTGCGTGCGATGACACTCGTGAGGATCAGGTGGCCGTCAACTGCGAAGAACAGCAGGATGAACACCACATACATAACGCTGGTGAGCACGTCGGCCATTTGACCATTCATCGGGTCATTGATCTGCGCCATTGACAGGCCCAATTGCGACGACGCGATGGTACTGAAAATCTGTAGCGCGCACAGCACAAGGTGGAACACGAAGCCGAGCAGGCCGCCTATCAGTACCTGTTCGGCCATGGCAGCTACACCTTCGAGCTGCAGCAGGTCGATCACTGGCATCGTAGGAATACCGGGCTGTATGGCTAATGCGAGGAAGAGGGCGACCAGCAGCCGAAGGCGCACGGGAACCATCACTTCACCCAAGATCGGTGATGCGGCCAAAGCGGCAGCGATTCGGCAGAAAGGCCAGAAAATTGTGTTCGCGAGCGGCAGGAGCTGGGCAAGGAAAATTTCCATTGCCGAATCACCCGGTCAATTGTGCGGCGCGGCTGAAGATCTCAACCGTGTAGTGCATTACGCGCCCGGTCATCCATGGGCCAGCCAGCGCGAGTGCGACCAGCGTCGTGAGCAGGCGCGGAAGAAAGCTCATCGTCTGCTCATTGATTTGTGTCGCGGCCTGGAATATGGCGACCAGCAAACCGGTTATCAGGCCTGGTGTAATCAGCACGAGAATGATGACGAGCACCAGACGCAACGCATCGACGGCGAAGCTGGCGGCCAGATCGGGAGTCAGCATCAATAGGCCTTTACGCTGGTAATGAGGGTGTTGACGGTGAGTGACCATCCGTCCACGAGTACGAACAGGAGCAGCTTCAGCGGCAGCGAGATGACTAGTGGCGACAGCATCATCATTCCCATTGCCATCAGTACGGACGCGACTATGATGTCGACGATCAGGAACGGGATGAACAGCGTGGCGCCCATCTGGAATGCAGTCTTCAGTTCGCTCAGCACGAACGCCGACAATTTAACCAGAAACGGTTGCTTCTCCGGATCCGTGACTTTCTCGGTGCCGGAGAGTTTGGCCATCTGCGCGAGCGTGGCCTTGTTCGTCTGCGCAAGCATATAGCGCCCCAGCGGTTGTTCTGATGTCGCGAGTGCGGCTTGCATGCTGATCTTGCCTTGGTCGTACGGCACGAAGGCCTTTTGCCAGATTTCCTCACCGACCGGGCGCATCGTAAGCATGGTCAGCACCAACGCGACACCAGTAACGATGCGCCCTGGCAATCCTTGCTGCAGGCCTAGCGCCTGCTTGACCAGCGAGAGTACGATCACATAGCGCAGGAAGCTCGTCATCGTCATCAGTAGCGCGGGCAGTAGCCCGAGCAGCGTCATTAGAACGAGGATCTGCGTTTTGACTGTGAAGCCTTGGCCGCCGACGGCATCGGACGCGAGCGTCAGCGTGTCGGCTTGCACGAGCACGGGCGTAGCGAAAGCTGCTAACGCTACACACAGGGGGGACAGGAGGTCGCGATTCTTCATGGCGTAAGAGCGTTGAGGTCGTCGAGTTCGATGATGCGGAGGCCATAGTGTTCTCCAGAGACGACGACTTCGCCCAAGCCCACCGGCGTACCATTTACCTTGATGATCAGGGGTTCGCCGGCAAGGCGATTGAGCTCTACCGTCGATCCGGTTTCGTACGACAGCAGATCGGCTAGCGGTACGGTGGCCTCCCCTACCTCCAACGTCAAACGCACGGGAATGCGGCGCAGCATACGCATCGGGTCGCGCGCCGAAGTGGTTTCGGTGATGGATTTCGGATCGTCTCCCAGATCCAGGTCACCCAACGCGGAGAGATCAAGGTCGGTGGTCGAGGTCATGTTGGGGGTTACTCCACGGGTTCGAAAGAAGTAATCCACAGCGCGCCTTGATGTTCGGCTAAGGCCGCGCGGTAGAGGTGAACGTTGTTGACGAGCACGTCGACGGCATCGGGCAAGCGAACAGGAAGCACGTCGCCCGGCTGCATACGAAGCAGTTCGTCTAGGCGCATGTTCTTGGACAGGACGTGCACCGACATCGTGACGGGGATGCTCAAGTTGGCCGGAGCGCTATCGGGGGCAGGACGCAGGTACTGAGCATCGAGGCGCGCAAACAAGTGGTCGAGCCACATGTCGTCCAATGCGAATTCGACGTCCCCACCAACTTTGCGCAAGCGGTCCGAGATCGTCATGCGGAGGACGCGGACTCCCGGACCGGGCAGTATGTCCCCATTTGGCGAAAAGGGCTCTGCCTGGTCACCGAGCATCGCTGAGGCAAACGCGGTTAGCAGCGCGGTGTGTTGTTGTGTCGAAAAGCGCCGTTCCGCCCCCGTTTCTCGCGCCGGGGCGGCCGGCACGGCCTCGTCAAGCGAAGTGCCGTAATGACAGGCCAGCAGCGCCAGCAGTAGCTCGCGGTCGCAGCGCACTGAAATCTGTCCATGGTTGCAGGCATAAGTGCGCCAGACGGCCGCATGGCGCGACCGCATCGCGGCGATAGAGATCTCAGTGACGACGAAGCTCGTGCCTCGGCGCAAATTGAATCGTTCATGCAGGGAGTGGTCGATTCTGCGCTTGATATCTTGTAGAACATCCTCAAGCAAATGGTATGGACGCCCTAGTGTGCACGGATCAAGCACCACCGGCGATGCGGCTCGGCTGATGCGGGAGTGGGGGGGAGATGCTGACACGGTCAAAGGGTCGTTTGGAAGAAGAATTGGCGCCATTGTCTGTAGCGTGCGGCACGGAGCGGAGAAAGTTGAACAGAGTTTGAACACCTTCCAAAAAAAACGACCCGCTTGTGGCGGGCCGCTTTTGGACTCAACTGAATCGCGTGGCAGTGCTTACTGGAGCAGCGACAAGACCATCTGGTTCATGCTGCTGGTTTGCTTGAGCATCGACATACTGGCTTGCAGAAGTACTTGCTGCGAGCTCATCTTGGCAGATTCCGATGCCATGTCGGCGTCCATGATGCGGCCTTCGGCGTCAGCCGTGTTCGTCGACATGTTTGCCAGGTTGTTGTGGGTGTGCGCGAGGCGGTTTTCTGCTGCACCGATGGCCGAGCGCAACGCGCCCACGTCGTCAAGTACGTTGTTGATCAGATCGATCGTCGCGTTGGCGTTGTCAGTCAGCTCCTTGCCGGCCTCTTCAGTCTTGCCTGCTTCCGTGCCCGTGTAACTCGCCGACAGGCCTTCGAACTTGTCGTGGGCGTTGGCGACGTGCTTGGAGAAATCGGCTGCCATCGTTTCGTCCTTGGTGGCGCCGATCTGGAAGGTGATTTCCTTCGTCAGGCGTCCGCCCTCGCTCACTACCTTGCCGTCATCCTTATTTTTGACTTCCTTCTGCAGAAGCTTGGCGCCGCCATACGACGTGTTTTTCATGATGTTCGACAGTTCCTTACCCAATGCATCGTACTCGGCCTGCATGGCAGTCTTTTCGTTTGCCGAGGACGATCCATCAGCGGCTTGTGTAGCCAGATCCTTCATGCGGTACAGAATGTTGGTGACTTCCTTCATCGCGCCGTCCGCAGTTTGGAGCATCGACGACGCATTCTGCGTGTTCTGCATGGCCATACCCATGCCGCGAGTCTGCGCTTGCAGGCGCACGGCGATCTGCAGGCCGGCGGCGTCGTCCTTCGCGGAGTTGATGCGCAAGCCGGTGCCCAGACGGGTCATCGTGGTGTTAAGGCTGTTGCTTGTGCTGCCGATGGCCTTCTTGATGTTCATGGCGGCGGCGTTGGTGTGCAGGCTCAGCATGGTATGTATTCCTTAAGTCTAAGCGAGGGTGGGAAGTGTTTTTTAGTCGCGTCCCACTCGTCAGGGGGCGACGCCTGTTCAAGACGGCAGGCGATCCGAAGACGTTAAATCGAATCGAGTCGGCCACACTGGAGATGCGGTTCGGCGGATGTGCAAACGTCAAGATTGCTTCTCCACTGACGAGAGAATTCTTGCCATCTCAACGGTGCTGGGCGATGGCGCTATGAACAACTGCAAGAGCGTCAGAGCGAACTGGCCGCGGCTTTGTGCAGCGAGCTGATCTCGCGTTTGTTCGTGCGTTCAGTGGGCAAGACCATCACGGGAGGGGGCGTCAGTGATTGCAGATGTGCTGGCATTCCTGCACGTAGCGACATGCCGTCGATCTGGCTCGTCTAACGTGGCAACTCTGGAAAATAAGAGTTGTCTGATATTGGGCGCAACTGATTTCGATCACACTTTAGCTCTACATTGGGATCTGTATCTCTGGTCAAAAAGGAGCTGGTGTGGGCTTCGAGTCTCGCCGTGCGAACTTCAGACTCGGCATTTTCCCTTGATGCTGGTTCGAACTTGAGTTGCCAGTCCGTTAGGTTGCTGGCGATTCGCCGCCTGTGGCGAGCGTTACGCATAACGCAAGTTGAGAAGCGTACGAGTTGCCGTGTGACTGATGTCTGATCTTCAATCTCTGGCCCTTTTCTCGTGCCATGCGCATGCGCGGGCTGATGATGCGGTGTCGAGCGTTTCGGCTCCGCTCCGCGGCACATCGGAATGGCCGCATGGCTAACTATCGTGATCGCTTATTGCAAGGATGGCAGCCCAGTGATGCGGCTGAAATGTCCTACGACCTCGCAATATTTTCTAGTATCTAGGATTACGAAATTTAGTGAAAGCATTCTGTCCACACTCGCACGGGAAACTCAGCCGCTTAACGTGGGCTCCACGAATTCTGTTCGATCTCTTATTGACAGGACGCGACAGTGGGTGCCTCCCAAAATCCTCATCAGTCTCGAAATCATGTCGACAGTCCCGCCCGAAGATGCAAAAAAGCCGCGCATTGCGCTCCTAGAAGACAACGTCGCACATGCGCGAACCGTTCGACACTGGCTGGAGGCGGCGGGCTACGATGCTATTGTCGAGTACGACGGAAACCGCTTTATCGACCGCGTCGCACGAGAGAAGGTCGATTTGCTTTTACTCGATTGGGATGTGCCCGGCATGACCGGCATCGACGTACTGATAGACATGCGCAAGCGGGTCGACTATCTGATTCCCATTGTGTTGCTCACTCAGCATGACGACGAGCGCGATATCCTGCACGGCTTGAGCTGTGGTGCAGATGACTATCTGATCAAACCTATCAGCGAGCGAATGTTGATTGCTCGCGTTATCGCACAGTTGCGCAAATGGTACCCAGGGGTTCAGCGCAATAAGCAAATCAAATTCTCTGGCTTCATACTGGACGAGACCACGCGCACGGCGACGTTGCCCGACGGCGAGCAAGTCGTGCTGCCTGGGCGCGAATTTTCCATTGCGCTGTACCTGTTCGCGCACGCCGGACGCGTGGTGAGTCGCGAGGTGCTGCTCAAGCAGGTTTGGGGGGCTGCAGATTCGTCGAATGTCGGCACGTTGGCAACCTATATCACACGGGTGCGAACCGGCCTTCGGTTGCGACCGAACGGGCTCGGAATATCGAGCGTGTATCGCTACGGGTATCGCCTCGAGCGGTTGGCGGGTGGTGCCGACAACGACTTGGATTGAGTTTGCAGCAAGCTGACGGCTCTATGCGTAAACTCATTTCCCGCTTGATGGCGATCGGTCCCTTGCGCGGCCTTGTAGTCCTTGCGATGCTGGCACTGGCTGCGTTGAGCGGGAACCCCGGCAGCGGCATGGTGTCGGGCGCGTTGGATCGTGTGCTGTTCGATATGATGGCGCAGTTGGTTGCGCATCGGTCGACGCGACAGGTGGTGGTCGTCGACATCGATGAAGAGGTGGTCGCGCAACTGGACCCGCATAGCATGGACGCATATTTGGCGCAATTGCTCGGCGCGCTTGGTAAGGCGCGCAGCGTCACGCTCGATTTGCCGCTGTGGCCCGGGTTCGATTATTCGAGTCTGCGCGCCGGCATGCGAGCGTGTTCGCATACCGTGTTGGTCGAGCCAAGCCTCAATGGGCAGGCAGGAAGCTGCTCAAGCTTGCTGCCGCCGGCGCTCAGTTCGCTTGCTGCCGCGCACAGCCAGCGAGTCGTTACGATGGGCCACTACGGTGTGGTGAGTGGTTTCGTACCTTACCGTCAGTCTGCGGGCGTCCGTTATGCGCACGTTGCGCTCGACGCGCTGCGGGTGGCGGGCATCGAACCGCCGTTGCCGGTCGTTGATTTCGTCAGGCCGTACGCGCAGTCCATTGGGGTCGCACGCACGCCGGCGGTGATGACAATGCTGCCGGCATCGATGCACCTGGCACGGTATTCGGATACTGACGTGCTGCAGCAACGCGTACCCGCGGATGCGTTCGATGGGAAGGTGGTATTCGTCGGTAGCCAGGCGTGGGGCGCCGGAGGGATGTTCCAAATCTCGTCGCTCAATTCGCACGAGGTCACGCGCTCACACCTCGACGCGCTCATGGCTGACGCCGTGGCTTCAGGCAATCTTGCGCGCAAAGCACCCACGGCCGTCGGGGTGTCGATCTATCTGGTCCTCGCGTTCGGCGTCGTGCTGATCTGCGTGTTTGTGCCCGGTCGGGCGGTGCATCTGGCGGCGCTCGGCTGGGGTGCGTTGATCTTCGCCGTTCCACTGGGAATGTTGGTCTTCCATATCTGGTTGCCGCTGGGGTTGCTTCCGGTTGTTTGCCTGCTGATCTATGGCTTTTTTGCGTGGGAGCGACACGCCCGCGTGCTCTCGATGTTGCGAGGCGAATTACGCGAATGGGAAGCGATCGCGGCCGCCATCCAACCACGGGAGGGTGCAGCCGCGCTCGCTTCTCCCTCCGAGCGGTCCGATGAGTTGGTCGGCATCAAAGCAGCGTTGCTGCAGGTACGTGGCTGGCAAAAGCTCTACGTTGACATGGTCAACCAGTTTCCGTATCCGGTCTTTCTCACGATGGGTGGCCACGTTGCCGTGTGGAACGCGAAGGCTGCCACTTTAATGCGCGAGGACTCCGCAGGTGGCCTGGCTGACGCACGATTGCCATTCATGCAAGTCGAGCGGCTCGTGGCCGAGAGCGTATGCGGGAGCGGAGACGCCAGTCGTGAAATCGAATGGGGCGGGCGCACCTATATGCTGATGTGTGAGCGGTTGTCGAGTGGGCTGAGCGTGGACAATCCTTCCGACGGCGACACGCAGATGTCCCACCTGGTTTGTCTGATCGACCTTTGCGATCTGAAGGGATTTGTCTCGCACGACAAGTGGACATTGCGCCATATCGCCCATGACCTGCGCAGTCCACTGACGGCCATCCTGTCGTTGATCGACCGCCGGGGCGCGTCCGTTGGCAGCAATCCGGACGTGGAGTCGGATCGCGCTTTCCTGAGCGATCTACGGCAGCAGGCTTCATACTCGTTGCGTATCGCGAAGGACTTCATGCAGTTGAGCCGCGCCGAGCGACTCGATCGGACCGAATTCGAGCCAGTGGCGTTGAGCGAGGTGGTCGAGGAGGCGATCGACCAGAACTGGCTCGCAGCCGAGCAAAAGGGTGTCGTGTTGCGCGCACCGGTATTCTTGGTCGAAGACACCCTCGTTAGCGGAAATGGTGACATGCTCATGCGTGCGGTCGTCAACGTGTTGGACAACGCGATCAAGTATTCGCCGCCCGGTGCCGTAGTGTCGCTCACCGTTGGCTCGGCCGGCAACGGCGAACTGGTACTGAAGGTGACCGACAGCGGGGTCGGGATGACTGACGACACGGTTCGTCGCCTGTTCGAGCCGTTCTTTCAGGCCGAGCGCAAGGCCGACGGCAGCGCCAGCGTCGGGTTGGGGTTACCTTTCGTCAAGGCCGTGATCGAAAGACACGGCGGCACGGTTGCCGTGCACAGTGCACCTGGGAGCGGTACCGTGTTCGAGCTGATCCTGCCTTGCATCTCGGCGAAGGAGGGAGGCGCTCGAATGACGGAAATGGTCGACGTAACCCGACCTGCGGCGCTGGCGATGACTGCAGCGCCAGCGCGTGACTGCCGGTTCGCGATATAGCCCGACGCCTGGGGCGCACGTGAGCCGCGCGTCATATTTTTGACTGCAAGGGCCTGACAGCCGACGGCGCGGGCGCACGGGCGCGGGCTCGCCGCGAACCACGTTCCTACATTTTGTACCTGCTCATTTGCGGTATGGGCGTTCTCGGTCCCGTTGAGCGTGAGCAGCAGTGACAGGCCGCCGTTAGCGGGCCAATCAATGTTTCGTTGAACATTCTCGTTCTACGACGGATGACGTCCCAGAATCTGCGCCCATAGCCAATCTGGAGCCGTCATGAATGTCGACCTCTCGAGCGCGATGCTCGATTCGATTCGCCAATCCGCCATCCCAAACAACGATGACCCGATAAACGAAGCCCCCTCTTCCGACATCGCAGGAGGCTTCGCCGATTTACTCAAGCGGGCCGTGCGTAGCACGGATGCGCAACAACATCATGCCGACGACCTTGTCACCGCCGTGGAGACGGGCCTCAGCGATGACCTCGTAGGTGCGATGCTTGCCAGCCAGCAGGCAAGCCTGTCCTTCTCCACGATGATCCAGGTGCGCAACAAGGTCATGAGTGCGTTTGACGACATCATCAAGATGCAGGTTTGATGAGGACCGCAAACGTGCTTGCTCAAGTCAAGGCTCACATTGCGCGCTTCGCGCCTCGTGGCCATTTCCGGTTGCCGTCCCCCGCGGCGCTTTCCAAACTGGCGCCTATCGTCATCCTGGCGATTAGCTTGGCCGCGCTGACCATGATGCTGATGCATCGTCAGGACTCGCGCTACAAACCGCTTTTTGGCTCCCAAGAAGCAGTGCTTGCCGCCGACATGATGGCCGCGCTGGACGCCGAAGGCATTCCGTACCGTATCCACCCGGACAGTGGCCAGGTGCTGGTGCCGGAGCAGAAGCTCGGTGCTGCGCGCATGATGCTGGCCGCCAAGGGCGTGGTAGGCAAATTGCCGGAGGGGCTGGAGCAGGTGGACAAGAGCGATCCGCTGGGCGTCAGTCAGTTCGTGCAGGACGTCCGCTTTCGGCGTGGCCTCGAGGGCGAACTGACGCAGAGCATTATGGCGCTTGAGCCGGTGTCGTCGGCTCGTGTGCATCTGTCGATTGCCAAGTCGGCTTCGTTCATTCTTGGCGATGGCGACAAGAGTTCGGCATCGGTAGTGCTCACGCTCAAACCCAACCGTAAGCTGAATAAGGAGCAGATTGCCTCGATAGTCGCGCTGGTAGCGGGCAGCGTGGCAAACCTAGACGCGGCCCGCGTGACGGTGATAGACCAGTCCGGCAATCATCTGTCCGCGCAAATCGATGCCGTGTTGGGACATTCCACACTCGACAGCGAATTGGGTGCGCAAATGCGTGAACAGGTATTGCGCAATATTCGCGAGTTGCTCACGCCTGTGTTGGGTGACGGCAACTTTCGCGCGAGCGTTGCTGTCGAGTTGGACCACGATCGCGTGGAAGAAACCCGCGAGCAATACGGCGAGGCCCCGAAGGTTACACAGGAAGCGATTCGCGACGAGAAGGACATCGGTCAGGCCGCGTTAGGTGTACCAGGTTCGTTGTCGAACCGCCCGGCACCGCCGTCGACTGCCAGCATGCCCGAAGCGCCACACTCGGCCAAGAACGCGCAGACACGCCAATACGCTTACGACCGCAATGTCGTGCAGATCAAGCGCAGTCCCGTGCGCGTCAAGCGCCTGAACGTTGCGGTGGTTCTGAACAATGCCGCCGCGCCCGGAGGTGGAAAAGCGTGGGCACCAGCGCAACTTGCGCAGGTGGACACAATCCTGCGCAACGGCTTGGGCATCGATGCCGACCGGGACGATGCGCTGACGGTATCGTCGCTGGACTTCCGCGGCACGCGGGTGACCGAATTGCAGCCGTGGTGGAAGCAGCCCGACAACCTCGCGACGATTGGTACTTGGGCAGCATGGGCAGTGGGTGCGCTGCTCGCGTTCGTATTCATCTTTCGACCGTTGCTTAAGGTGCTTCGCATTTGGGCTAACGGCGGGCGCGATCCGCAGTCACAGGGCGCCAACACTATATCTGGCGGCCCGGAAGCACCGGCTCTTGAGGCAGCCGCCGACACGCAGCCCCTGCTGCTGGCCGACGCGAATCTCCCGCCGATTGGCTCCGGCGCGGACGTGCTGATCGCACACCTGAAGCATCTGGCAGCTCAGGATCCTGAGCGCGTTGCCGAAGTCATCAAACCCTGGATTCGAGACGATGAGCACACCAATTGACGTACCAGCGACCGTGGACACCGCCATAACGGGAGACCCGCCAGCCCAGAGTCTTGCGGCGGTGGAGCGTGCTGCCATCATCCTGCTCAGCATCGGCGAGGAAGCTGCGGCAGGCGTGCTGCGATGCCTGTCGCGCGAGGAGTTGCTGGACGTGACACTCGCCATGTCACGTATGCAGGGCGTCAAGGTGGACGCTGTGCAGAACACCATCGAGCGCTTTTTCGCAAATTTTCGCGAGCAGAGCGGCGTACGCGGTGCTTCGCGCTCGTTCTTGCAGCGCTCCCTGGAGATGGCGCTCGGCGGTGTGGTGGCTAACAGCGTGCTCAACAAGATTTACGGTGACGCGATAGGCCCAAAAATGGCGCGCCTGCAGTGGGCACAGCCGCAATGGCTTGCCGACCGCCTGCGCGATGAGCACGTACGCATGCAAGCCATGTTCCTTGCCTTCTTGCCGCCTGAGCAGGCGAGCCGGGTGATTCAGGCATTGCCCGAAGCGCGGCGCGAGCAAGTCTTGCTCGATATCGCGCGTCTGACCGAGATTGATCATGACCTGCTGCGAGACCTGGAAGACGTGGTCGACTCTTGCGTCGCCAACCTTGGTACACAGAGCACGGCCGTCGAAGGTGTGCGGCAGGCCGCCGACATCATTAACCGTATGCCGAGGGACCGCACTCAGATGGTTGAAATCCTGCGTGCTCGAGACCCGGAGTTGGTGGCTGCGGTGGAAGACCTCATCTACGATTTTGCGGTAATCGCGAACCAGAATGACGAGGTGATCTCCGTCATTCTCGAACATGTCGACACGGCGCTGTGGGGGGTGGCGCTTAAGGGCGCCGACCCAGCTGTGCGCGACGCATTGTTGCGCTCGATGCCGCGGCGTGCAGTGCAGGCTTTCGAGGAAATGTTGCGCCGGACGGAACCCGCACTCCCGAGCAAAGTTGAATCGGCTCGCCGCGAAATCATGGACATCATCCGAGGACTCGCCGACGACGGCGCCATCGAACTTCGGCTCGTGGCGGAGGAAGAACTTCGATGAGGACGTACCGACGCTATGCATTTCCCTCGTTAGCGCGCATCCGCGCGGCAAGCGAGCGGTGCGGCGAATTCGCCGCACCCGAAGAGGTAGACCTGCTCTCTGAGCAACTGCACGCGCCTCCGACCGGAGAGTTGCTCGACGAAGCTCGACAAGCGGGCTATGCGGACGGCTTTGCCGCGGGCGAACGAGTCGGCGCCGAAGGCGCACGCCGCGATGTCCGTTCCGGGTTCGATGCGCTGGTAGCACCGGTCGACGCGCTGGTGCGTGGCTTCCAGCGTGTGCAGCAAGCGTATCGAGCCAAGGTGCGCAGCGAAGTGGCTGAGCTTGTTGGCGATGTTGCCCGTCAGGTCGTGCGTGCGGAGCTTGAAACCCGTCCCGAGCGGATCCTCGCGTTTGTGGATGAGGCCGTCGGCACGCTGACTAAATCGCCCGAATCCGTCAGCGTGCGGCTGAACCCGGCCGATTACGCGCGCCTGGCTCAAGCGGCACCGGACCGAGTGCATGGCTGGCAACTGGTGCCGGACGACCGGCTCGAGCCTGGCGAATGCCGCGTGCGGGCCGATGACATCGAAATGGACGCGGGCTGCGGTCAGCGCCTTGTCGCCTGCATCGAACGGATTGCCTCGCAGCTCGCGTATGCCCATGCCGAGGAATCGGACGGAGCGCCAGCATGAACAATTCCGTACTCGGCAAGCTCGACCTTGGCGATGTGCCCGTCGCAAGGCCGGTAGGACGCTTGTCCGCCGTCTCTGGCCTCTTGCTTGAAGTGACCGGCTATGCATTCGAAACCGGTCAGCTAGCACGTATCGAAACCGCTTCGAATGACTGGCTCGACGCCCGAGTGGTCGGCTTTCGGGAAGGCGTGTCGTATCTGATGCCCTTCAGGCCCGCGGAGGGTTTGGCTGCGGGCGCGCGCGTGTTTGGCGATAACGGCGCGCGCATGCTGTCGATCGGCGCTGCATGGCGGGGCCGCATCGTCGATGGTCTAGGAGAACCGATCGATGACCGCGGGCCGCTCGTCGGCGACGCCGTGCTCGATCTGGCTGCCCCGCGCGTGAACCCGCTGCGCAAGCAGCCGGTGGAGGGCGTAATGGACGTAGGCGTGCGCGCGATTGACGGCATGCTGACGTTGGGCCGAGGGCAGCGCGTTGGCCTTTTTGCTGGCAGTGGCGTTGGCAAGAGCGTGCTACTGGGCATGATCGCGCGTCAGACCGCGGCCGATGTGGTGGTGGTTGGCATGATCGGCGAGCGTGGCCGCGAGGTGCGGGAGTTTATCGAGCACTCGCTTGGCCCCGAAGGCTTGTCCAAAGCCATCGTCGTGGTCGCACCGGCGGACGAATCCCCGCTGATGCGTTTGATGGCGACGGAGCTGTGTCACGCCATTGCCGCACACTTTCGCGATGCCGGTAATGATGTGCTGCTGATGATCGATTCCCTCACCCGTTACGCGATGGCGCAGCGAGAAATCGCGCTGGCGCTGGGCGAGCCGCCTGCCACACGTGGCTATCCGCCCTCGGTGTTCGGCATGTTGCCGCGCTTGGTGGAGCGCGCGGGCAACGGCGAAGGTGCAGGCAGCATGAGTGCCATCTACACCGTGTTGGCTGAAGGCGACGACGAGCAGGATCCGGTGGTCGACACGGCGCGTGCGATTCTTGATGGCCACATCATGCTATCGCGCGACCTCGCCTCCGAGGGCCATTACCCGGCGATCGACGTGCTGCGCTCGGTCAGTCGCTGCATGTCACTCGTGGCGCCGCGCGAGCAGATCGATGCGGTACGCAAGGTGAAGCAAATGATGTCGCGCTACGCCAATGTTCGTGAGCTGATCCCGCTGGGGGGCTACGTTGCCGGCGCGGATCTTGTTACCGATCACGCCGTGAAGATGCACGACCGGATCGAAGCTTTCCTGTGTCAGGCGCAGGACGAGGCCGCATCGCGCCAGGCGACGCTGGATATTCTGACGGAGATTGCCGCATGAACGCCCGCCATGTCGTTGCCGGACTATCGCACCTCGTTTCGATGCGCGCGAAGGAAGTGGATCGGCTGAAAGTCGATGTCGCCGCACGCGACGCGGAAGGCGCTCGCTATCGCCATCATATTTCGCAGATGACTTTGCTGATGCAAAGCGTTGACACCGGTACGCAAGTACATCCCGAGCACGCAATGAACGGTGCGCGCTATCGCTCCGCGATCGCGAATCTGATTCGTCTACATCAGCATCAATTGGCAAAGCACGAAGCATTGCTCGCGGGCCTGCGCGCGGATCTGTGCCGCGCACGCCTGCGGTACGAGCAGATCGATCGGGTTCGCAGCAAGAAGCTCGATGGGCTCGAACTTGAGAAGCGCGCACGCGATCGCAAACTCGAAGACCAACAGGCGTCCCAGGCATGGCTGCGCAGGCGGCTGTCGCAGCGACGTTCGATATTCAACCCATTCTGATCAAGCGAGGACGCCATGTTCGGCAGTATTGGAGACCCAGTGGTAAGCGCCAAGGAGCTTACCGAAAAGTACATGCTGAATGCAGTTCAGCGCCTGAAGAGCCAGAAAGCGGGCAACGCGATTGCCCAGGCGGGGCTCACCCGGTTACAAGGCGCATTGAGTTCGTTTCAGACCGCGTTGAAGGGCTTGTCCGGTGTTGATGGCATCGTCAAACAAAAGGCCTTGCTGTCGAACTCGGCGCTGGGCGAAGCCACAGCGGCGGCTAGTGCGCAGCCCGGTCGTTACACGTTCTTCGTCAAGCAGCTCGCGTCTGCGCATCAGGTGGCCTTCAAGGGTCTCTCGTCATACGGTGCCAAGGACGCGGGCACACTCGGGATAGCACTTGCGAACGGCGAATCGTTCAGGATTGACCTATCGGCGGCGAACGCCGACGCGAGCGGCAACGTGTCGCCGGCCGAACTGGCTCGTGCGATCAATCAGGCCGTCGACAACAAGGGCAAGGTATCCGCGTCGATCGTAACGATCGAAGGCGAGCAGCGTCTCGTACTTACCTCAGGCGGGACCGGCGAGGCCGGTGCTATTTCACTCGACACGAGCGGCATCAGAGATTCAGCGCTGTCCGCTGTCCTGGCGGGTCCGCCGGACGAACTGTCGATTGCACGAGACGCCATATTTAAGCTTGGCGGGGAGAGCGGCGTCGACATCAAGCAATCCGGCAACACTTTCACCGGCATTCAGGGCGTGTCCGTCACGTTCAAGCAGTCGATGGCCCAAGGCGATGCACCATTGTTGGTCGATATCAAGCTTGATCAGGGCGGCACGACCGACGCCGTGCAGGCGTTTGTCGATGCATACAACAAAGCAATGGGCGTACTGGCCGAGTTGACGAAGGTCAACCCTGACGATCCGTCCAGCGCAGGGCCGTTCGTCGGCGATGCCGGTGTGCGCAACCTCCAGCAGCGGATGAACGCCCTGTTGCGCTCCACAGTGGGCGAGAGTCGGATGTTGGACTATGGCATCTCAGCGGACCGTGCCGGCAAGCTGTCGCTCGATACGGGCAAGCTGAACGCCGCGGTGGCCAAGAATCCAAACGGCCTCGACGCTCTGTTTGCCGATGCTGAGAAGGGTGTCGTTGCGCGCATGGATGCCTATCTGAAGACATGGACCTCGTCCGTCGATGGTCAGGTCAAGCGCCGTCAGGAGTCCGCTGAGCATATTGAGCAATCGTTAAAGAAAAAGGAGCGCTCGCTCGAAGTCCAATACCGTCAGGTATATGGCCGGTATCTGACCCAGTTCACGCGCGTGGCGGAACTGCAGAAGCGGATGGAATACACGAAGCAGTTGCTTGACGACCTCCTTAGCGGAAACAAGAAATGATGACTCGACATGGTTATGGCGATTATCAGACGACGAACCTGGCGAGCGAGGCGGCAAGTGCGTCGCCGGTGCGGTTGGTGATTGTGCTGATGGATGGCCTGCTCGACGAGATGGCGCGCGCGCGCGCCCATATCGAAGCTGAACGCTACGAAGAGAAGGGTAACAGCCTGAATAAGTGCATCGGCATGCTGCATGGTCTGACCAGTGCACTCGATTTCGACGCCGGCAGCGAGGTCGTCGCCAACCTTGCCCGACTGTACGAGTACTGCACGGTACGCTTGAATGAAGCCGGCCTCTCTCTAAATCCACGCCTCATCGATGAAGTCGCGATGCTGATCCGCACGCTGCGTGCGGCTTGGGAAGGCGTCGATCAACGATTCGGATGATAGACCATGGACCAGAGCGACTATGTGCTACGACTTGCGATGCGCGTACGACAAGCGATTGCGAAGTGCGATTTCGACGCGCTGGTGTGCTTGAACGTTGAAGTACACGATATCGTGAGCAACATGGCAACCGGAGCCGCGTTGACCGTTGCTGAGCTGGAAGCACTGCGACTTCTGACGATTGCGCATCGCGTCGCAATTTCGTTATTGGAAATTGAATCTGAACGGCTGATCGAGGCGATGAACGATCTGAATGATCGCCGCGGAGTCTGGCAGGCCTATGCCGCTCAAGGGAGCCAGCCATGATGAGAGGTCTTTCGGCAATAGCCGACCTTGCACCTGCAGCAGCAACCGACGGTAGTGCCGTGCTGGCTTCAGCGCTCAGCGTGCAGCGTCCCGTGTTAGCGGATGAATTCGAGTCCTTGCTGGTGGAGGGCTCCGGATTGGACGACGGCACAGACGCCGCGGCGGAGCCGGTGGCGGTGCTGAATGCGGGGTCGGCACTGGCGCGAGCGCCTGAATTCGAACTGCCGGCTAGCGACATGACGTCGGTGCGGGAGGGCGCGGCGGCCGCACCTGACCTTATGCAGGCGCTGGACGCACGTGCAGTCGACGCTGTCGCACCGGACCCGACCACAAGCGACACACCGGTTGCCATCATGGTAATGCAACGCCTTTCCACGATCGTTTCGTTGCCGGCACATACGCATAGGATGTTGAAGCCAACGGACTTGTACCGGCGTGGTGCGGTCGAGCAGGTGCCTTTGCGGCAAGTTGATGCGAAGGAGCCGATCGCGCCCATGCTGGCCGCGCGTCTGTTCGACCGGCGGTCGAGTGCGGTACCTGGGGCGCTGTTGAACCAATGCATGAATCTCTCGACGACACACGTTTCGCAGATCTTCGGCCTGCTCGCGGACGGCGACGCAACCGCTCCAACCGGGCCATCTGCGGTCACGCTCGACTTCGAGGTAGCCACCGGCGCAACCCAAGCCGAACGATTGACGGAAGCGGCATCGGTACCGGCAACGGGTACGCCGACCGCGCCTCAGCAGAGGCTGATCGACGCGCTGGGAGAGCGCCTGAGCGTGCAAATGGCTCAGGGCATGCGCCAAGCCGTGATCCGACTCGAGCCGGGTTCGAACGGATCGATACGCATCGAATTACGCCAGGCCGCCAACGGCATGGCAGTTCACTTGTCAGCCACTCATCCCGAGGTCGTTTTCCAGTTGCAGGCGATCGGAGAAAGCTTGCGCCAGGATCTCTGCGCGCGACATGGTGGCGAAGTGACCGTGCAGGTCTCGGCGGGTCGGCAAGGCTATGGGGAGGCGAGCGGCTCGGGCGGCCGCGAGCGTCACCCAGGTGACGATGTGTCCACGCGAGGGCCTGGTGGCGGGTTGGCTTCCGCAGGCGGCGATTCGTCATTCGAATTGGCGGATCGCGAATGAGCGTACTTGACGAGGGTGACGACATGAACCGGAATGCACGGCAACGAGAGCAATACGCGGCCGTCCAATCTGATGCCGGATCTACAGCTTTCGGCCAGCGACGCGACGCAAGTCGCGCGAATTCTTTCCGGCGCTGTGCGCGACGGTCCGAAGCGTATCGGCCCCGCGAACGCAGGTCGATGTGCAACGCATGGAATTGCTCGAATCAGCGGCATTGCTCAATTGGGAATACGAGCATTGGGCTGCGGCACCGATCGCACGCTCTCGTAACGTGACAGTAACGAGGGTCATGATGGACCGAATACGATGACTGCAACGATCTACACCGAATACCAAAGTGTACAGCGCGAAAACCAGACGTTGTCCCCCGCTGATGAGGCGCGCTGGATGACGCAGTATGCGCCGCTGGTGAAGCGCATCGTGCGCAAGCTCGCGTCGCAGGCAGGCGGGGCGATGGAGGCCTGCGACCTTGAGCAACTCGGGCTGATGGGCCTGCTCGAAGCGCTGCGTCGCTATGGTGAGCCCGATGATGAATTCGAGCATTTTGCTCTATTTCGCGTGCGGGGCGCGATTCTGGACGAACTGCGGCGCCAGGACTGGCGGCCGCGCTCAGCACGCCAAGGTGCTCACCGTCTGCGCAGCACTGAGCGCGCACTACGCCGGGAACTGCGCCGCGATCCTACGAAAGAAGAAGTGTGCAACGCGCTGAAAATCGGCGACGACGAATACGAACAGTTGCAACTGGACGACTGCGCACAAGAGTTTGTCAGTTTTGACGCCTTGCTGGAAGAAGACGCGGAACGGTACGAGTGCGGCGGCAGCGACGGCCTTGAACACCGGGCCATGCTGCGCCACTCGCTTGAACAGGCGCTAGGCGTGCTCGATGCGCGCGAGCAGCAGATTATCCAGCTTTATTACGAATTCGATCTGAGTCAAGCGGAGATCGGGGCGGTGCTGGGCCTGACGCGGGCTCGAGTCTGTCAGATCAACAAGAGCGCTCTGGTCAAGATGCGCAAGCGCCTCGCTCAGCATTGACATTGAAGAATATTGTGCCGCTCCCATCGGACGGCGCCCAGGTCGGGAAGGAATCATGCAACAGATATTTGGAATTTTGATCGTGCTTGGCTGCGTATTCGGCGGCTTCATATTCATGGGGGGCGATTTCCGCAAGCTCTGGCAGCCTGTCGAATTGTTGATCGTCGTCGGCTCGGCGGTTGGTGCGTTGGTGCTTGGCAATTCGCGCCACGTGCTAGTCGAGATGGGCAAGCAATTGCGCAAGGTAATGGGCAGGCGCAAGCGCACGGCCAACAAGGAACTCCAGCGCCAGCAGCTGCTGCTGATGTATGAGCTATTGAACATTGGCAGAGACCTCAAGGCGCTCGACAACCACGTTGAGAACCCGCACGAAAGCCGGCTGTTCCAGCGCTACCCGCTGGTGCTACAGGGCCCCGAGCTGCTTACCTTTATCGTCGACAACCTTCGCTTGATGGCGATGGGGAAGATCAGCTCACACGAGCTGGAAAGTGTGCTCGAGCAGGAGCTGGTTGCCATTCAAGAGAACATTGAGTTGCCATCGCGCTCGCTCAAAAAGATTTCGGAAGCCATGCCCGGCTTTGGCATTGTGGCTGCAGTACTGGGCGTGGTGATTGCCATGGGCAGACTTGGAGATGGCGCCAGCGCGGCCGAACTGGCCGAGAATGTCGCAGCCGCCATGATTGGGACTCTTATCGGCATTTTCTTCTGTTATGGCGTTTTGGATCCGCTGTCGAACCTGATCAAGCAGGCGATGAAGGCTGAGATGTCGGAAATGGAATGCATGAAAGTGATACTGGTGGCCTTTGCTGGCGGCAAGCCACCGCTGCTGGCGATCGATGCAGGCCGTCGCATGATGCAACCGGCCTGCAAGCCAAGCTTCGCGCAGCTCGAGGGCTGGATCGGGCAATTGGACGCGGGGCGTGAATGAGCTTTGATAGCACCCACGTAAGCGTCCCAACTGAAGACGCGCCCGTCGCCCCCGCGACGGCTAATCCTGCCAAGCGAGGTGAACGCCGCACGGCCCCGGTCGACTTGGTCGTCAAACGCCCGCTGCGGCGCGACTATGACGACGATCATGGCGGTGGCTGGAAAGTCGCGTTCGCTGATTTCTGCCTCGCACTGCTGTGTGTGTTCATGTTGTTGTGGGCGCTCAGTGCGCGCGACGAGGAGACGCGCCGAAAAATGGACGCAATGGTCGACAGTGCGCTGTACGACGACGACTCGGACATGTCGGCCGGTGCTCCGTTGGGACTGAATACTCGCGTGTCGCAGGACACTTTGGCTTCGCACATCGCGGACGAGGGGTCCAGCGACGTAAAGCGCGACCAGCCGATGGCGGACAGCCGCGAGGCGATGGCCGCGCTTGCCGAGCGTGTGCGCAAGCTCGGCAAGGACGCAGGGGTGCTCGACAACGTTCAAGCGATTGTTACGCCAATGGGCCTCCGGGTCATGCTGCACGATACCGAAGAGCGCGGCGTGTTCGTCACCGGTGGTGCGGTACCTTCCGAGCCGTTTCGGCCGATGCTGATCAAGCTGGGTGCGCTCATGGGCTCGATCGGCAATCCGCTGTTCGTAATGGGGCACACTGATTCGGTGCCGTATCGCAACTCGGACTCCGGCTCGCGTTCGAACTGGGATCTGTCGGTGGATCGCGCGATGTCCGCGCGGTCGTGGGTGTTGCAGGGAGGCGTGAACTCCGAGCAAGTGATGCAAGTGATCGGCATGGCCGACCGGGCGCCGCTGGTGAACAATCCTCGCGCCGCGATCAATCGACGAATTGAATTTTTGGTGCTGACACCGGAGCGCGCCCGCGCTATCTGCGCAATGTTCGGCCCAACCGGCCAAGTAGTACCGCTGACGCCGGGCATTAACGCCACGTCGGCCGGCGATCCTGACGCGGGCCGAGTCGGTGCGGAAGTCGGTGTCAAGCTCGACAAAAAAAGGACTTAACAGATCGATCCGCTTGCTCGTTCTGAAGGAGTGAGGATGGTAACAATTTTCAGGGCCGCGCGGCCCTAGGGTGACATCATGCGAATTGCTAATCTGGCGGCACACGCCGCAGTCAATGGAGCGGAAAGCGTACAGCGTTCCGAGGGGGCGCGCCACAAGCGTACTGTGGCGTCAACTGAGTTGGTGCACGAAAAGACCCGTGATCGGATGGTGCTGGACGCAGCACGCGCCGCGCTGGACGAGACGCCGGAAATCGATCTGGCTCGCGTGACTCGCGTTCGGGCCGCACTGGCTGCCGGAAAAATTCGGTTCGATGCCTGCAAGCTTGCGGGGACGATTCAACGCTATCACGGAGGTGGTGAATGACGGGAACGGGTTCCCTTCACCAACTGCTCGTGGATGTTATCGCCGACTGCGTCGGCTACCGCAGGCTTGTGCAACTTCTGGAGGATCAGTTTGCGGCGGCGCTGCAACTCGATACCGTGAGGCTTGGCGTGCTCGCTGGTGTGATCGCAGCGGAGGCCGATGCGATCGACATGCGGCATCGCTACCGCATTGAGCGGCTCGGCCAGGTGCGGGGTGCGGTGCTGGCACTTGGCGGGCGGCTATTGGCCGACGACAGGCACGCAATGCAACGGGCATCGTTCGTCGAGCGGTGTGAGGAAGTGAAGCTGCTTGCTGCGCGCTGCCAAGCCCTCACTCGGCGCAACAGCGGCCTCTTGGTCGCGCAGTATGAGGTGATGCAGCGCCTGATGTACGGAGAACGCCACAACTATGTTCCGACCTAACGTCGCATTCGTGCCCGCCGCGCCGGGACCGATTGCCCGCACTCCCTCCCCCGTTGCGTCCGCACACGAGACTGCGGCGGGCTTTGGTTCGTTGTACGCGTCGCTGAATCGCGATATCTGCGGCAATATCCGCAACGGTTTTGGCCGCTCGATCGAGCCGCACCTTTCGTCGCAGGCGGCAACGTGGACCAATATGATGCGAGCCCGCGCGGAAGCGCTCGCGAAGCCGCAGCAGGGTGTCTTGAGAGACGGCGCTCCTGCGACGGGGCCGAACTTCGCCGAGTCGGATCAGCAGGCCTTTCTGGCCGAGATCATGCCGCACGCTCGTCGTGCAGGTGCGATGATTGGTGCGGCACCGGAACTGATTGCCGCGCACGCAGCGCTTGAATCCGGCTGGGGCAGCAAACCGCTGAAGAACGTACGCGGCGAGACCACGCATAACCTGTTCGGTATCAAATCGGCTGGCGGATGGGTGGGCGAGTCGGCTCCTGCCGTCACCACCGAGTATGTGAACGGTTCGGCTGTGAAGATGGTCGACCACTTCCGCGCGTACGAGAGCTATAGCGGCGCGTTCCACGATTACGCCAAGCTGCTGCGCGATTCGCCCCGCTATGCCGGCGTGCGCAACGTAGGCGACGACGCAAGCACATTCGCCAGCGCACTCAAGCGCGGTGGTTACGCGACCGATCCTGCCTACGCGACCAAGCTTGTGGAAATGGTAGGGCAGGTCAAGCGGATGGTTCGCTGACGTTCCTCGTGGCCGGGTGCCGGCGGCCGAATTACCTCTACTTCGTAACGCCGACCGGCTCGACAGTGGCGGCACCGGTCACCCGCGCGAAGATCACCTTGCCAGTGCTCGCGTTTTTCACGCGGATAACCTCGTCGACCGCACCATTCTGCATGGCGGTGCCGGGCACGGACACTCGTATCGGCCCGGAATTAGCCTCTATTTGTACCGTTTGGCCGCGGCGGATGGTTTCCGCGCCATTCAGTAGCCGCGCCTGGATCACCTGACCGGCCTTTACCGTGCGACGCAGCACGCGCCCAACAGCAAGGGCGGGAACGGTCAACGCATCGGGGGTGAGTGCAAAGTCACGGACATCCTGCTTGAAATCCGCTTCGTTGAGCGTGTGGCCGGAGCGCAACGCTGTTGCCGCTACCAGCACTGGCGTGTCGATGCGAGCCTTCACCAGATAGGTCGTGGCGCGCGGTTCCCCCTTGCAGCGCACGGAAAAACGCATGCGCGTCAGCGCCTTGGTGTCGGTCGCGGCGATTTCATAGGGCTCGCTGCACGGCGGGGCGGGTCGGCGCGGGGACGACACGGCGACTGAAACATGGGGGGCGGTCAATGCGTGATTGGCAACATAGCGCGCAAGCCACGTCAGGGCCGCTTTCTCGACCTGCGGGACGGCCGGATCGCCTCGGTGCGCCGTGGCGGGAGTCGGCGCCTGCGCAATTGCCGCAAGCGGCATCGCCAACCCTGCGATTACTGCTGCCAGCACCACATGCTCGATCGGCTGCCTGAGGGAGTGTGTCGGAGGCATCGCATCCTTTTCTTGAACTGAATGTCGCTCGATTATAGGGTGCCGCGCGGCTGTAGCGAACTCTCGAGCGCCGTGTTCAAGTTCTGTAAAACCTCTTCGTTGCAACGTTCGCTAGCCCGTAACCTCCACCCGGTCTATGACTCAACCGCTGCCCGGTATCAACCGCGTGGCACTTTCCGGAGGCAAGCCGCCACTATGGGATTGAATCTCGAACAAGCACTTGGCGTACATTCGGCTGCGCTCAAAGTGCGCGCCGAACGCACCAAGCTCCTTGCATCGAACTTGGCCAACGAATCGACGCCGGGCTACCGGGCACGCGATCTGGACTTCCGTACGAGCCTCGGCTATGTGCTCGGCAACGATGCGTTCGGTGCCGCGCTGCAATTCGATGGCGATGAACCGATGTACCGCGTGCCCAGCAGTCCCTCGCAAGATGGCAACACCGTCGAACTGGGTGTTGAACAGGCGGCGTTTTCACAAAACGCGGCGGATTTCCAGGCTAGCCTGACGTTCGTCAACATGAAAATCAAGGGTCTGAGATCCGCCATCACGGGGAATATCTGATGAGCTTCAAGGAAATTTCGCAGATCGCGGGTTCGGCGTTGTTCGCACAAACCGTGCGACTCAACACCATTGCCAGCAACCTTGCCAATGCAGGTACTTCCGGCACCGAGGAAACCGCGTACCGCGCGCGCAAACCGGTATTCGCGTCGGTGTTCCAGAACGGTGGTGCGCGCGTGCAGGTGCTGGATGTGATTGCCACCGACGATGCGCTCGCTGCTCGACATGAGCCGGGCCATCCGCTGGCAGATGAAAACGGCATGGTGTTTTACTCGAACGTCAGCGCCGTCGAAGAAATGGCCGACATGATGGCCGCATCGCGCGCTTTTTCCACCAACGTAGAGGTGCTCACGCGCATCAAGGGTATGCAGCATGACCTGCTGCGCATGGGTGAGGGCTGAACACGGTGGATCTCCAGAGCAATGTCAACAACGTAACTGGCATAGGCGGCTCGGTCGCCACGCCGACCGCGAGCAATGGCGGAGGCGATGTGTCGGACCTGTTCACCCGGCTGTTGGTGGCGCAGGTCAAGAATCAGGATCCGCTGGCGCCAATGGAAGCCAACCAGTTCGTGACGCAGTTCGCGCAGATGAGCCAGGTGGAAGCGATGCGGACGCTTGCCAACCTCAGCGCCGCCACCGCCAGGACGCAGGAAAGCATGCTGGTCGTGACGCTCGGGTCACAAGTCGGATCACAAGTGCGTGTGAGATCGGAAAAAGTCGAGTTGGGCGAGGCGGTGGTCAAAGGGAGCTTCAAGCTCGAATCATCGGCGTCGGAGGTCGACGTGATCCTGACCGATGGGGGCGGCACCGAGTACACGGTTTCGCTCGGCGCAAAACAGGCGGGCGACGTCGACTTCAACATCGACCCCGCAGAGCATGGCCTGCCACCAGGCAATTACAAGCTCCGTGTGGTTTCCGACTCCGGCGAGAAGCCTCCCGTCGAACTCAATGGCGATCTGCAAAGCGTGCGTCTCGGAACGGATGGCCGCGTGATCTTGACGATCGCGGGCATTGGTGATGCGGAGGCCGCTGATATCACCCGCTTTCTCGGCCGCTCAAACCCGCAGCGTATGTCTTCGGAAACCGCGCCTCCCCAGAGTCTCCCCATTTCAAAGAGGTTCCAGTCATGAGTTTCAACATCGCGCTCGCCGGCATCAACGCCATCAACGGGCAGCTCAACCAAATCAGTAACAACATCGCCAACAGTGGCACGCTGGGCTTTAAATCGGGCCGTGCCAACTTCGCGTCGAGTTACATCAATGCGATGCCGTCCGGGGTATCGATCGGTTCGACCTCGCAGTCGATGGACGTCACCGGGAATTTCTCCGCGACGGGTCGCGGCCTGGACGCCGCGATCGCAGGCAAAGGGTTCTTCATCTCTCGCGACACCGACGGCTCGATGGTGTATTCACGCGCCGGTGTGTTCAACATTGATAAGAACGGCAACGTGACCGATTTCATGAGCCGCGTCGTGCAGGGGTACGGTGCTGACGGGGCCCTGGGCAGCCTGACGATTCCAACGGGCTCGATTCCCGCACAGGCGAGCAGTTCGCTGGAATACGTCGGCAATATGTCTGCCGATTGGACCAAGCCGACGGTTTCGCCATTCAACAAGGACGATCCGAAGTCGTACAACGGCATATCGGCCGCCACTGTGACGGATTCTCTCGGTCGCGAGCACACCGTCACCCAGTATTTCGTGAAGGATGCGGGCAACAAGATGCAGGTCTATTACGCGATGGACGGTCAGAATGTCGGCAACCCCGCGGAGCTGAGCTTCGACAACACGGGCAAGTTGGTAACGCCGACTGCCACCGTTCAACTTGACCTCGGCACGCCCACCGATGCCGCACCGATGTCGATTGCAATCAACTACGCCGGCACGACGATGTTTGGCGGCAAACAGACCACCGACAAGAATCGTGTGGACGGCTACAAGGCAGGCGCCGTGACCGGTGTGTCGCTGGCCGAGGACGGCTCGATCGAGGTGCAGTACAGCAACGGCAAGAAGCTGTCGGCCGGCCAATTGGCCATCGCGACGTTCCAGAACGAAAACGGCTTGGTTCCGGTGGACGGTTCCGGCTGGCAGGCCAGTTCTTCTACCGGTGAACCGCTGGTCGGCAAGCCGGGCACCGGCATGGCCGGTAAGCTCGCCGTGCGCGCAGTCGAGCAGTCGAACGTCGACATGACCGCGGAGCTCGTGAGCCTGATGGGCGCGCAGCAGAACTACCAGGCCAACTCGAAGGTGCTGTCGACCGAAAACGAAATGATGCGCGCGTTGATGCAGGCGCTGTAACGCGATGGACAATTTCCTCTACACCGCGATGACGGGCGCTGAGCATTCGCTGCGCGCGCTCGACGTGCGAGCCAACAACCTTGCCAACGCGCAGACCAGTGGCTTTCGCGCCGATCTGGCCAGTGTGACGAGTCAGGCGGCCAGGGGTTATGGCTACGACTCGCGTTACCACGCAACGCTCACATCAACGCATGTGAATCACGAGCCGGGCAAGATCAGCGAAACGGGTCGCACGCTGGACGTGGCCATCGACGGAGCCGGCTATCTTGCGGTGGAAACCGCTCAGGGCGTGGCATACACGCGAGCTGGCGCGCTCACGCTCGACGGTGACGGCGCACTTACGCTGAACGGTAACGCCGTATTGGGGGAAGGCGGCCCGATCGTGCTGCCCGAGCACGACGCGTTGACGATCGGCGCGGACGGCACGATCTCCGTAGTGACGGCAGGCGAGAAGGATATCCAGGACGCGGGTCGCCTGCTGCTGGTGAACCCGGAGCCGACTGACTTGGTGAAGAACGCGCAGGGCCTCATCGTCTCGAGCACCGGTACCGACTATGCGGCCGACGACAGTGTGGCCGTCAAGGGCGGTCATTTGGAAGCCAGTAACGTGTCGGCCGTCGAAGAAATGATGCAAACGATGTCGCTTACGCGCTCATTCGAGATGCAGATGAAGCTATACAAGGTGGCCGATGAAATGGCCGATGCCGGCAACCGGCTTATCCGCGGGTAAGCGGTCGGGTGGGCCTGCGTCAAACGAATCAACCAACACTAAAGGGCAACGATGAATCACGCAATGTGGATCAGCAAGACGGGCATCCAGGCCCAGGACGCGAAGCTGCAGGCGATTGCCAACAACCTTGCGAACGTCAACACGGTCGGCTTCAAGCGCGATCGTGCCGTTTTCGAAGACCTGTTCTACCGTGCCGAGCGCCAGCCCGGCGCTCAGGTATCGGACAACGCAACGGGGCCGGGTGTGCAACTGGGCAACGGCACGCGGATTGCCGGTACGCAAAAGGTGTTCACCACTGGCGCGCTCCAGGAGACCGGCCAGCCGCTTGACGTGGCCATTGTCGGCAATGGCTTTTTGCAGGTGGAAATGCCGAACGGCGAAGTGGGCTACACGCGCGCCGGGCAGTTGCGTCTGAACGACCAGGGCCGTCTGACCAATGCACAGGGCCTGCCCCTCGTGCCGGGTATCGACATTCCGCCTGAGGCGGTGGGTATCACTATCAGCGATAACGGGACGGTATCGGTTTCGACGGGCGCAGGCAAGATGCTGGCCGAAGTCGGCCAACTTCAGCTTGTCCAATTCGTGAATCCGGCTGGCCTACTCGCATTGGGTGGCAACCTGTATGCAGAAACCGTTGCCAGCGGTGCGCCCACCGAAAGCGAGCCCGGTCAGAATGGGATTGGAACGATCAAGCAAGGTGCACTCGAGGGTTCCAACGTATTGGCCGTGGAAGAAATGGTCGAAATGATCGCTGCCCAACGCACCTACGAGATGAACACCAAGGTGCTGTCGGCTGCCGACAACATGATGCAGTACCTGTCGCAGGCTGCACGCTGATGACGGTTACGCGCTTCGTTGCCATGGGCGGTGTGCTGGCCTTGCTGGGTGGTTGTGCGACCGGCCCGTTCGATCGTTTGCTGCCGGACTTCGACGACAGCATGCCCGATACCGCTTTCGATGTCCGTCGAGGCACGGCGGGTGGCGTGCTGGTTCCTGATCAGGCGTGGTCGCTCACGTCTGACGTGCGCGCTTTCCGCGCCGGCGACGTGTTGACGGTGGAGCTCGAAGAGTCGACCCAGGCGAGCAAGAAGAGTGGCACGCAGGTCGGCAAGGACAGTAGTCTCAGTGCAAAAAAGCCGTCGCTGTTCGGCAAGGCGCTGCCAGTCGAGGCCGAACTAGGCACGAAGAGCGGGTTCAACGGCGCGGGTTCCAGCTCGCAGCAAAACACACTGCGCGGCTCGGTGACGGTGGTGGTGCAGCGCGTGATGCCCAACGGCCTGCTGCAAGTGCGGGGCGAGAAGCGCCTCGTGCTGAACCAGGGTGAAGAGAACGTACGTTTGGCTGGGTACGTGCGTGCTGCCGACATCGATTCGAACAATCGTGTGTCATCTCAACGCGTGGCGAATGCGCGCATCACCTACGCGGGCCGTGGGTCGCTGGCGGATGCGAGCCAGCCCGGCATTTTGACCCGATTCTTCAATAGCCCGTGGATGCCGTTCTGAGTCGGCGACGACGAACGGACCGAACCAGGTCGACGCGCGATCGACCACAGGATGAAACGATGAAACCAACCCGACTAGCAATCCGTGCCGCCGCCCTGGCTATCGTAATCGGCATCGCGCTAAGTAGCACAATTGAAGCGCACGCTCAGACCGTCGGTAACCTGGTCGACGTAGAGGGGGTGCGTGAGAATGCGCTTGTCGGCTACGGTATCGTGGTGGGCTTGGCCGGATCGGGTGACGGCACGCAAGCCAAGTACACCGCCCAATCGCTGACGAATATGCTCAAGCAATTTGGCACGCGACTGCCGGAAAATATCAACCTGCGTTCGCGCAACGCGGCCGCGGTGATAGTGAGTGCGACTTTCCCGCCTGGCTATCGCCGCGGCCAGAAAGTGGACGTGACTGTTTCATCGCTCGGTGATGCGAAGAGCTTGCGCGGCGGAACACTGCTGATGACCCCCATGCGTGCAGCGGACGGCGACGTTTATGCGCTAGCACAGGGCAACCTGGTGATTCCAGGTCTGAATGTGCAAGGGCGCAGCGGCACTAGTGTCACCATCAATACGCCCACCGCGGGCCGGATTCCTAAGGGCGCAACGATCGAGCGGGAGATTGCCACCGATTTCGCCGATACGCCTACCGTACGCTTGAACCTGAAACGTCCGGATTTCCAGACAGCCTCCAGTATCGCCGAAGTAATCAACAACGCACTCGGCAGCGAAGTCGCCAGCACCGTGGACGCTACCTCGGTGGATGTCGTTGCCCCCCAGGTGCCGAGCCAGCGCGTGGCGTTCGTTGCCCGCCTGAACGCGCTGAAGGTGAGTAAAGGCGCAGAGGTGCCGCGCGTTGTCTTTAACTCGCGCACCGGTACGGTCGTTATCAGTCAGGGAGTGACGGTCAAACCGGCGGTCGTCTCGCACGGTTCGCTGAAGGTAACGATCGCCGAAGGCACGATGGTCAGCCAGCCGAACGCATTCGCCAACGGCAGCACCGTGACGGCGCCCGTTAGCGAGATCGGGGTGACGCAGGCGGGCGGCAATGCGTTTCAGTGGACATCGGGCGCTAGCCTGCAAGCGATCGTCGACACGATCACCCGCACCGGTGCCACGCCAGATGACCTAATGGCGATCCTACAAGCCCTCTCCGAAGCTGGCGCGCTGACGGGGGACCTAGTGGTGATCTGACGAAGGATACGACTATGACGCTTGAACCCAGATACCTGCCACACGCCCAGTACGCTTCGATCGAGACCGCGGCTGTCAAGGCAACGGATGCAGATTACTGCGCGCGCGTGGAAGATGCGGCCGTGAAATTCGAAGGCCTTTTCATCGCACAGATGTTGAGCGAAATGAAGAAGGCGACCGACCAGCTCAAGGCAGACAATGGCTTTGCCGACCATTCCAGCGAAGCAATGATTGACTATGCGAACCGTGCGGTGGCCGATGCTATCGCGAAGCAACGTGGCTTTGGCATCGCGGACACGCTGGTTGCGCAGATGCTTCCGCCTGACGCGATGCCGTCGAAAGACTGACGCATTGACACGTTCGCAGCCACACATTTTGCACTTACCTCACTATGAACATTACCGGAATTGGCTTGTCAGGCGCGCTCGGAGCGCGAGCAGCAATGGATAGATCGGCACGCAACACGGCAAACCAGCAGACCGCCGGATACACGCGCCAGGGTGTGCTGCGAACCCCGCGCGTGAGTGGCGGTGTCGATGCGAGTTCGGTGATCCGGTTCGGCGATCACACCAACACTCAACAGAAGTGGGCCTCGCACGGATCGGTCGGCGAGCACCGTGCGGTGGAATCGTACTTCCGTCAGCTCGAGGAAGTGATGGGGCTCAAAGACGGCAGCATCAAAGTCTCGATGGGCAAGTTTTTTGGCGCGCTGGATGCGGCCAGCGCCGATGTGGCTAACTCTGCGCTGCGGCAGCAGGTGCTACTGGCCGCCGGTGGCATGGCGAAGAGTTTCAACGGTGTGCAGCAGATGATGCGTGGCCAGCTCGATACGCTGCGCCAACAGAGCGCGGCCACCGTGGAGCAGATCAACGGTCTTTCCCGAACTGCCGCCGAGCTGAACCGTCTCGTAGCCGAAGCGGAAGCCAACGGTCGCGCACCATCCGAGCTCATCGATCAGCGCGACCAGGCCATCGACCAGTTGTCGGCGCTGGTCGATATCCGCACCGTTCGTCAGCCCGACGGCACCGTCGACGTGAGTCTTGTGGGCGGTACACCGCTAATTGCGGGCCATCAGGTCGCAAAGATGAGGGTGGAAACGCTGTCCGGCGGCACGTTCGAGCTCAAGCTGGAACTGGCCGGCACGCAGTATCCGGTGGACGGTGCGAAGGTCGGCGGTGAGCTGGGTGGCCTGTCGTCTTTTGCAAAGGACACGCTGCTGCCACAGATGGAGGCTATTCGCTCGCTGGCGGCCGAACTTGCAGGCAGCTTTAACGAGCAGGTCACCGCAGGCTTCGGCATGGGAGGTTCGCCGGGCAAGGCGCTGTTCACGTTCAATCCGGTAACGGGCCACCTTACAGCTAACGAGATGAAGCCCGAGGAACTCGGCTTTTCGGGCGATCCAAAGGCCCCTGGCAACAGTGACAATCTTCTCAAGCTGATCGAACTGCGTTCCCGCCGTGTCGACCTGCCGGGCTTCGGGGAGGCCTCGTTGGGCGACGCGTACGTGCTGCTGGTCGGGAAGCTCGGTGCGCAGAGTGAGCAGAACCAGTCTAGCTTGGCAATTGCCGTTAGTGTCCGGCAGCGAGCGGAAGAAGCGTGGCAGTCGCTGTCCGGGGTCAGCATGGACGAGGAAGCCGTCAATTTTTCCGAGGCCCTTCAGGTTTACTCGGCCAACATGAAAGTGATTTCCGTCGCAAAGGAACTGTTCGACGCGACGATGCGCGCTTTCTAAGAGGAATGGTATGGATGGCTCGCACCTGCGAGCGGTGCGAGCCATGAAGGGTCGCTAGGAAGCCGTTCTCTCTAAGGCGAGCGGCGTCAAAGGCCCCGGTTCGGCGATCGCAATTGTCGCTGCATTGGGGGAATCCGGTGCGATCGGCATGACGGCGTGTGGTCGCCCATGCCGGAATGGCTGCGTGACCGTGAAGTCGGCGCAAGCGGCGGCACGGCGCGTCGATGACTAACATTTAACACAGGGAGAACGTCGAAAGATTGCAAAGTAATCGCATGTGGTTGAAGGCTGGGTAGCTCCGGATTCACTCAATCTGAATGGTGCTACGGGTTTCGGGTTCGTTCGGAGAAACAGGTGCGAGTCGGCGCATTCTATCGGGAGGCCGTCGCGCGTAGACCGTTTGATCGGAGCCTAGGTGCGATCACAGGAAAGCTATTGCAGTCGGGATTCGTTCTGAACAGAGCACCATGCGTATCGCCAGTCAACACTTCGGCAACACCATGCTCGCGACGCTGCGCGCGTCGAACAGCAAAGCCGCCGATCTCACGTCCAAGATATCAACGGGCCAGCGAGTGCAGCGCGCATCGGACGATCCGATTGCGGCCGCGCGGTTGCTGCTGATTGAGCGCGACACCTCGATGCTTCAGCGTTATCAAAAGAACATCGACACGCTGTCGGTGCGCTTGCAAAAGAATGAGGTGCATCTCGACGGCATGCTTGACACAGTGATGGCCGTACACGATTCATTGCTGTCTGCCGCCGACGGGAGTCGCAGCGCGGCCGATCTGAATGCGCTCGCCGGGCCGCTGCGCATGCGGCTCAACAATCTCAAGCAGGCCGCCAATGCCAAGGATGGCGATGGCAACTTTCTTTTCTCCGGCTCGCAAACAAATACGGCGCCGATAGCGTATGACGCGACCGCGCCTGTCGGTAGCCGCTACTCATACGCCGGCAATGGTGAACTGCAGCAAGTGGTGATCGGCCACGGTGTCACGCAGCGCGCCAACGTCACGGTCGAGCCTCTGGCCGATGTGATGAACAAGCTGGAAGCGGCGATTGAGGCGATGGAGGATCCTGAAGTCAATCCGAGTGCACCGGCGGTGCGAGGCGTCGTGACGGCGGCATTGGACGCGGTCAAGCGCAACGGTATCGATGCATTGAGCGTAAAGATTACTGATCTAGGCGGTGCCCAGAACACGCTGGATCTGATGAGCGAGAATCATTCAGCGCAGCTTGTCGCCAACGGGCAAGCCGTTAGTCTGGTAGGAGAACTGGACTTTGCCGAGGCGATCGACCAGTTGAACAACTACGTCGCAGCCGTGAAAGGTTCGTACGCGATTTACACGCGCATGACGCAGTTGTCGCTGTTCGACGCAATATGAGGCCTCGTTCATGAAGATGGGGTCTACCACACCCGTTCGCGGTCAGCGGGTTTCCCGGCGTGACGATGTGCATGGGGCCAGCCGCGCGCAGCGTGGTGCTCATGCGAAGGAAGCGGCCGCAGCTACTGCGGTTCCGATTGTCCACCTACCGACCTCGGGCATTTCCGCCGTGGCACCGCGCTTCCAGGACGTGTCGGCCGCCTTCACCGCGCACCACGCGCAACTGAACGCCGACGTGACTGTCGCGCAGCGCGCGCTGGCGTTTGTCGAGACGGCCGCTGGGCAGTTGCGCGGGTTGAAGCGGGCGATCAGCGTGGCCTTGAGCGGTGCGGAAAACAGAGGCGACGGTGCTGCAGCGCTTATCGCGAAATTCGGTGCGCTCTGGCGCGACCGCGCGGTGCGGGCGGGCGGCGTACTGGATGCGCAGTTGGTGGTGCGTCCGGCTGCCGATGCAGTATGTACGTTCCGCATGCGCGCGCTCGATGTCGAGCAATGGCGAAGCGGCGGCGCGGAAACGCTCGTTTTCCACCCGGCCGGCTTGGGCAAGCAGCCGGTATCGGTCAGCTTTGGAGATGCGCCGCTCGACGCAGCCGCCTTGTCGCGCAAGCTGGACCATGCACTGGCGTGCACGGGTGTTCGCGCAACGCTGGCAGTCGACGGCCAGATCGATTTCACGGTGGCGGAATTGCGCTGGCCCACCGTGCGCGATCACCTTATGGTGCAGGGTGAGGGCCGGCGGTTCCCCGGAGGCCGTCCCAGCCGCGCGCAAGTCGACGCGGCGCCGGAAGTCGTTGATCCAGCGCGCTGGAAAGTTACCGACCGCGTGTCGCAGCGCGCGGCATTGCGCGACGTGGTGCACGCGCTCGACGGGCTGACGCAAGCGGACCGCACGCTACGCGCACAACTCGATACCGCGGGACAAGCCCTGCAAGGCGGCAAGGACGGGCCCGCAGTCGCGCAGGCGGCGACGGACATTCAGTCGGTATCGGATGCGCTGGCTGAGTCGGCAGACTTCAAAGTGCTGTCCGTCGTCACGTCGACGTTGTTTGGTCTGAGCCGCGGGAGAGTCGAAGCACTACTTAGGCATTGACGGTGTGAGGCGAGGAAAGGCTTGAGGTTTGCCTCATCTCGTGCTTGACCTTAACGACGACAATCATCGACGTGATCGAGCAGCAGGAGCAGTTGCTCGATCTCAGTCGCCGTGGGACCTCGTATCGATATTTCCGCGGTGCTGCCGGATAGGTCCGACGCGGGCAGGCACGTATGTGAAGTCGGTCCCGGGATCGAGGTCGCTCAATGGCGCCGTGCCAATCAGACTATCCATTGTTGCCGCGTTCGACGCGAGGGTCCGAGCCGGCGAGCAAGTGGTTACGCTTCCAGATTGCGATACCACGCAGTGCTCACTTGGCAATCAGGTCGTCGATCGCCACCCGTACCTCGCAGTGGTAGACATTCAGCGGCCGCGGCCTGGTCACTCCGAGTGCCATCCGCACATCCAGGTTAGAAATCGCCACGGCGGCCGCCAGCGCGGCCCCGCGGATTCCCGGCCCGATTGGAAGAGCGCGATGACCTATTTCGCGCTGCTCTACCCTGAATAATTCAACATTGGGGCCCGAATCTCAACGCGCCTCACACACGGAATTCCGGATACCTCCGGCAGAAGTTGGAACCGAGCGGCCTGGCACCGGGGCGGCGCTCATCGATGACGGTCGCCGGGCTGCTCACGTCATCCCGACAGTTCTTCAACGCCGCTGGCTCGAAGCCTGCGCCGACACCAATCCGACGCTCTTTTGAGACATTTCTGATCGATCTGGCTTGCCACTGTCGGTACCATCATCTTCCTCATTGGACTCCGCCGACAGGGTTCAAAAACTTGCCCACTGGAAATGAAAGGAGAGGGCTTCGGTGAATAACAATCGATGCGAAAACAAGGTAGTCGTTTTGGAGGTCCATCCCGGTGACTATCATCATGTCGAGCGGGCCGCAGAGAGGTTGGGCTACGGCACCTCGGAGTTTGTGATGTTGAGTGCCTCTCTCGTGGCGTCTGCCATCGCGAACGGCGACGATGCACTAAAGACACCGGCCGCATTGCGCGATTGCACTGATCTTTTGTCTCGATGACGCTAGGCGTCGGGCCGTACCCCAGGCGGTGACGCTCGCTCGACGTCCTGGTGATCAATTGCAATGCGTAGCCGTTAGTCGGCGAACACCGGCGCTCGGTTGGGCACGGCTTCGATGATCTCCATTAGCCATCCTATCCTTCTGGCAGTGCACAAAATAAGAGTTGTCTGATTGGGTCAGGCTGACCGGGAGCTGAAAATGTGGTCGGCAGGGCGCATCCTATTGCGCAGCCCCTATTAATTATTCTTGGAGTATGTATGCATCAATCTATCATTCGTGCGTGTCTGCTGGGCGCGGTTGCAATCGCCGGTGCCGCGCACGCGGAAGTCAAGCAGAAGACCTTTGATATCAAGCTGAGCGCCGAGGTGCCGGTGGTGGGCGGCTTCGAGATCACGGAGGAGGGCTGGAACCATGCTGAGCAGCAGAAGCTCGCGTGGAGCGACGACGACAAGAAGTTCAACCCGCTGACGCTGAAGGTGACGGCGAAAAGCGGCGTGGGCAAGGTGCAGGTCAAGTTCTCGAACGCCGATGTGCCGCGCCTCGTCCACGAACAGGACGTGGACGCGTACTTCGAGGTGGGTGCCAAGGTCGGCGATAAGAACGTCGGCACTGAACCCGTCGAGGTTGTGACGAAGGACGAGGCGAAGAACGGCAAGTCGATCGATCTGGTGATCACGCCCGGGGTTGCGAGCGACAAGATCAAGAAGGACGTGCTGGCGGGCAACTATGCGGGTACGGTGCCGCTGATGTTTGAGACTGAGGTCGAGTAAGGAGTGTTGGGGTGAAGAAGCTGATTTTGCCAATTGCTGCGAGCGCATATGCAGTGGCAGTGTATGCGGGAAATCCGGGCCCGATCAATCTCAATGTTGAGATCAAAGGCGAGGTGCCCTCGCAGGATTTCTTTGAGGTTACGGTGAACAGCGGGGATTTGGATAACGTTGTTTTTACGCATTCGGAAGGGTGGGCGAAGGGCAGCTCGTCAAAGGTGACCCTGGGCTGGAAGGTGCGCAGCAGCTATGGTGCAGTCCGCATGCTGGCCGGTAATTTGGGTGAGGGCGTATATATTAAAAACGCTAGTGGCGACGCTATGCAGGTCGGCTGGAACGTCTCGATGCTCAACAATGGGGGCATGGTAGGCCCCTATTATCGGGGGGAGTGGCGCAACGTTGTTGATGCAGAGGTAGCGAAGACGGGGGGGCTGGCCAGGGTGTCACTGTGGGCAACGCCTAAAGCGCCGCGGCCCGGAGCATACAGTGGAACGTTTCCCGTGGTCTTCGAGACCGGGTTTGAGGAGTGAGTTTGGTCCGTGCCTTGGCGTGGGCTAGACTCGTATTCTTCGGCGCAAATTTGTGGCGCAGAGGGATTTTCTATGAAACTCGTGGTTCTTTGCGTTGAAGGCCAGGCTTCGTTTGCGTCTTAGCGGTCCTGGCGGCACTCTGCGTAGCGGTACCTGCATTGGCACGATGACTGCGATCTTCGAGACCGGGGTCTAGGGTTCAGGTGATGCTTTCGCACGTGCCTGTGCGGCGCTCCCCGCTAGCACACGACGACGGATTCGTCCCCATAAGTCGAGGCGAATCCGTCTTTCCGCAGGCCCCAGTTCAATGGCCATTGCGTACCAGCACGGCGCTGGCTTGTCCTAAAGGGTGTTGTATTTGCGGTGCGCCTGAGTATTTTGTGTAAAGCTTGCTCGCTGGCAAGGCTACTTTCTGACGCCTCCGCAATTCGTGCTGGCACACGACGCGAAGCATAAATACTAACCTCGGCTCTAGGCGGCAGTTCGGGTTGAGACTGGGAACTGGCCAGTCAATCGATATGCGTAGCCGCAAGTCGACGGCCGTCGTGAGATCCACAAGGGGCGGCTTCGTTAATATCTATTAGCAATCCTATCCTACTGGCAGTGCACAAAATAAGAGTTGTCTGATTGGGTCCGGCTGGCCAGGGGCTGAAAATGTGGTTGGCAGGGCGCACTCTATTGCGCAGCCCCTATTAATCATTCTTGGAGTATGTATGCATCAATCTATCATTCGTGCGTGTCTGCTGGGCGCGGTTGCAATCGCCGGTGCCGCGCACGCGGAAGTCAAGCAGAAGACCTTTGATATCAAGCTGAGCGCCGAGGTGCCGGTGGTGGGCGGCTTCGAGATCACGGAGGAGGGCTGGAACCATGCTGAGCAGCAGAAGCTCGCGTGGAGCGACGACGACAAGAAGTTCAACCCGTTGACGCTGAAGGTGACGGCGAAAAGCGGCGTGGGCAAGGTGCAGGTCAAGTTCTCCAACGCCGATGTGCCGCGCCTCGTCCACACAGGCGACGAGGAAGCCTACTTCGAGGTGGGTGCCAAGGTCGGCGATAAGGACGTCGGCACTGAACCCGTCGAGGTTGTGACGAAGGACGAGGCGAAGAACGGCAAGTCGATCGATCTGGTGATCACGCCCGGGGTTGCGAGCGACAAGATCAAGAAGGACGTGCTGGCGGGCAACTATGCGGGTACGGTGCCGCTGATGTTTGAGACGGAAGTCGAGTAAGGAGTGTTGGGGTGAAGAAGCTGATTTTGGCAATTGCTGCCAGTGCGTGCGCGATGTCCGCGTATGCGGCGAACCTGGACCCGATCGAGCTCAAGGTCCAGATCGCTGGTGAAGTTCCGACGCAAGATGTCTTTGAAGTAAAGCACAGGGGCGACTGGGATGGCGCCAACGTAAAGTTGACCGCGCCAGACGCCTGGGGCGGCGAGGAGACGCCTACACTGGTGGAGGTTCAGTGGGACGTAAAGAGTACCTATGGACCGGTTCGTATTAAGCTCCGGTCTCCTCTGCAGGGGAAAACCCCGTCGAAGGACACTCGCGGAGTGCTCTTACACGATAATGGCGACGACTTTATCGAGGTCCGAGCGAATGTGACCAAGGCGACTGGGGGATGGATTGGTTGGGGGATGATGAATCGCAGCGAGGGGCAGCTTGCTTTGACGGCCGAGGCGGCCGCCAAAGGCAACTGGGCAGGTGTCCGATTGAGCCTTCACGCTCCGAACGGCGTCCCGCGTAGCGGTGCCTACACTGGCACGATGACTGCGATTTTCGAGACTGAAGTCGCGTCTTAAGGGGGGGGGTTCCGCGCGTGCGTATGCTGCCCTCGCTGCCAGCGCACGACGATGGATAGGCCTCTTTAATAGAGGCCTATCCGTCTTTCTGCAGGCGCCGGTTCAATGGCCATTGCATACCAGTATGGCGCTAGCCTGTCCAAGCAAGCCGGCGACGCTTTTCATTATTTAATAATCCGCCGCTTTCTCAAGCTGCTTCATCGATGTCCCGGCCTCCTAAATCAGAATTCTCTGATTCGTTTCGACCATTCAATTTCTCATAATTTCATCTGTCGACACCGACCGCATCCCGTCGGCGTTGTGCTTCCAGGTCGTCCATACCGATAGATCTCCGCGTCCGCTGGGTGATTTTGCTCGCGCGGCTTTGTGGCGCATTTCGCCAATACGGCGTGTCCGGTTTCGGTTGTCTCGCGCATCTGCCGGGTTATCCATTTAACGAAATTTAACCAATGTTGGAGCAGCTATGCCAAAAATGAGCAAGATCAACGTTGCAATTTTTCTTGCCATTGGTGCGCTGTGCCAACAGGGCGCGTTCGCGCGTGCGGAGGTTGCCGGCTCGGGAACGGACCTGTTCGAGCAGGCGGAGCAGCTTCCGGCGGATTTTCTCGAGCAACTGTTCGATTCGCCGCTGGTTGTGCGCATCGATTTTGATGGCCAGTCGGCAGGAGAGGGCACGATCACGTTGAGTCGCGATGGAAAGGTCCAGTTGGTTGCGCTCTCGGATGAGCGGCGCAACGACGTCGAACAGGCCGATCGCGAGCTGATCGAAAAATTTCTCCGGGAGCCGCGTGCGCTCGGCGCCTGCGAGACCAACTGCGACGGTGTGCTCGCACTTCACTACAACCTACAGGACTCCGTTTTATCCATCGTGACGCGCCGTGCGGAACAGGATGGTGAGCAGAAGAAGTATCACCCGCTGCCGGCCAGTGGAAGCACCGGCCTGATTACATACAACTACCTGAATCTCACGGGTGGCCAAGGTCGTGAAATCGGCGGGCGGTATTCGTTCGACGCCGTCGGCAGCGTGGGAAACTGGTCCATCACGACCGGATTGCAGGCGACGCAGAATCGCGGCATGCGGCGAGCCAGCGAGATTGAATACTCGGTGCCCCGCCTGTACGCGCAGCGCGAATTCGAGGGAAAATTCGCGCGCGCAGGCTTCTTTACGCCGGACCTGGCAACGGGTATCCGGCCTCCCCGCATGCCAGGCGGAGGCGCGGCGACGACGCTCGGAGTGATGTTTGGTACCTCCGAGGCACGCGAGGTCGAAGGCGCGCGCCCGAGCCTCTATCCCGTTTATGTGACCGCGAATCGCCAGGGCATGGTGGAAATCTACCGCAATGGCGCGTTGATCCACAGTCAATCGGTGCAACCGGGGCTGCAGGTTGTCGATACGCGCCCGCTACCCAGCGGCATTTACGAAGTGGAGGTCCGGCTCGTTGAAGATGGTCAGGTTACGTCCACGCAGAACGAGCTCGTCTACAAACCCACGGCTTGGAGCGATCCCACACAACGGTGGAAGTACGTATTTTTTGCTGGACAGGAACGCAACCTGATCGGCGAGGATCGCTCGCACGCGTTCACCGCGGGCGGCGCGATCAACTACCTCGCGCACCCTCGGGTCGTGCTCGGTGCGTCGGCGCAGCATGTGGCCGACGCAAACGTATTCGGCGCGTCGCTTGATTGGCAGTTTACGGATCGTGCGCGAACTTATTGGAATGTGTACCACTCGTCGAAACACGGAGTGGGCGGCGATGTGCAGATCCTGATGCCGTACCGGGACGGGAGCGTATCGCTGAGCCACAGCCAGCGCTGGCAACGCAGCGACCGGCGCCATCGGAATGTGCGCTCGGCCGTGCGCAGCGGCAAGGTGCAGGACTCGGCGATTACGTGGAGCCATCGCTTCACGCCGCAAACGAGCATCATGTCGCGCGCTTCATACGCCAGCGGCGCGACGAGCGGCCTCGGTGTCGACCTGTCGGTTTCGCATCGACATAGGTTGTTCGGCAACGATCTCACCTGGCGTGTGTCCGGCTTCGATCGTCCCACCGGGACGTTAGCGAGAACTCGCAACAGAGGCGTCGATCTTGGCTTGAGTATTGCGCTCGGTAAGGAAAAACGCAGTTACAACGTGAACCTCGGAACGCGAAGCGGCACGGATGGCCAACGTGATCATTATGCGTCGCTGGGCGTACGGCAGGAGCTCGACGGTGGCTTCTTCAAGTCGGTGGGGGCGAACGGAACCGTCGACCGGTATGGCCTGAGCATGGGGGCCACCACGCAGTTCGAACATTCGGTGGCTCGCGGCGATGCGTTCCTCCAGCGCTCGTCCAAGGAAGGTGGCATTGCCGGCGGGATGAACCTGTCCAGTACCGTTGGCACGAACGGCAAGTCCGCTGCCGTATCCGGCAAAGGCAACGCCTTCAACGGCGAGTCCGCGGTGATTGTGGACCTGGCATCCGATTTCGAGGACGTCAAGGTGCGTGCCCAGGACACCGCGGGGGGCAGCATTGAACTGCGCCCGGGTCGCAATCTGGTTCCCGTCTCGGCTTATCGCGCGGGTCGACTCCAGTATTTCTTCGATCGATCGCAGGCTCCGGCGGCGACGCTGCAGCCGGCCGCGACCCATTACCACCTGAACAAGGGCGGCGTCGGGTACGAGAAGGTACACGTCATGAAAACGATGACGGTGATAGGTCGACTGGTCGACCATTCGGGCAAGCCGGTACGGGCAGCTCACCTGTCCAGCCCCGCGGGTCGGTCGGTCACCGAGACCGACGGATTTTTTGCGCTCGAAGTAAGTCATGCCAAGCCGGTCGTAAAGGTCGAGCAAGGAGGCAAGCCGCTCTGCACGCTTCACCTGAAGCCGCAGGACCATCAAATGGAAGGTGACTCTCTGATTGTCGGGGAGTTGGAGTGTGAACAGGAGCAGACCAATGCCGATTCAGGGGAAAGCCGTGATGAACAGGGGTAATCAGAAGGGAAGCGCCAATCGAGGCGCGCGCGCATCCACCGCCCGAGCGCTCATCGTGCTCATGCGATGGCTGGCCGGTTCGGTTTTGGTGCTAGCTGGCGCAACTGTCGCGTGTGCCGCCGATGTGTCGATCGAGGCTGAATACCTGCCTGGGGCGCAGACCCAAGGCGAAAACGGTTTTCGCAATATCACGAGGCCGGCAGGCTTTTGTGCGGCCGATCCCGGTGGCTGTGCAGGGGTGACGACTGTCGACCTGCCGGTGGGCGATGTGAGCTACGGTGCACTCGATAGCGGTGCGAATGGGCAGGACGGCGTATATCTTCGGGCGCCGGCTAATCCGATTCGCGTCGAACTCAGGGACGAACGCACGAACCGGGTC
The DNA here is from genome assembly GCF_020420125.1 of Burkholderia sp. AU30280. Lineage (NCBI taxonomy): Bacteria > Pseudomonadati > Pseudomonadota > Betaproteobacteria > Burkholderiales > Burkholderiaceae > Burkholderia > Burkholderia sp. AU30280. Next base: position 224,660 of record NZ_JAIZRY010000005.1, read on the forward strand.
ACTGCAGTCACCTTCCGGGTCGCGGGCATGATCGGGCAATACACGCTCCGGCCGGATGTGTACCAACTGACCGGTACGCCGGCAGGAAGCGCTGAAACGGCACATGCGGCCCTTTGGAATGGAGGCAGTTGGCTACAGCCGCCGGCAGGATGTACGGCGCTCTCCGTCCAGCCTATGGCCACGGCAAATGCCTACCGGTTCGGCTGGCGGTTGCCTCGCGACGGCGGGGGCTGTTTCAAGACCCCTCGCCAGTCGCTTCCCGCAGGCGCGGTCGTCCTCGATGGAAGTTCACTTGCCGTGGCCTACGAGCTCGTCACGCCGGATCCCGTATCGCTGCCCAACGGCACTTACCAAGGGGTGCACACCTTCACGGTTGGGCCGGGAAAGGATTTCGACTTCGGCGCGCATGGTCACGTGGCGCGATCGAGCGTTGATGTCGCGTTCGTCCTGAAGGTGCGCCACAAATTCATGATCACGGACTCGGGCGCGGGTAACGATGTCAAGCTCGCCCCTGCTCAGGGCTGGTTGAACTGGATAGCCGAAGGCAAGCCCTTAACCAGGATCGAGCGTGACGTCATGTACGGACTGTCTACGGGCGAGCCGCTGCGGGTAAGCCTGCGGTGCGAGGACGGTGAAGACGCAGCAGGCCGCTGCGTAATGCGCAACCCCCATGGCTCGGTCGTACCGGTAGACCTTTCGTTGACGGTGGTCGGCGCGACCACTGACCGTAAAGCGCCATTCAGTCGGATTCCACTGACCACGCGGGCACCCGCCTCGCTCGATGTCGACCGGTATCTGGACAATGCCGTGGCAACGGCCCATGTCGCCATTGATGGCGAGGGGGTCTCAGAGATGGGCCAGCATCCGGGGACGACCTATACGGGAAGGGCCTCTGTTGTATTTGATGCGATTGCCGACTGACGCGGCGAGCAGGGCCGCGGCCGCCGCTTTCAGATTATTCCGATATTCGCCGCAACCTGGAGTGCGGAAAATGGAATCTCTGACATGCAGCCGGTCCACGCAATCGCTGCATATTTTTGAACTGGCACACACGCAATGAGCGAAAGACGGGCCCTGGAAGCATCGGGCGAGATCGCATTCAGTGCCGATAAAAGGAGTATCGAATGAAAGTCAATCTCGCGAAGTGTATGTTTGCTGGCCTACTGGCCATGTGCTCGCTTTCGGTCAGTGCGGGCACGCCGTCGATCAACATTGGCCCCATGTTTGAGTACATGGGCGGAAAGCAGTCATCGATCCTCAAGCGGATCCGGAATAAGGGGGATGCGACTGCATTCGTACGGGTCGAGGTGAGCGAGGTGGTGTTCAACGAAGACGGCAAGCAGGAAGAGGTGCCGCTCGACTCCGCGCTGCTGACCCAACGAGACGGCCAAGGGCTGATCGCGAGTCCCTCTCGCCTGATCGTGCCGGCCGAGGGCGCCCAATCGGTGCGTCTGCTCTATCGCGGCAAGCGCGACGCGGAGCGCTACTATCGCGTGCGCTTTGTACCTGTCGTGCCGAAGGCGAAAGACGACTTTGTGCTGAGCAACGATGAAATCGAGCAATACAAGGAATCGTTGTCCGCGGGCATCAACGTCCTCACTGGATACGGGGCCATGGTGATCGTGCGTCCGGGCGATGAGCACTATCAAACGGAGTTCAAAGCGGAGGGAGGCAAGAGCATCGTCGAGAACAAGGGAAGTTCGATGGTGACGCTCGAGGCCTATCGCGTGTGCAAGGAGAAGAACGGTGCATGCGGTGAACCGACGGCGTACTACATCCGCCCGGGGAAAACGAAGGAGCTGCCGTGCGAAGCCGGCTCGCGTTGCGAGTTCGAACTGCGCGAAGGTGAAAAGCGAACGAGGATGCATGTCGAGGCCGGACAAGCCGCGTCAGGGGCGTAAAGGGGATCTTCCATGCCCCCGCAACGTTGCCGGCAAGGGCGCGGTGACCTGACCCACCCACTTGCGAGCGGTGTACTCAGAGAGATAGGGCAGTTGGTCGACGACCGCCGTGCACTCCACGAGGCGTGGCACCGATCACCCCGATGAGTGCCCCTTTCTTAATCGGGAGTGCACAAGTAAGAGTTGTCTGATTGGGTCAGACTGGCTCGGTGCCGAAAATGTGGTTGGCAGCACCAGTCTGATGTGCTGCCCTATTAATCACTCTCGGAATATGTATGCATCAATCTATCATCCGCGTGTTTCTGCTGGGTGCGGTCGCAACCGCCGGTGCCGCGCACGCAGCGCCGCTGATGCTGCAGGAATTGGAGATCAAGCTGACCGCTGAGGTACCGGTGGCAAGCAGCATCGAGATCAAGGCGGATGGTTGGGACCTTACCAAACAGCAGCCGATCAAGTGGGGCGACGACCAGAAAAAGTTCGAGTCTCTGAAGCTGAAGGTGACCGCGAAAAGCGGGGTGGGCAAGGTGCGGGTCAAGTTTGCAGACGCCGCGGGGCCGCGCCTCGTCCACGAAGCCGACACGGAAGCCTACTTCAAGGTGGGTGCCAAGGTCGGCGGCATGGACATCGGCACTGATCCTGTCGAGGTTGCGACGAAGGAGGAGGCGAAGAGCGGCACGCCGATCGAGCTGGTGATTATGCCCGGGGAGGCGAGCGACAAAATCAAGGCCGTCCCGGTGGCGGGTAAGTACACGGGCACAGTGCCCCTGGTGTTTGAGACTGAAATCAGCTAAGGAGTAATCGGGTGAAGAGCTTTCCTTGGCAATCGTCGCGAGTGCGTGTGCAATGTCGACCGCGGTCAACGAGCGCTTCGGTAGGCTGCAATAGGCGAGCAAGGTGTCCTAGGCCACGACGAACGTGATTGGCTTCCGACTTATGTGTATGCACTGACACGTTCCGGAGCGTCAAACTGAGCTCCACGCAGAACCTCGATCGCTGATTCGGGCATTGGTCACAGACATGCTGTGACGATCAATGGATTGCGTCGGATTTCAGTACCTGGAACGAACTTCCGTAAAAATTGGGACCAAGTATCCTACGTGAAAGCGACTCACGCCTATTGTGCATTGCAAAAATTCCATGATTAGGGCGAGACACCGAGAAGGTTGACTGGCGAATGCCGTCACATGGCGGTACGCCGTCGCTCCGCAAGCTACCATAGGAAACGTGAATACCAATGGTCACAGGCGCGACGTTCGAAGAGATATATTCAAGTATTTTGACTCGGTCGGTATCCGAATAGAAAGTCGATTAATATTGACAGACGGCCTTAGGGCGAGCACGAGGGTTGTAACTAGGCGCCGAAAGGACAGACAGCTGTTTTTTAGGAAAACGTTGATGAATGCATCCACTGATAGTGGCAACGCGCGTCGTCGCATCAATGTCGTAGTGGCCGATGATCATCCGGTAGTTTCTACCGGCGTCGCCGCGATCCTGACGGCCGAGATGGATATCAATGTCGTCGGTGTTGCATCGACAATTTCGGAGTTGCTGCTTTTGTTGCAACAGCAGCCTTGCGATGTCCTGATCTGCGACTATTCATTCAGCGGCGATCAGCAGCCGGATGGGGTGGCACTGTTCAAGCGGCTAAGGCGTAATCATCCACATGTTGCGATCGTCGTGCTGACCGCACATCAAGATATCGCGCTGCTCGTCTCTCGCGTCATGAATACGGGCGTTGCAGGCTTCCTGAGAAAATCGAGCCAAGATTTCGCACGCTTGGCTGCAATCGTGCGCCGAGTGCATGCAGGGCAGACGTTCGTTGATCCGGCCGTGGCTGTCGACCTGCTTGAGGTCGGACAGGCGGCGCAGACCTCGATCGAATCGCTTAGCGAGCGCGAGCTCGAAATATTCCGAATGCTGGGGCGCGGGATGTCGGTTACGGAAATCGCCATGCATACGAATCGCAGCATCAAGACGATCAGCCACCAGAAGATGAGGGCCATGCACAAGCTGGGGGCGAGGTCCGAAGCAGACCTTTACCGCATCTACGCGGAACATTTCGGATGATGGGCCAGTCGCGCGGCAACGCACAAGAAGCTTCGGGTGGAGCCGACGACGGGATCGTGCCGGCGGCCCAAGCTTACGTCCCGCTCAGGTTGACGTTTTCAAGGCGTCTGCTAATTGTTTCGACCATCACGCTGACGTGCCTTATCGTTGTATGCGCCGCAGGCGTGACCGAACTCCTGATATCACATCAGCACGAGGAATTTGCGCAGCAATTTTCGGCGCATCGAGAGGCATTGAAGGAGGAAGTCGACAGGCGCGAGGCCCGCATTCGGCAGTTGGTAGTGACGTACCAGATTGCAAAGGAATACCTGGAGTCAGGTGACTCGCAGGCGCGGAAGGTTCTGTTGCCCAGAACGAACCAATTAGCTCAGACAGTGCCCGGTTCTGCGGCAACCCGTGCATTCTCGGTCGTGTCAACGCTGACTTCACCCATGGACGCAGGTCGCCAGTCAAATTTGATCGATCTTGCAAGATATGCGTCGACATTTTCGCTTTCCCATCAGGACCGCTCGCCTCCGCTATCGGAGGGCTTCATCTATACGCCAGATAAGCGATTTCTGGCTACGATTCCGCCGCTCGCACCGGACCAGATTGCTCGCCTGAATACTGAACAGGCTGCGGAAGACTTCATTGGCAAACGCATGGAGGCTGTGGAAGGGGAGATGCAGCGCGATGCCTTGAACGGAGTTCAGGGCAAGGTTGTGTGGGTGACCGGATCCAAGGATCCACTCAACGACATGACGACCACGTATTTTGCGACATCCGTCTACGACGGTGAGCAACGCAAGGCGACGATCGCATTGTCAATTCCATGTAATCGATTCAATCAGTATTTTCTGCACAACGAAGGCGATCCGCATTTTTTTGTCGTCTCGTGCGCGGTGCAGCGGCTATTGGGTATCGACGAAACGAATCCGCAAGAGGCACATTGGGCGGAAATTCTATCGAGAAACCCGTGGGTATATCGGGTGGCGAACGGACGGCCCCAACGCATCTGGCGGGAGGGCAGCTTCTTCGTTATTCAGCGCGTCCCGGGCCCGCAGTGGGTTGCGGTATATGCATATACCTGGAGCGACCTTCTGGGCGCAATAAGACAGCAACTGCTGCTTGTTGTACTCGCTGCGCTGAGCGGGTGCGGTCTGGTCATTGGCGGCGCGTTCTGGATGAATCGTGAGGTGATCCGGCCATCCAGGGAGCGCCTGCATAGCCTTTTAGAGGGCGAGGCGTTCAGTCGGTCCATCATCCAGGTCGCGCCAGTGAGCTTGACCGTCGTGGCCAGGAGGACCGGTGCCATCCTGTTGCAGAATGCGGAAGCGCAGAGCCTCCAGATGGCCTTTGCCAACCAAGGGGAAAAGGACTCCAGCCCCGACAACGTACTTGCACGTGCTGGCGCACTGGTTAGATTTCACGCGGGAAGTGCTGAGCGCTCCGGCGTGGTAAGCCGGTTTGAGATGGAGCCTGATCTCGAGGTTGCCTATGCGCAGGCAAAGTATCGCGGAGACGACGTTTTCGTGATCGGGATGGTCGATTTGGCGAAGCGAAAGGAAATCGAACGGCGACTGCGAGAGTCTCGAGCGCGTGCTCAGGCCGAAAGTCATGAGAAGGGAATGTTTTTGGCGACGATGAGCCATGAAATCAGGACGCCGTTGCACGGGGCATTAGGGAATCTTGAATTGCTTTCGCGGATGGGATTGACTCAGGAGCAGCGCTCGCGGTTATTGATCGCGCAGGACTCGTTTGGCTCACTCCTTTCGCTGATCAATGGCGTGCTTGATCTGTCCAGAATCGAGGCAGGCGAGTTCCTGCTACAGGAACAGCCACAACACATTGATCAACTCGTCGAGCAGGCCAGCCGGACGTTTGCGGTTGACGCGCAGAAAAACGGCGTGCGGCTTCTCTGCCTGATCGACCCGGCGCTACGCGGCACGTGGATTTGCGACGGGTACCGGTTCACGCAAATAGTCACCAATCTCATTGGCAACGCCGTCAAGTTTACAGCTCACGGGGCGATCACGGTTTCACTGGGCTCGACCGAGGACGGCCAGGTTCGGCTCCGCGTCGCTGACTCCGGTAGGGGTATTCCCGAGGACGAGATTGAAAAGATTTTTATGCCGTACGTCCAGGGCTCGGCCGGGCCCAAAAGTTCGCGAGCAGGTACCGGGCTCGGCCTGTCTCTTTGCCAGAAAATCGCCGAACGAATGGGGGGGAGTATCACCGCCGAAAGCGAGGTTGGTGTCGGATCGATTTTCACCGTCGTGTTGCCGCTTCGTCACGATTCAGCGGCGCGAGTCAACGGCAATGCCGGCCAAGGCATCGATTTCGTCGTGAATTGCGATATTCCCAGTTGGCGTGCGCAACTGGCGGCCCAGCTCAGCGCGTGGTATCCGGCCGCCCGCGTCATGAGTGGTCAGGATGACAGGCGGGAGGAAGCGCATGCATCGCCCGTTTTCATCGACGCGCGCGACTGGCTCGAACATGACGATTCGCCTGAAACGACTGGCGCTGACCGTCGCATTACGATCGGACTGGACGGGCCGCTTGTTCCGATCTCCACAGGCCGTGCCGTCATCATCAGCGCCTACAGTGGTCAGTTGCTTCTCGATGCGATCAAAATGGTCCTTTCCGGAGCGGACGACGATAGCCGCGAGGGCACGGACGGTCCCGGCGAGATCACAGGTGGTGCGTGGAGTGATGCGAGCGTTCTGGTGGTTGAGGACGACCGAGTCAGTGCGCAGTTGATGTGCGATCAATTGCGGATGCTCGGGATCGGACATGTAGACGTCGTCTATAGCGCGGAGGATGGCATTCGACGTTGCCAGTCCCGGATCTACGATCTCGTCGTCACCGATTCCAATTTGCCGGGCAAGGGCGGAGCGGAGCTGTTGTCCGACTTGCGAGCAGCGGGGATCTCGTGGCCGGTCGTTTTGTGTACTGCCGATGCGACACTCGCAAGCGTGGCAAACACTCCGTTCGATGCGCTCATCACAAAGCCGTCGGCCTTGAGCGACCTTTCTCTTGTGCTGACAAACGTGCTCGGACCTGGCGACGTTCAGGAACTGACACTGACTCCACCTGGTGTCAGCCGACTTCTGTCGTTGTTCATCGAATCGTGGATTTCCGACAAAGAAGAGCTCCGATTGATGGTGCAGGCGGGTCAGGTGTCCGAGGTGCTGGAACGATTGCACCGGATCCAGGGCGCCCTGATGATTCTCGATAGGGGCGAACTGGTAAGTCACTTGGAAGATTGGTCCGCGACGATAACGGAATCCAAGTGTGTCGAGGAAGCAGATTTTCAGTCGTTTGTCGATGCGGTGGAGTCTTGGCTGGCACCGCATGCTCCAGCCAAAAAGTGCTCCTGAAAGGGGACGCCAGCGGTCGAGATTCCTGTGCCGTCCAGCCGCCGTCATCGCCGACCAGATCCGGGCCACCGTGCTTGCGATGCTTGCCGAAGCCGGCGATGCCGAGCCTGCGAGCGGTGCCCGCTTCCGCCAGATCGAGCGGTGGCCGCGCAAAATCGGACAGCGGGATAAGTGGAATCGCTCCGGGGGCGCGGCTAGGGGCGGAGAATTTCGTGCTTACGCGTGAGTACGCTTCTACGGGTGCAAGTCGGGTGCAGATGGGAATCGGCCGACGCCGGACTGCGCTGATTCGTCCTTGGCTGATTTACGGCGTTCGGAATCAACAGCGATACTCGACATTTCATTCAAATTGACGGAGCGGCGACGCGTCACATGTCGGCAGAGTCGTCGCTCAATACGGATATGCAGGACATCACCGGTCGTTTCGCACTCCCGCTTATGCCCCCTTTTTCGGATGTGCCGCCGCCGTACGGTCGGTGCCGTAGCGCGGGCGAGAAAAGGGGCGGCCCCGGGCCACGCGTTTTCGACTTGTGCTCCCACGGAATCTCGCGTGAGCAAGCAAAAGCATCCGCGGCGGAATTCGGATCCGGTAACGCTGCATGGCAGCGTCAGCGTCCTGCGCCCCGTTCGTTGCGGCGGACGCTTGCCGCTGGCCTTGTGTTCGCGACATCATGCTGCCTTGCGACACATATGCTAGAAAACGGTAGGGCACATCCATCTCCCGAGACCGTTTACCGGGGCGCGATCTCCGGTGTGTCGACACGGCAATCGGCACAAGCGCGCCTATTGGCCGCTGATGACGCAAAGGTGGAGGTGGGGCTGGGCTCGGATTCGCTGGCCGTGACACGGCATGAGGTATCGCATCGTGACCCCGCGCGCAACGCTGCCGCTCCGACGGCACTGACAAAGTCTCACAACCGTCGCAGGTACAGCTCGGTGCGAGCAGTGCGCACGAACGTGCAATCGAAAGTCGAGCATGGCGCATCGGTGGAGGGCTTGGCCGAAGAGCTTGACATGACCGACGCTGAATTCGTGCACTGGCGGGAAGCAACGCGGGATTCCACCCTCCGTCGAGAGCCCCTGTCGGAACAGGGCGAGTGGTACTTCGACTCCATCAACCATCCGCGCCTGATCCCGTATTGACAGTGGGCGCCGCGTTCACGACCCGGCCGAACTTCACGCGATCAGGAATCCGTTCCGCAAGTGGGCACCCTATGACGCGTGATCGCGCGCGACATGCGATCTGCTCTGAGAACGGCCGGCGTGAGCCACATGCACATACCGGACGAATTGGGCATATAGGTCACAAACGCATCTAAACGCCTTTCGCGCGCCGGGGTCTTCGCAATGATGCGCGACGAATGTGCTTTTTTTTTCGCGCCGACGATGAGAATTTTCTAGTCCCTTATGGCGATGTCGAGCGCTATCGTTCAGGCATTGGATTTCGCGCGAACGTCTGCGTCACGATCTCCAGCTTGGGATTGCGTACTGTCGCTTTGACCTGACACCTTCTGTCGTGTCGGAGGTGTCCTCGCGGCAGTTTTTTGATAGTCATGTTTGGAACTTCCATCGATGAGTTTTATTGATCGAGAGAGCTATTCAAGTTCGTTTACGCCCGGCATGAATTCAGATGACTTTGTCTCGGCACGTAAGATAAATATTGTCGTCGCAGACTCCTATCCGATGATTGTTCAGGGCCTGCGCCACATTTTCTCAAGTGTGGAAAGTATGCAAATCGTCGCTGAGACGTATACGTTGTCGGGCATGGCAACGCTGTTGAGCAGCTGCGAATGTGATGTGCTGATTTGCGATTATGCATTCGGTGACGATCCGGCGCCGGACGGAATGCGAATGCTCGAAACCATCCGCAGAAACCATCCGAACGTGAAGATTATTCTTTTGGCCGAATTGAGGGATGGACTGTCCGTCCAGCGCGTACTGAAAAAGGGTGTATCGGCGTTCGTTGTGAAATCGAGTGACGATTCACTTTCCCTGCCGAAGATCGTTGATAAAGTCATGCGCGGGAAAAGGTATGTGGATCCGGATATTGCAGGAGATATGCTGTGCGATTCTGGTCAAGGTAGGGACAGGAAGTCGCGAACCAATCTCTTGTCACCGCGCGAGCTTGATGTGGTGCGGCTTCTCTCGCGTGGAATGGCAGTCGGCGAAATAGCGGAAAAGCTCAGTCGGAGTAGGAAAACTATTAGTACACAAAAGGCAAGTGCAATGAAGAAGTTCGGCGTGAAAACTAATGTCGATCTGATAGATGCCGTACGGGATATGCTTTGGCGAGGCTAGCATACTTTTATTTTTATCCGATTCGATCATTTTATAACGATCGCTATTTTTTGGAGAAATAATCGTTAGATCAATTATTAAAGTTAGTTTTCGAGATCAACGTGATTGAAGATCGTAAGCCATTTCCGCTCACACGCCTCGCTTTTTTTATGATAGCCGCAGTGCTCTCCTCATGCGGTGGCGATTCTGGAGTGGGGAGCAGCGGGCGGGAGGAAAACCGCGGCAATGCGATTTCTGAAACAACACACTCTGACGAATCGACGGGAAAAGCCAAGGCGGGCGAAGGTGGCGATGCGTGGTATCGGCAGTGCCTTGCCGAGCACATATCGAGCACGCCGCAGTCAACACACACCGCTGCATCTTATGGCAACGAGAACGTCGTCAAGATGCGACGATCGTCCTGTGGGAGGCAACGCTACGGCATCGCGATGTCACCGGACATGTGTAGCCTCAAGCGGCTTGATCGAGTGGTCGAGCGCGTCAATCGGCGCTACGCGTCCGTGTCGTTTGACAAGGCGCGGCGTGCCAAGAAAGGTCCGCCGGGCGTCGTGGTTACCGAACTGAATACCAATGTGACACATCACCCGAACTTCCTGTCCCATCCTCTTCCGGGATACAACTTCGTGACCGATGCTTTTTCCGTCAATGGTAGCGACTGGAGTTCGGATGTTCTGGATCTTGTCGACTGGATCGACCAGGACGAATGGGGGGAATTTGGACAAACCGTCTGGAGCAACAGTTGGCACGGGACATGTGTCACCGGCGCCGTAGTCGCAACTATGAGCGTGAACGGTACCCAAGATCATGCTGTAGCAAGGGATCCAACTGTGGACGTGGACGAACCGGGCAGGGGGCGAACGCGCTATGTAGTCGACGGAATGGGAAGGGCGGCCGCGTTGCCGGTTACTAGCGCGCTGGAGGATCCTGATCCTGAAAAGGGAGTCAAGATGAGCGTCGGAGCGGTCGGTGCCTGCAGTCGGACATCTCACGATGCTATTGACGATCCCGTGGGGCAAGGTGTGACCGTTGTTGCTGCCGCCGGCAATGATGTCGCTAACGAGATTGGTGCACCACCGGGTTGTCGGGGTGGGATTTCAGTGATGGGAGACGAGCAGACCGGCCGCCGCGTGCTCGGCAGCAATACGCACTCACGTATGTCGCTGGGCTCGCAGGAGACGAGCATCTTGACTCTCTCGAATACCGGTACGCGAGTACCGACCGATGCATCCTCCGGTTATATGCATGGCACCAGCCTCGCGGCACCCCAGGTGTCGGGCCTGGCATCGCTGATATTGACGACCAACCCTTGGTTGACCCCCGGCGAGGTCGCGAGCGTTTTGAACCGCACTGCAGGTTGTCAATTGCGTCGAAGACACGAGCGTGCAGAGTGATTTCGCCGGGACGAGGCATTCTCGATGCAGCAGGCTGGCGTATCGACTGCTGCAGTCGAGCGAAATAGCCGGCCCACTAATGAAGGGGCGACTCTCATTTTAGAAGTGGCGCTAGCCAAGATCTGATTTTTCAGGCCGTGTGACCATACTATTCACGTTGTGCGGCCATCAACGTACCGAGCTTGGTGGTCAACTGGTCGACTTGTGCGAAAAACGCCGCCAGTGCTGCCTCTTGGCCCGTTAGGCCATTCTCTTGAAGACACGCTGATAATCGCTCGCCAGCGTCAGCCAGGACGTCCGAGCCGAATAATTTGCTGGCTCCAGCGATGCGGTGGATATGCTCGGCCGCCGCCACTGCGTTGCCGCTTTGTACTGCGGCCTGAAGGAAAGCAATATCCTTCGCGGTCTCGGCCAGAAATCCCCGGATCAACATCGGCAAGTGCGTGCCTTCTTCAGGCGATGCGGGCGGAGCAGGCCGGAGTGTGGTGTCCGTCCGTGTCGCACCGGGTGACGACGGTATCCAGCGCGCAAGCTCGTCGCGCAGTATGGTCAGCGTCGTGGGTTTGACGAGCAAGCCGTCCATGCCGGCTTCGGTGCACCGAATCGCTTCCTCGGGCAACGCGTTGGCCGTCAACGCAAGAATGGGGATGCGCCGCGATCGGGGCTCCCGGGAGCGGATACGTCTCGCCAGGTCGTAACCATCCATGTCCGGCATCGCGCAATCGCTGAGCACCAGCGCGATATCGGAATCGTCCAGCGCGTGCAGTGCATCCGTGCCGTTTGAGACTGCGATGGCGGTATAGCCGAGCCGGCCGAGTTGCGCCTCGATGACGAGCCGATTGATTGGATGGTCGTCCACGACAAGGATTCGAATACCCGACGACGGATATTCAACGGATGGAAGACGGGTATCGATCTCTGCGAAGCGAGGTGCGGCAGTGGCATGAAGGCACAATGCTTCGACCGCGGCGTATGTCAACGGATTATGGCTGAGCCGACACATGCCGTTGGGTGAGATCTCGTATCCCGTCGGGATGGGTTCGTCAGTCAGGCCGATAACGAGCCTGTCATCGCGGATTTCGAAGAGCCGGCATTCGTCCACAAAGCGTATGTCTGCCTGCGACATATCGGCGGTCACGACGACGCCGAGCGGCACCAGGAGTTCGCGCAGCGCGGCCGCGAGCGCTATGTCGTATAAATCGATACTGGCCTGCTTGCCTGCGACCGGCGTGGACCGAGCCACGAGATGGACGTTCAGGTCGAATTCGACGATGGCGTGTGTGCCGATACGCGGTGTGCTTTCTATGCGAATGGAGCCCTGCATCAGTTCGACCAGTCGTTTGCAGATGGTGAGCCCCAGGCCGGTGCCGCCGAAGCGACGTGAGATCGACGTGTCGGCCTGTGTAAAAGGCGCGAACAGACATTGCAGTTGTGCCGGGGTGATGCCGATGCCCGTGTCGTGTACCGTGAAGCGAACGCGCTGGCATGCGGTGCGGTAGTCGATAATCTCGACGCGTATGCCGACCTCGCCGCTTTCCGTGAACTTGATTGCATTGCTCATCAGATTAAATAGAATCTGGCGAAGACGCAGGCCGTCTATCTCGAGTTCGGCGGCTAGTCGATGACTGACGAAATTCCGAACGATGAGGCCCTTGTCATGTGCGAGTGTCGCGGTTACAGCACTGACGCCGTCCAGGAGCGCACGTAGGTCGGTCGGCTCGTTCACGATTTCCAACTGTCCTGCATCGATCTTCGAGAAGTCCAGAACATCGTCGAGAATCTGCATCAAAGTCATCGCGGATTCCCCGATCATGTGAAGCATGCGCTGCTGCTTGATGCTCAACGATTCGTGTCGCAACAGCTCGAGCATCCCTACGATCCCGTTCATCGGCGTGCGTATCTCATGGCTCATGGTCGCCAAAAAGCTCGCTTTTGACGCCGCGGCCAATTCGGCTGCTTCTTTCGCACGGGCCAGTTCCCTGGCTTGCGCCTTGATGTGAGTGACATCCGACCAAACGCCACTCCAGAATATCGTCCCGTCATGTTCGGTTTGCGGCGTCGCTTCAGTGTGAATCCAACGCTCACCTCCATGGGAAAGGCAGCGAAAGTCGACGGAAACCCGCTTCATGGTCAGCGCGGAATGCCTGACGGCCGATTTGATGAGAGGCTGGTCATCGGGATGCACATGTGAAAGCACCGTCAGCGCATCGCCTTCCATCGTTTGCGCATCCAGATCCCACATGGCGTGGGTATCGCCTCCGACATAAGGAAAACGGAGCACGCCATCCGGAGTGCGACACAATTCGAAGACGACTGCCGGAAGATGGGCGGTCACGCGCCTCAATCGTTGGTCCAGTGCGCGTGCACGCTGTTCTGCATCGCGAATGGTGGTGACATCCACCAACGTGACCAGCAGTCCGCCCGGCTTCCCGCTCGGCAACTGAAAGGGATGCATCCAGTACAGCCAGGACCGCTGCTTCTGGTCGCTGTCCATCAGGCTGACCTCGGCGTGATGAGGTTGTTGCTGATCCTGAACTCGCTCGCTCATCGCGTGGATGCGCCGTTTCCATTGGTGATCCAGCGGCGACGCGTCGAGCGTCGTTTTACCGATCAAATCGTCGCGCTTCACCGAGAATGCAGTCTCATAAGCGTGATTGAGTGCGATATATCGGTTCGCGCTATCCTTCGCGACCAATGGGTAGGGAAGGGACTCCATCAGCGCTTCGCGGAAGCTGAGTTGATCGGCCAGTTCACGTTCAACTGCCAATCGCCGGCGAACCTCGCGGCGCAGCCGGACGTATGCAGTGGTGATGGTTGCCAATACGAACGAGGTGCCGATCAACACAAGCTCGAACGTTTTCCATGGCAGGCCCGCTGAATATCGCGGCCACAGCCATCGGCTTCGAATGCGTTGTTGTTCCCCCTTTGGGATAGCGGCAAGCGCACGGTTGATCAGGGGAATCAGTCGTTCGTAGCGGCGGTTGACGGCAATACTCAACCGGCTGTCGAGATCGGCTGGCGACGCGATCTTGAGAATGCCGGGGAAATAGTTCCGGATGTTGAAATCGACGATCGCCGCATTTCCGACATAGGCATCGGCGCGTCCTTCCGCCACTGCGCTCATTGCTTGATGGGCGCTCGCGGCCACGACGATTTCCGCGTCGGGTATCTGTTGCCGTACCGCGGCGGGAAGCTCGCTGGGATCCGACACGGCTACCCGGCGGCCGGCAAGATCGACGATGCCTTGCGGCGACGCGTGAGGCCGAGTGACGATCACGTCCGGGAGAGTGATGAACGGCACGCTATAGAGCAAGACCCCGTCACGGATGACTGGCGTATTGACCGGTACGGTAGCATCCAGCTCACCCGACTGCGCGCGCGACAAGGTTTCCGCCCACGAATTCGTTTTCACGACAGCAAAGCGAATGCCGAGCGATGCCGAGAGATGTTGCAGATAGTCCGCAGCAATGCCGCTCGGGCGATCGCTCGCGTCAAGGTAGGCAATCGGCGCCCATTCCGGATCTATGCCGAGTTTGATCGGGGGAAGCGAGGCCAGCCAGCTACGTTCGTCCGGCGTAAGCGTCAAGTGGTCGACCATGCCATGAATTTGCGTCGGCACCGCCGGTTCCTTCGGCCAGGGCACCGCCGACCGAAGTGTCGATTCTCCGACATTTTCGACCGTCACGGACTCGATCGGGCAAGCGCTCAGGACTGCGACGACGACGGCAATGCTCAACCGCAAGCTGAGCCACAAGCTGTTCTTCAAAATTGCCTTACCGTGCGATTGGATTGCGATGTTGCTGCCGATGCAGCGCGCATATTTCAGTTGGGTCCGGCGTGTACCGAATCGTTCTGGTGGGCACGACGCCTGATCCGAGGCCGTCTGCCACGGCCTGCCGCCGGCGCGGCCAGGCAAGCGGCATCAGCCATTGAGCCCGAGATTGACGACATACTCGTACAGTTCGGCATCGCTTTTGAGGCCGAGCTTGCGCTTTGCCGAAGTCTTGGCCCAGCTGACGGTCTTGATCGTCCGATGCAGTATCTGGCCGACTTCCGTCGGCGATTTGCCGCTGGCAAGAAGGCGCAGCACTTCCAACTCGCGGGGCGTCAAATTCGCGGCCCGCTGGCTTTCCATCTCGGTCAGCCCGAGCTTCGTCAATTCGCGCTGCAGCCTGGCACTGATGTAGATCGCGCCTCGCAGCGCAGTGCGAACGGCCGCGAACAGTTCGCTTCTTTCCGCTCCCTTTTCCACGATGCCAAGTACGCCTTCATTCAACATTGCACGCAACAAACCGGCATTCGCCATATTCGTGAGCACGATGACGGGTAAGGCGTCATGCTCGCGTCGAAGGGTCGACAGCATTGCGAGTCCATCGGCGCGTCCGGTGTTGGGCATCGAGAAATCCGTGATGACGACATCGCAAGCGACGTGAGCCAGGATTGACATCAACTCGCTCGAGTCGCGCGCCTCTCCCACGACCTCCATACCATTCTGCTCAATCAGAAGACGGCAGCCCAGCAACATGATCGGATGGTCGTCTGCGAGCACAACGCGCCAAGCCATTTCAGAATCCCCCAAATTAATTTCGTCAAAGTCTAGCAAGTGATAGACCGCCTATGCTCATCAAAAAATAAAACCAGAATGCGCTTACATGGTTGGTCGAAAAATAAGCATTGGCCGATTCCTAAAATGGGTGCTTTGCCTTATAGTCTTATCGGGATTTATTTGGTTTGTTGTATTCTATTAATCAATTTTTGGCGGGTTTTTGGTGAGCGTAGCGGTATTTAGAATGCTGATCGTTACAGCCCTTTTTTGGGGCGTTTCGCTGCCGGGTAACGTTGGCAATGGCATCGAGGATGAGGCCGAGTAGATTCAAGAAGTCGGGAAGGAGGTGGATTCCGGCCCCGATCGTGACAAACCGTCGTCAAAAAAGCATGGCCGGCAGAGCGACACGACTTGATACAAGGAGGAACCGTGAGAAGTGCTTGGGTGGACAGTAAGGCAGTGATCGTGGAGGTGCGTCCCGGTGATTACCAGCATGTCGAGTCGGCGGCGCGGAAGCTTGGGTATACAGTGTCGGAATTCCTGCTGTTGAGTGCATCTCTCATTGCTGCTGTCGTGCATGACGCGGGAGTCGCCCAGGATTGAAGCGGTTCGATGTAATCCGGGAGGTCCGGTATCTTGCGGACCACAGATGGCCGCCCGGCGGGACGCCACGGGTCGGACGCCGCGCGAACTTTTTTCAGCATGGGGCCGTGTTCATCGGTTTCGTTACTCGGTCACTAACATTGGGGTTGCTGGACTGCACAGCGAGTACGCGTGAGCGCCGAGCATGCGTAGCGCTCAAGCAGACCGAACATCGCTGTGAGGATGGCTCGCAACATTACTCCGCTACACAGGAAAGCTGGCCGATACTGGCCGTCACAGCTTTCGGGAGTTTTGTAATACCAATCGTATAGCTGGCCGATCGTAATAGACCCGACGTAGTCGATTACTTTTGCACTCGCCTGAGTTGCGGTGTTTGTGCAGTCGCAGTGTGGCCGAGAAAAAGAATGCTATAGAAGATGGGAGTGTAATTAAACGTATCATGGCAATAAGGTTGATGTTCAAATATTTTGGATGTTGATCGGAATGTGCTGAATTGGCATGCCGAATATCGCCCTTCGGAGCTGACATCAAACCTCGGTGCTTACGTTGCGCAATGCTTGGAAAGAGAGATCGGCTTGCATGTCCGTGAGCATCGATCTTCGACGATGCCTCTGTTGCCAAGTCGCGAATCGTCGCTGGAAACAGCTAGCCCCCCGTTAATGGGCGTGAACGTGATGTCGCTAGCGCGCACCTAATTGGCAGCCAACCGTCGAAACATCGAGATTCGGAGTCCCAAGGGTCCGATGCGGGATTCTGTCGTTACGCGGTGCAGAGCGGTTAGCGCTAACAGGTTGTCGCTGGCGTGCGCGTTACCGTCGAAATCGACAGCGCGAAATGGGCAATGCCTGACATAGTTGCCTCATGCCGTAACGACCACGCCATGGCGGATCCAGCCGCCCAGCGGCGCCCCCTTTCCGCGACGCGTCATTTACTAGGCTAACTCGACCTGCTCTCGATGATTGGCGTAATAATCGACTCTCCATTTATGTAACCGCACGACCGGAACGATAAGTGTGTTCATCCCGAAACGCAGCTAGATAATTCTAGAATTAGAATAATTCACGAAATTACAACGATGCGAAGACTATGTGTTGAGGATAGTCCTCGGATGCCGTTATTCTGCCGCCCATGCAGCCGAGTTTTATATGTTGAAATTTTCTATTGGTTGTCGGTTTGTGCTGTAACTATTGGGATTGAATGGTATGCGATGTAAATTTGTTTTAAGCATGGTGTTGCATGTGGGGGCGCGCGAGCTGTATAAGGTGTCCGTCGTTCTCGCGACGGTCGCTGGTGGCGGGTGTGGTGTCCTGATCTCTTCTACTGCGTATGCGCATAATCCATATATCGGATATCAAACCCCGGCGGACAGTAATTGCATAAATAGCGGCGTGCTATTCGAAAATTGTGCTAGATGGGATAATTCAAATTTTAGGGGTGTGCGTGGGGCGCATTTTTCCCAGATGGCGGGCCGGTATTTTTCTTATCTTACCTCTGGAAATGGGGCTGACACATATTTGTGGTCGGGAGTATGGGCGGGAAGTAAATCAGCCGGGCTGTTTTATGGGGACGATCCGTTTAGAGCGAATCGGATCGTTGCCGATGCCGACGGCACGACCATTGCCGGAAATCGGGTTGTGCTGTCATCCAGGGCGGGAATAAGCGTTTCGGGTTCTAGAGTCTCCAACGTCAAGAACGGCGGGAGCGCCGGTGATGCAGTCAACGTCAACCAGCTTTCGAGGGTGGCGAATGTGCTTGGCGTGAAGATCGACACCAAAGGCCATGTAACGGCGCCCACCTATCAAGTCGGCGGAAAATCATTCGATAACGTCGCGGATGCGATCGCGGCGGCCGCCGATAGTGGCACGGATCTGAATGCAGTTGTTTATGACGATTCCGCAAAGCGTTCGATCACGCTTGACACGAAGGGCACGACACTGAAGAACGTGGCGGCCGGCACGGTCAGCGCGACAAGTATGGAAGCGATAAACGGTTCGCAATTGCACCGTGCGTCACAGATTGTAGCGACGGCACTGGGAGGCGGTTCGACGGTGGACGCTGCTGGTAACTTGACGGCGCCGAAGTATCGCGTCGGTGACAAAACCTACGGTAACGTAGGCGACGCGATCGCGGCGGCCGCGGACAGTAGCAGCGCTATGGATCCGAATGCGGTGGCGTACGACGATGCCGCCGGGAGCACGATAACGCTGCGCGGCGAACATGGCACGAGGTTGAAGAACGTCGCGGCAGGCAGTGCGGATACCGATGCGGTCAATGTGGGGCAATTGACTGCTGCTACGCAGCCGATACGAGATGATCTGGCTGATGTCAGCCTTGCGATGAAGTCCATCCAAATCAAGCCGCAAGGTGTAGACGCGATTGCGGCGGGAACGAATGCCGTTGCAGTTGGCGCCGGGGCAAATGCGATGGCGAACGGCTCGATCGCTTTGGGTGCTGGTTCGCGCGTAACCGGACTAAATTCGGTCGCGATCGGTATCAACTCGGTCGCACTGGAAACAAATCAAGTGTCGGTGGGCGACGTGGGGCGCGAGCGCCGAATTTCTAACTTGGCGGCTGGTACGAAAGGTACCGACGCAGTCAACTTGAATCAGTTGGCAGATGCGATCGGGAAGGTGTCGAGCCGTACCGACAAGCTCTCGTTCGATCTGGAGTCGCAGCGCAGCTTCCTGGTTGCAGATCCCTTTGCCATTGACGAGCAACGTTTGTCGAATTTCGTGCTGATCGACGGCCAAGGCGCTGACGGTAGCCTGCCGAACGCGGCGAGTATCGCCGGCGGCGATCCGGCGAGTACGACCTCGGCTGCAATCGGTATCGGGTCAGTTGCATCGGGCGCAGATACGATTGCCATTGGCATGCGTACCATCGCGAACTCGGACAACTCCGTTGCAATAGGCAATATGGCCCAAACCGGTGCCGAGCAGCCGTACTCGGTGGCGATCGGATCGCATGTGACGACGAATGGCGCGAGTGCACTTGCGGTCGGTTCGCAGGCGAGGGCGAACGGCGAGGACGCGATCGCTGTCGGCAATAACAATGTGCGCGCGATCGGGGAGAGTTCGATTGCAATTGGCAATGGCGCTGAGGCCGTAGTAGGTGCGACGAATGGTATTGCGCTGGGCACGGGGGCGAGCGTTTCCCGGAACGTGACCGACGCGATGGCGCTCGGCGCGAAAGCCTTGGTGGAAAAAGGGGCGAACGGCGCCGTGGCACTGGGGGCGGGTTCCCAGGCGAACCGAGCCCATACCATTTCAGTGGGCAATGCTGGAAGCGAGCGCCAGATCGTGAACGTTGCGGCGGGCACGCAAGGTACCGACGCAGTGAATGTGGCGCAGTTGCACGGCGCGGCTGCGAGTCTTGCGAGCGTGATCGGAGGCGACATGACCGTCGATGGAAGCGGCCACGTTGCCATTCACTCGATTGAAGTGGGCGGTCACAAGTACGCGACCGTATCGGCGGCGGTGCAGGCGGCTGCGGCGTATGGCGCCACGGACTCGCTGGCGGTGCGCTACGATCTCGACTCGCACGGCAATCCAAACTATGGCTCCGTGACGCTGGGTGGCCCATCAGGAGCACCGGTAATGCTGACCAACGTTGCCGATGGCAAGAGCCGATACGATGCAGTGAACTATGGCCAGTTGTCGTCGCTGCAAAGCAATTTCGAAAACCGAATGGGCGCGATGGATGATCGCGTCAGCAAGATCGAAACTCAGGCCGGCGATTCGCGCGATGATAGTCGGGTCATGACGATGGCCAATCGGCGCCGTGGCGATAACGACATCGGGACCGGATCAGGCTCCGATATCAATAGCGATGCCGGCGACGCCACGGTGATCGGTGCGAATTCGGCGCAGCAAGCGTCGAGCGGGACAGCGATCGGCACCGGGGCGGATGCACGTGCAATCAATAGCACTGCGATCGGGCAAGCTGCATCGGCTCGCGGCGAGAACAGCACAGTGGTCGGCCAGGGCGCGACGGCTTGGGGCAATAACAGCGTTGCAATTGGTGCAGGCTCCGTGGCTGACGCGGACAACGCCGTCTCGTTTGGCAACAGCGCCACGGGCATGACGCGCACGCTGACCAACGTGTCGGCCGGTGTCGCACCGACGGATGCCGTCAACGTCCAACAACTCAATGAATCGGTGGGCGGCTTGCGATCGCAGATCGAACACGATCGTGCAGATGCAAATGGAGGCACCGCGTCAGCCGTGGCTATTGCGTCGCTGCCGCAAGCGCCGGCGCCTGGAAAGAGCGTCGTCGCAGTGGGGGGCGGCACATACGCCGGCCAGTCTGCTCTTGCGGTGGGTATGTCGACCTACGCTGGGCGCTGGATCATCAAGGCTTCTGGCTCGACGAACACGCGAGGAACCGTGGCAGGCGGCGTCGGCGCTGGTTTCGTGTGGTAAGCAACCGGAATCACGCTTAGAGGTGCGTTGCAGGTCGTGATTAGCAGACTTCATCGCTGATGCTGGTCCTATCGGCAATACGCAATAGGACCAGCAACAATGGAGCGGCGAGACAGGAGAATCTGACGAGCAGCTGGCCTTGGGGACAAACGTTGAGTGATGGCGATACCGAACGAGCGTCGCGGCGTCAACGATCGCCTGTCCGTACGCACGAGATCTGACGCGACCATCCGAGAATTTTTCCGCCTTGCCGGGCGGCGGGAAAAGAATCCGGGGGCGGTTCCGTGCGTCGAAGCCGTCGCAAGTGAGAATCGTGAAAACGCATCATTCACTTCCAATAAGCAACGCCGCCATCGGCCCGCTCATCCTCAGTCTCGGTTGCTCAGATGCCTGAGGTCAACAGATCGTCGGGAAAATTGACAGCGCCATGGCGCTTATCTGAGCCAGTTTCCAAGTCTTCGACATTTCGGCATATCCATGCCGTGGAGCGTCCATTCCATTAATGCCTGAGCGGGATGGTGGAGTCCATCCGCCCAATCATATTAAAAGCAAGAGTGTCGATGATGCAAACTCGACAGATCGTGAGAATTACGTCTCTTGCAACAAAAAGTAGACAATGAAATTAATATCATTTTTCATCGTGGCTATAATGGTGTCTTCCCTCGCGGAGATCTCACTCGCCAATGAATACTCGGCCGAAGGTGGCTCGGTCGCGCTTCTCGGAGTCGCTGGCAACAAGGTCGCACGACAGCTCACCGAAAATTACAATAACCTGGCCCCAGATTGCGGTGGTGCGACAAACCCAGCGTTTCGCTGTTCCGGGGTAATGCTTCGCGGGACCGTACATTCGTCTCAGTACCACTCTTGGAACCCGAGTCCTGCGTCCGTCGCGACTGGAGGCGTCTCATTCTCCTATTTGCGAAAAGATTCTAAGTTCAGCAAGCTGGCTTATGGATACAGTAATGGGGTAATTTTCGTTCCTTATCGGTATAATATAAAGAAGAATGTCATTGAGCCTGAAGTCCTATGCTCCTTCCCAATCGATGCCAATACTGAAAATCGAGTGGACAAAGGATGCGGCGCGGATAACTCATTTCCGACTGACAGCGGTCCATGTCAGGCGCGAGGCATTTCAACTGCTTCGGAATGGCTTTCACATTACAACAACACAAGTGGTAATAAGCACGCACATCAATGCGGCTTTGACGTTCATCACGGTGCCGCAGCGACCGCCGCGATTTTCAAAACCAGCATTGACGCAATGAAGTTGATTGGCGAAGAATCCATTCACGAACAAAATGAGCTGCGTTTGGCTACATGGGAGCAAGATATCCCTGAGAGATTGCCAATCATGGCATTTTTCTATCTTGCAGGTGGCGCAAATGGGCTCAAGGGTGCTCAAGATGACCAGGTGGATTACCAGCAGGCCTCGAAGCGCATCGTGCCAATCATTCGGATAACGCTCCCATCATCACGATCAGACGAGGCTACGTTCGTCTATGACAAAAATGATCAGATGGTTGTGCCTCCGCAAATTGCGAATCCGCCGGTTGATCCGATTCTGCTGGTTCCACCGATCCCTCCCGCGTGAAATTGAACTGCTTAGGGTTTGTCAGGGGCTGCTGATTTTGGCGTCCACTTCGGGACCCATGCGGCGGCCCGCCTGGGAGCATTCCCAGCGCAACAGGGCTTCGGCAACTGCGCTTTTGCGAATGGAAACCCCCATGTGTGGTCCATCGATTCGTCAATGACTCATCGCCCTAGCTGACCGGCTCCGCTCGGTAGTACGCGCTCGACCTTGCGATGCCGGTCGGGTCTGTTGCGCTCAGCAGTCCGGCCTTGCGCTCCTGACAAAATCGTTTCATAGCGCCAACTGTCCGATCTTCGCATGCAGCGCTTTTACGTCCGAGACGGCTGGCTTGGCGGCGCACTTGCCATGGCGAACATGTCTGCCGCGTGCTCCCGAAATTATCGCTCCCACCCACACGTCGTTGCGACTTGAGGCATGCTAGACCGATAACTTTTCTTATCGGTCTAGCATTGAAAACGTTATAAACTGAAAGTCATGAAAACGCGTGACACCCTTTCCATCGACGGGACTGAGCCGGGCTTTCCCGATGAAGCCGAACTTGCCGCGTTGCGCAGCTGGTACGCCGGCCTGGACGCCCGGGCCGCCGTAAGTCGTTATCTGGGCGATCGCCGGGAAGCAGGAGCGTCGTCGCGCGGCATCCTTGGCGAGATTCGTCAGCGGCTCATCGCGTACGCGCGGGCCCGGCAGCGCGCCGACCTGGCAGCCGCGTTCGCGGTTCGCCCAACGAGGGCATCGGACGACAGCGTGACTCGCGCGATCGAGACGCTGCGCAACCTGCCCGCATCGGTGCCGATGATCACTGACTCGATCGGTCTGTGGTTTCCGCCCCGCGTTGTCGAGTCATTGTGCGCACACGGCATCCAAACGCTGGCCGATCTGACCGTGCGGATCTCGCGCCGACGTCGCTGGTGGTCCGTGATCGCCGGGCTCGGCGTCGCTGGTGCGCGCCGCATTGAGGCGTTCTTCGCTATGCATCCCGAGTTGATCGAACGCACGCGAGCTTTGATCGTCGCCGCACAGCCCGCCGCTATCGTGCCGTGGGAACAGCTGCGCGTGCCGTACGAGGTCGACGGTTCGCGCGGCCAGTTCCGTGCGCTCGGCACCGCCTGTCTGCTGAACGCGTCCAATGACTACGAGGCGATCCAGTCCTGGTTGTCGCTGCATGAGTCGGCTGCCACCCAGCGCGCGTACAGAAAAGAGGCGGAACGCCTCATCCTGTGGGCGATTGTCGAGCGCGGCCGTGCGCTGTCGTCACTGAACACCGACGACGCAATCGCTTACCGGGGCTTCCTGCGGCGGCCTACGCCGCGCGAGCGCTGGGTTGCCCCATCGCGGCCGCGACACAGCAGCGAATGGCGGCCGTTCACCGGTCCGCTGTCCGCTCGATCGGCAGCCTATGCGCTGAACGTCGCGTCTGCATTGTTTCGGTGGCTGGTCGAACAGCGTTACGTGCTTGCGAATCCGTTCGCGGGGGTCAAGGTCAAGAGTCACGCGCAGCGCACGGGGCTGGACGTGTCACGTGGGTTCTCCGAGGGCGAGTGGTTGTTGATCCGCACACTCGCTGACGGTCTCGAGTGGTCGTACGGCTGGAGCGCGCCGGCCGCGCAGCGCCTGCGATTTCTGCTGGATTTCGGCTACGCGACCGGTCTGCGCGCGAGCGAGCTGGTTGGCGCGTTGCTTGGTGACATCCGCCGCGACGAGCACGGAGATCACTGGCTGCACGTGCGCGGAAAAGGAGGCAAGCTCGGCAAGGTAGCCATGCCGTCGCTCGCCCGGACCGCCCTGGATCAATATCTCGTGCAGCGCGGGTTACCGATTGCTCCGGCGCGCTGGAATCCCGCGACACCGATCATAGCGAGCCTTGAGGCGGATGGCACTGGCATCGAACCCCGACGGCTGTCACGCGTATTGCACCGATTTTTCGTGCTGATAGCCGATGCAATCCAGGATGAGCGGCCGACGACTGCGGAGAAGCTGCGCCGTGCGAGCCCACACTGGATGCGGCACACTCATGCGTCGCACGCGCTCGCACGAGGCGCTGAGTTGATCATGGTGCGCGACAACCTGCGCCATGCTTCGGTCTCGACGACCTCGATCTACCTGCATAGCGACGAGGTTCAGCGGGCGCGACAGTTCGATCAGGCGTTTGGAGTCCGCAAGGGTTAGCCGTCAGAGTGAGGCATTGGCGAAACGGTCATTGGCATACACGCCTGCCAAGTGCACACAGGATGCATCAGTTGCCAGGCGGCAGAAAGAGGCGAAGTTGCTTTGACCTGTCTATGACGTCAGTGTCAGACATGTAGCGCGCGCGATATCTTGGCTTACCGTCCGGAGCGTGCATGGTCACATCGCCCTCTTCGATCAGTGTAGCGAGGGCGCTTTTGTACATTGATGCGGTGGCCGGCGTACCGTTGCAGGTATCGGCGAACAGGCTTGCGAATGATCTTGAGCCCGGTTGATCAAAAATTCGTCTGGCCAACTGGATAACGAGTTCGCTGTCTGTTTTCGCGCGCGCGACTTCGTCAAACTTGAACCCTCCATCGAATTCCTGCAGGAAGCCCATGGTTTGAGGCGCTAGCATATTTAAGCCGGCGCCCCCGTAGTGCACGAAATGGTTGTGGTGTTGCCAGTGAACCTGCTTCATGACGTCTTGCGCTCGATGGTGTTGCGACAAGTGCACAAGCCAGTATTCGCCGTGTCCGGACCCGGCGCCGCGAATAAAGAATGGGGTAAAGAAATCGGCGCCGCATCCGTCAACGAGCGCTTCATACAGTGCCGCTTGGATGAAACGACGCCAGTCTGCTTCATCCCGTTTAATGTCCTCAATGGATCGTCCGCCGAGACGCTTCAGAACATCGATGCGGAGCGTCGTCGAAATCTTCCGAGCCAATTCGTCGTTCGTGTAAGTTGCAAATGATGAAACATGAAACGTCAGAACAATTTCTGCGTCCCGGGCGCTTGAGAAGATTTGCCGAATAAGCGGCGCGGGTACCTCGGTGTAGCCATACTGATCCAGGAAGAACAGTGCCGTTCCTGAGCGGGGTGTGTGCTTAGCGACCGCAGCGAGTATGTCGCTGACAGTCGATCCAAAGGTAGCGTGTAGTAAGTGGATCGTCGTGCCGATCGATCGACCGTAACCGCGCGCGCTCAAGACATCGCGCAAATGGCTAAGCGCTTTCGTATCCTTGTCGACAAAGATGTACTGGATGTCGAACAGAACCTGCTTAGGACGCTCTAGATTGATGAGGCGCGACGCTTCGTCAACGGCTTGAAGCATGCGCAGAGGAGAGCCGTCGACGAGTTGTCCAGTACCTTCCAGATAGTAGAGCCCTCCGCCGCAGAATCCGTCGACGAGCGTCATTCTGATTCTGTCGCGACCGCGAGCGTTGAGTAAACGTTGTTGGAAATAGCGGATCAGGTAGTCGACCAGAACTTGGTGCTTGATCAGGCTGTGCGGTTCGAGTTCGGCGGGACCATTACCCCAATCGTAGTGACGCTTTGCCAAGTCAAAACCCCGGTAGCAGATTGAATGACTACGGTGCGGTTCTCGGGAACTGATCCCAGTGCTTGCCGGCTAGTATCCGTCCTGCTTTGCCTTTCCCGATGGCCGCAACCGAGACTTCTGAGCCGTCCGTACGGATTACATGGATCGGCGTGCTTTTCTTTAATACGTCGGCGACATACTCGACGGGTGCCCAGTGCCCCCATTGTTTGAAATGGAAAGGTACTTTTGCCTTGGCACATTGGCGTTGCAACGCTGACGGCCATGCCGGGTCCATGGGGCGTGAACGTGGCCCGGACTCTCCACCTGCGATGACCCAATCAATCCGATTTCCCTTCTCGTTTTTGACCAGATATTCCGATAGATCAAGCGCCGACAAAAGGGGTTCGCACGATAGGAACCTGACAGAAGGCGAAGAGAATTCCAGTAGGTATTTGATGCGCTTCTTAGCTGTTGCCTGATCTTCCACGGTAGTCCCAAGCCATACGTTTTTAGGGAACTCGTAGCCCTTGGGCAACTGCTTACGGACGAGATGGATGCGCTTTGTGAGCAACAACCAATCCAAATTGGGCGTCTCTGCGATGAGATCGAGCAGCCGGAGTCGGGGGGCAATCAAATCGGGACGATTCTCGAAGACGTCCGCCATCGACGCACAGAAGACTCGCCTGCGGGTTTTCTCGCTCGCGGCCTCCCTATCCCACTTCAATGGCTCTTTCCAGTGAGCATCACCAAAGAAGCGACGCGGCGTGTTGGGTCCCCAAAGGCCTTCACCCAAGCGCTTCGCCCACGTTTCTGCGTAGCAGTTGTCACACGCAGCCGACACCTTGACACATCCCCACCAAGGGTTGAATGTGTGGTGTGTCCATTCTATGCGGGTTTCTTTTCCCATTACAGGCGACTTGTCCTCAGTTACGGCTGGATTGTACTCGCCATTGATTCGGCAGCAAAAGTCCGCCTGAGAGGCGCTCGTACGTTCGTTCTGGCAGCGGGTTTTGTGCGCGCATTCTTCTCGTAGGCTGACGCACGTGCAGATGAGTACATGGAGGACCCCGTTAGTGGACGGTGTCCGTGAATTCTATCCTTTTCCGGCCATCGCACGGAGCAAGAGAGAGCAGTGTGAAAACTGAAGAGAGGGTTGCACTAGATCCCGTCGATGGATTGCCCGCCATGGTAGTTGGGCGCTGGGTTACAGACGAGAAGCATCGAATAGTCAAGCGATACATCGACGCATGCTGGGCCGCGCGGCAGAAGTTCACGAGTCAACGGACGTACATCGATTTGTTCGCTGGAACTGGCCGCGTGAAAATCAAGCATACACAGACGTTCCTCGATGGCGGCCCCCTTGCCGCCTGGCGCATTGCGCAACACCGACGGGGCGCGTTTTCGGATTTTTTTGTCGCAGACGCGAATGCCGAATACCTTGCTGCGTGCAACAAGCGATTGTCGAGTCTGGGCGCACCGGTGAGGTCGGTGGTGGGGCGAGCCAATGAAACAATCGACTGGGTGATGCCACAACTGTCCAAAAGCGGGTTTCACCTTGCCATGCTGGATCCGTTCAACGCCGGGCACCTGCACTATTCCATTATCGAGAGGCTTGCATCGATGCCTACTATCGACATAGTCGTGCATTTGAGCACCGGGGATATTCAACGAAACATCGCTTCAGGATTGGAGTCAGAAGAATCGTCGTTGGATAGCTTCGCTCCGGGATGGCGGCACGTTGTGTCGAGGCAGAGTTCCAAACAAGAGATGCGCCACGCATTCATCTCGCATTGGAGGCGATTGATCGAGATGACTGGAATGAAAGTGTGCGACACGATGTATCCCGTTAGGAATAGCAAGGAGTCGACAATGTACTGGCTATGCCTTTTGTCACGACATCCTCTAGCAGAGAAACTGTGGCGCGCCGCATGCCAATTTGAGTCCCGAGATCTATTCTAGCGCGACAGTTTATGCTCGCCGGGCGGGGCGGGCGTCTATGCGGGATGGCTATCGTGCTCACAATCCCGCGGCTGCCAGCAGTTCGGATGGGCGACACGACAGTGCTGTGGAAATCTTCACCAGATTGAGCAGGGTGACGTTCCGTTCACCGCGCTCGATTTTGCCCATGTGGCTTCTGTCGATGCTTGCGAGATGAGCAAGAGATTCTTGTGAGATATCGAGCTCCAGCCGGCGCGCACGAATCGTCCTCCCCACTTGCTTGAGGTGCGCCTCCGTGTCGTTTCGGCCGGATACCCTTTCCATGGAGATATGGTCGAGGTATCATCTTTTTATGGCCACGGCATTTACGACCCATTCTTGCGCCGTGGATTGAGGAATGACACGAGGGCTAAGTGGGCGACCGCGCTCACATCCTCGTCAAGCGACAATGAAGTAAGGAGTGGTGATGCGTGGCAACGGCGCGCTGTCGGATGTGCGATCTGTGGTTGGCGATGTAGTCAACGGGCTCGTCGACATCTCGGAGATGCTTGCGCGGTGCGAGGACGGGAACACGGACGTGTCGCGCGGGCATCTCGAGATGATCGAGCGAACGTTCTTGAGTGGATCCGTCGATGTTTGGTACGGGGGTAGGTATGTGTCGATACCGTTCCGTCGCCTTTCCGAATGGTTCCGAGACCCCGTCGTGATCGGCGCGTCGCGCTATCAGGTTACGGAGGATGCATTTCGGCGGTGGATCGATTGTGATCACGAACACGGCGTAGGGCAGATATTTCTGCCGTGCAGTCACGCCGGATGTAGACAGCGTCGCATGCTGACCTTTTACGACCCAGTCGAGATGGAGCAAATGGAGCACCGCGTCGCGTCCGAGACTTGGTATTGCCATCACCATCGGGTGTTGGCGTGGGAGTCGTCCAAGTCGCTGAGCGATGACCACGTGGATCTGCTGCGGCGCGTGTATCGCGCTCCTGGACTCAATCGGGAGCAACTGAAAAGCCTGAAGCGTGACACGGACTTTCTGACATCGATTGGACTGCTGGCGTCGGCCTCTCCGGCAGGCGGCAATCGACGGAGCTATGCATTTCACCTGACTGCCCAGGGGGAGAGCGTAGTTTGTGCGCGGGAGCAGTAATCTATGGAAAGCGCCAATGCACGATGACTCGGCCGATTATCCACGGTGTACGTGACGATTCCGAGAGCATCTTCGCGTCGTGAGAGCGGCGGTGGAGATCTCGGGAAATCGCCGGATCGCGCTTGACTGGTATCAACATGAGCCGCTATCGGAATTCAATGGCAGAACCGTGGAAGACCTAGTTGCCGATGGTCGATCTGAGGCGGTGCTTGTGTACCTTGGATGGATAGCGGCCGGGCCAACCGGATAGTCGGTGTACGCCACTAGATGCAACTGAGGTGATGTGTACATGCCTATCGTAAAAGCAACCGGCAGCGCGGGCTCGGTTCCGTCGGATTCTCGCTTGGAAAACATCTCGCCGGCGATCATCGAAATGCTGGCCGCTCAGGTTCGGCAGATGGTCGCAGAATCAGGAAACCCCTGCGACGTTGATGCTCGGTCGTGGCTCCACGAATGGCTTCATTCACGAGTACCCGCTCTCGGCGGGCGACGTCCGATTGACCATCTCGATACCCCCGAAAATATAGATCTGATTTCCAGAATGCTCGCGAGCGCCCAATCCGGTGCCTACTGGTAATGGTTGCGGGTCTGGCTGGTTAAAAAGCGGGGCGAGGGCTAGGTACAAATTTATGCAAAATTTGGGAACAAATTTATGCAAACAGACGCCGCCGTGCGAACGTTGCGCACGCATCTACGTAATTCTACGTAGTTCCGCATACGTAGTTATCCGCTTGTAAGCTGCCCCCGTCGCACGGAATACTACGGCCCATCGCCACGGCCTTTGCGAGGCCGCGGCGCGACGCATCGACGTCACGCGTGTGCGGCCACTTCGCCGCATGCCATCAAAACCACATTGGAGACCAGGAGACGCCATGAATCGGGCTTCCAGTACCCTGCTCTGGATCGCGGTCGCGCTGCTCGGCGCGTTCGCGTTCGGCACGATCGCACTCGCACACGGCGAGCGCGTCAGTGCCCTCTGGATCGTGATCGCCGCAGTCTGCGTGTATCTGATCGCGTATCGCTTCTACAGCCGTTTCATCGCCAGCAAGGTGATGCAGCTCGACGGGCTGCGGATGACGCCGGCCGTCAAGTACAACGACGGCCTCGACTACGTGCCGACCAACAAGTACGTGCTGTTCGGCCATCACTTCGCCGCGATCGCCGGCGCGGGGCCGCTCGTCGGGCCCGTGCTCGCCGCGCAGATGGGCTACACGCCCGGCATGCTGTGGATCCTGGCCGGCGTCGTGTTCGCCGGCGCGGTGCAGGACTTCATCGTGCTGTTCATCTCGACGCGCCGCGACGGCCGCTCGCTCGGCGACCTCGTCAAGATGGAGCTCGGCACGGTGCCCGGCGTGATCGCGCTGTTCGGCGCGTTCCTGATCATGGTGATCATCCTCGCGGTGCTCGCGCTGATCGTCGTGAAGGCGCTCACCAATTCGCCGTGGGGCACGTTCACCGTCGCCGCGACGATTCCGATCGCGCTGTTCATGGGCGTCTATACGCGCTACATCCGCCCGGGCCGCATCGGCGAAGTGTCGATCATCGGCTTCGTGCTGCTGATGGCGTCGATCGCGTTCGGCCAGCACGTGCACGATTCGCCGACGCTCGCCGCATGGTTCACGTTCACGGGCACGCAGCTCACGTGGATCCTGATCGGCTACGGCTTCGTCGCATCGGTGCTGCCGGTGTGGCTGCTGCTCGCGCCGCGCGATTACCTGTCGACGTTCCTGAAGATCGGCACGATCCTCGGCCTCGCGATCGGCATCCTGGTCGTCGCGCCGGAAC
Organism: Burkholderia sp. AU30280; assembly: GCF_020420125.1. Classification (NCBI taxonomy): domain Bacteria; kingdom Pseudomonadati; phylum Pseudomonadota; class Betaproteobacteria; order Burkholderiales; family Burkholderiaceae; genus Burkholderia; species Burkholderia sp. AU30280. The sequence goes on from NZ_JAIZRY010000005.1 coordinate 255,194, forward strand.
TGAAGATGCCCGCGCTGACGAAGTTCGTCGACGGCACGGGCCCGGTGTGGTCGGGCAACCTGTTCCCGTTCCTGTTCATCACGATCGCGTGCGGCGCCGTGTCGGGCTTCCACGCACTGATCTCGTCGGGCACGACGCCGAAGCTGATCGACAACGAAACCAACGCGCGCTTCATCGGTTACGGCGCGATGCTGATGGAATCGTTCGTCGCGATCATGGCGCTGGTCGCCGCGTGCGTGATCGAGCCGGGCATCTACTTCGCGATGAACGCACCGGCCGCCGTGCTCGGCTCGACGCCGGAAGCAGTGGCCAACACGGTCACGCAATGGGGCTTCGTGCTGACGCCCGACATGCTGACGCAGACCGCGAAGGCCGTCGGCGAAACGACGATCATCGCGCGCGCGGGCGGCGCGCCGACGCTGGCCGTCGGCATGGCGCACATCCTGCACCAGGTGATCGGCGGCGAAGCGATGATGGCGTTCTGGTATCACTTCGCGATCCTGTTCGAGGCGCTGTTCATCCTGACGGCCGTCGACGCCGGCACGCGCGCGGGCCGCTTCATGCTGCAGGACCTGCTCGGCACGTTCCACCCGGCGCTCAAGCGCACCGAGTCGCTGCCCGCGAACCTGGTCGCCACCGCGCTGTGCGTGGCCGCGTGGGGCTACTTCCTGTACCAGGGCGTGGTCGATCCGCTCGGCGGCATCAACACGCTGTGGCCGCTGTTCGGCATCTCGAACCAGATGCTCGCCGCGATCGCGCTGGTGCTCGGCACCGTCGTGCTGTTCAAGATGAAGCGCGAGCGCTATGCGTGGGTGACGATCGTGCCGACCGTGTGGCTGCTGATCTGCACGCTGACCGCCGGCTGGCAGAAGATTTTCGACGCGAACCCGAAGGTCAGCTTCCTCGCGCACGCCGCGAAGCTGCAGGCCGCGGTGGACGAGGGCAAGGTGCTCGCGCCGGCGAAGTCGATCGCGCAGATGAAGCGGATCATCTTCAACGACTACATCGATGCGGCGCTGGCGGGCCTGTTCATCTTCGTCGTGGTGAGCATCGCGGTGTACGGCGTGATCGCCGTGCTGCGCGCGCGCCGCGAGTCGAAGCCGACCGTGCGCGAGACGCCGTACGAAGCGATGCCGGCCGCGCAGGCGCTCGGCAGCGGACGTTAAGGGGAGGCCGCGATGTTCAGCGATCTTGGCGGCGACCTGCGGAGCGCGGGGCGTTACCTCGGGCAGGCGTTGCGGCTGATGGTCGGCCTGCCCGACTACGACACCTACGTCGCGCACATGCGCGCCACCCATCCGGACCGCGAGCCGATGACGTACGAGGAATTTTTCCGCGAGCGTCAGAATGCGCGGTACGGGTCGGGGGCAGGAAAGTGTTGCTGAGCCCGTTCGTCGAAATGGACCGATGATTCGGGCCTGTCATCGAAACAGAAGCGCCGCGACGGATGTCGCGGCGTTTTTTTTCGTGGGCGGGCCGGCGGCGCGCGTGCCGTTTGCCCGGGCGCAGCACGGCAAACTTCGGCCGCCGGTATCATAGGGGCTTCTTTTTTCCCCGATGGACCCCCGCAGGAGAACACGTCGTGCATGTCGGTGAGCGTTTCAACAGCATTTCCCATCTCGTCGGCGCGGTGCTGTCGGTGGCGGGTCTCGTGGCGCTCGTGACGATGGGCGCGCTCGAAGGCGATCCGTACAAGGTCGTGAGCTTCAGCGTGTACGGCGCGATGCTGATCCTGCTCTATGCGATTTCGACGCTGTACCACAGCGTGCGCAATCCGCGCCTGAAAGCGATCCTGCAGAAGTGCGACCACTCGGCGATCTACCTGCTGATCGCCGGCAGCTACACGCCGTTTACGCTGGTCACGCTGCGCGGCCCGTGGGGCTGGTCGCTGTTCGGCGTGAGCTGGGGGCTGGCCGTGTTCGGCATCGTGCAGGAACTGACGCTCGGGCGGCGCACGCGCCTGCTGTCGATGATCCTGTACGTGGCGATGGGCTGGCTCGCGCTCGTCGCGGTGCGTCCGCTGATCCATGCGTTGCCGCCGGTCGGTACCGCGTGGCTCGTGGCCGGCGGCTTGATCTACAGCGCGGGGATCTACTTCTTCATCAACGACGAGCGTATTCGCCACGGGCACGGTATCTGGCACCTGTTCGTGCTGGCCGGAAGCCTGTGCCAGTTCGTCAGTGTCGCGATGTATGTCGCGTGAGCGGCGTGCCGCACTGATCCCGACGCGATGAGCCGCCGCGCGGCTGCCTCGGCATGCGCTAGCGGCCCGTGGCGGTTTGCAGCGGCGCGGCCGGTTCGCCGGTTGCCGGTGTCGGCCGCGCCGTGATCCACCACGTCGTCGCGGCGAGGCCCGACAATCCGATCGCGATGCCGAGCGCCACCCGCATCGCCGCCGGAAACGGCTGCAGCGTCGCGATGCACGCACCGAAGATCGCCACGCCGAGCGCCGATCCACTCTGGCGCGCCGCGTTCAGCGCAGCCGCCGCCACGCCGGCGCGATGCCGTTCGACCGTCCCGAGCGCGGGCGATGTCGCGGCCGGCGAGATGAATCCCGATGCAAAGCCGATCGCGAGCATCGGCGCGACGGCGAGCCACGCGGGCGTCGCCGCACTCAAGCCCGTCATGCCGAGCGCGCCGGCCGCATAGAGCGCGAACGCCGCACACATCGAGCCGCGTGCGCCGAAGCGCGCGGCAAGCCTGCCAGAACACAGTCCGCCGAGCGCGACCGTCGCGGTCATCGGCAGGAACGCGAGCCCCGTGTCGAGCGGGCTCGCGCCGCGGATCTGCCGATAGAACAGGCTGAGCACGAACAGCAGCCCGTAGAACACGAACGCCGACGCCATCGACACGAACGTCGATCCGGCGAACAGCCGGTTGCGGAAGAACGCGAGCGGCAGCATCGGTTCGCGGCGCCGCGCTTCGATCGCGATGAACGCGCTCCATGCGACGACGCTCGTGATCGCGCCACCGACGATCGGCACCGAGCGCCAGCCGAGCGACGGGCCTTCGATCAGCGTGCCGATCAGCGCCGCGATCGCGACGATGGCCGTGGCCTGGCCGCCCCAGTCGAACTGCCGCGATCCGTCGCCGGCGGCGCGCGCGACCGTGCGGCCGAGCCAGATGCCGGCAAGCCCGAGCGGCAGGTTCACGAAGAAGAGGCTGCGCCACCCGAACAGATGGATCAGCAGGCCGCCGATCAGCGGGCCCGACGCCATCGCGATACCGCCGCAGCCCATCCACAGGCTGATCGCCGAGGCGCGCGCGGTCGGTTCGGGGAATGCGCGGTTGAGCAGCGCCAGCGAGCAGGGCACCAGCATCGCGCTGCCGACGCCTTGTAATGCGCGGGCGATCGCGAGCGCCGGAAGGGTCGGCGCGACGCCGCACAGCGCCGACGCGGCGACGAATACCGCGAGCCCCGCGATATAGACGTCGCGATCGCCGAGCCGGTCGCCGAGCGTGCCGCCCGTCATCAGCAGGCTCGCGAACGCGAGCGTGTATGCGTTCACGATCCACTGCAGGCCGGCCACGCGGCTGCCGAAGGTGTGGGCGATGTCGGTGAGTGCGACGTTGACGATGGACGCGTCGAGCAGCACGAGCGTGTAGCTCACGCAGGTCGCGGCGAGCACGCGGCGGGCCGCGGCGCGGTTCGGCGCGGCGGCCGTCATGCGCGTTCGGGCGCCGGCGTGGCGGCGCGCAGCGCGAGAAAGCCGACCCATCCCCAGTACACGCGATGATGCGCGATCAGCCCGTCGCGCAGATCCATCACCTCGACGAGATCGACCTGGTCGCCGTCCGGCGTGGCGCGCGGATATTCCCACGTGAGCTGGCGGCCGTTCGAGAGGAACAGCCCGGTGCGGTACCAGCGCCCGAGCCGGTTGCCCGGATTGCGCAGGCCCGCCGCGAAGAATGCGCCGATCGCGGCCTTGCCGTGCAGCACGCCGGAGCCGTGATCGGGCAGCGTGACGACGATCAGCGGCGTTTCGAGCACCGCGTCGTCGGCATACAGCGACATCAGCGCATCGACGTCGTGCGCGACGACGGCCGCGTGCCAGCTTTCATAAATATGCCGGGCATCGGCGTTGGCGTGTGACATGGCAGGTTCCGGAAGCATCGATAACGGAACCCACTGTATGGGCGCGCCGCCGCGAGACGTTTCACGTCGGCCCGAAACGTGGATGTCGCCTGCGGGGCAGGTGCCCGCGCGCCGGCCCTTATCCGGCCAGCGCGTCGAGATTCAGCACATACGATTTCCCGATCCACACCGCGCAATCGCGATGGTCGCGCAGTTCGTCGTTCGTATTCGGATGCAGGAAGATATCGAGCGCGCCGTGGTTCAGCACGAGCCACGGCACGATGTCGTCGAAGCGTGCGGCGTCGAACGCGATCTGGTACGACCAGGCCGGGTGCGGGCCGACGAGGCGTTCGTGAAAGCGGCCGAGTTCGATGACCGCGCCGAACCGCTCGTCGACGACCTGGCGAAATGCCCAGGCCGCGTCGCGGCTGGCCGCATCGAAATAGACGTGTGCGTGCCAACTGTGGATGGCGGTGGTGTCGAGGGCAGCCATGGAAGGACTCGATAAAAATGGGCGTGCATGAGGTGCCGTGCGAAACGGCCGATGCGTGATTATCGCGCGTCCTTGCCGTGCGCGTCGTGTCGCTATCCGGCAATCCGGATGCGATGACTTGTCCTGAGTCACGAGAATCGTTCGATTCGATCGGGCCGGGGTTTGGAATAGCCGGTATCCGCACGCGCGATATCACGCCGGAAGCCTTGCCGGCAGGTGCACGAGCCGCGATCGCACCGGCAACACGTCATTTCGGAAATTGAAAAAGCGCTGCGTGCGCCGCTTCGGATCGTCTGAACAGACGCGATCAGGGCGTTGAATGAAATAAAGAAATTCCTGTTTGGCGGGATTCGCGCATGACGCGGTTTGCGCACCGGATTTCGAAGCCGAAAATATCAATTGCGGAATCGGCTATTCAAGCGGAATGCAGCGCGACATACGATGGTTTCAACGCATCGTCTAACCCGATCGATGCGGGGACAACCAACTGGAGGCCACTATGCGATCCCTCGTTCCCGTTGCCGTACTTTCCTGCGCACTCGTTGCGCTGCCCGCCGTCAGCCTTGCGCAGCCGGTCGCGCCGGACGGCGCACCGAATGCCGCCGTGTCGACCTGGTCCGCCGCGCGTGCCGAAACCGACGCGCAACTGATGCAGATGACGCGCGCCGGCTATCGCGCGACGTCGGCCGGCAACCAGAACTATCCGCTCGCGATGCAGCGTGCGCTCGAACGTGTCCACAATCCGGTACCGGACCGGTCGCGCGAAGAGCGGGCCGAGATGGAAGCGCGCGTCGCGCGCGACGTGCAGGGCGGCCATCCGGTCAAGGCGTTCTTCGTGAAGACCGCGTACTACCTGAAGGGCGAGAACACGTTCTGATGCGGGAGACGAGCATGGCTTGCACGATCGGATCTGCCGACGTCGTGCGCGCATCCACGCGGCACCGGCTGCCGGACGCGCGAGCGACGCAGCGGCGCGAGGCTGGGCACGGCGCGCGGCGTCGTGCGAAGCACCCGCGCCATGCGCGCCGTGACGCCGTTGCGTGCCGCATCGCATGGCCGGCCGTCGCGGCGGCCGATGCGCTGGCAAGCGGGGGCCAGTCATGAAGGGCGCCCGGAAGAAGCGTCGTCACGTGCCGCTGACCCGCGAGTGGCTGCTGCCGCTGCCGCCCGTGCATGCGCGCGACATCTCGCTGAAATGCCACATGGCGCTCGTCGCGCTGCGCGGCGGGCATGGCAACGAGGCGCTGCTGATGCGCTTGCGCACGAGCGTCTACCTGGTGTTTCTGGCGCTCGACGATGCGGTGAGCGCGGACGCGGACATCGACCTGTGCGTCGACGCGGAGCGTGCGCTCGATGCGGGCACGGCGCGTGCGGCGCAAAGCGGCGCATGGACGCTGCGCGACGACGAATGCGAGGTACTCGAGCATGTGCTCGCGGCGAACGACACGTGCGTCGCGACGCTCACGCGGCATCGGCTGGCCGAGCTGTGGGAGCACGTCTGCACGTTCGTGTCGAGCGGCCAGCCGGCGCTCGTCGCGAGCGCGGCGGAGAAGATGCGCAGGCATGCGGTCGAATCGACGGCCGCGTAGCGTCGCACCGGTTTCGCAGGGAGGATGGAGGAGACAGGGCCGGCCGCACCGGCGTGGCTGCGGTAATCGCGCGGCTTCGGCTTCGGCTTCGACGATCGCACGGGCCGTCGCGGCCATGCGGTGACGGCGAAACGCGACGCAAAACCACGGCCCAAAACAAAAGGTTCAACGCGGAATTCCGGGGAACGCGGCGCGGATCTTGAGGAAGAAATACTCCTCGTCGCGATAGCCGTAGGCCCTGCGCTTGATGACCTTGATGGTGTTGTTGATGCCTTCGACAACGCTGGTATTGAGCGGATGGCGGCAGCGGGTCACGATTCCGTGCCAGTAGCCCTGCAAGCGCTCGGCGAACTTTTGCAGGGCGGCAATCCCGCTTTGCTGGGCCTGTTCGAACCATTGCCCCCAAGCCTTGTCTGCCCAGGCTGGCTTTCTGTAGAACCAGAGCCGTTTGAGCTCGTCGCGTAGCACGTAGACGCATAACAGCGACTGATTGGCGGCCAGCAACTCCCTCAACTGCACTGCCTGTTCTGGCTTCAGATTGTGCCGGTTGCGCAGTAACAGCCAGCGGCTGGACTTCAGAACCTTCCTGGCCGGCTTGTCATGTCGAAGTTGATTGGCCTGATCCACACGTACCCGGTCGATCACTTCGCGGCCGTACTTGGCCACGACGTGGTACAGGTCAAAGACGATTTCCGCTTGCGGGCAGTGCTCCTTGATCTCCAGCTCATAGGCCGTGGTCATGTCGATGGCGACCGCTTCGATGCGCTCGGCAACGCCTTCGGGCAACTGTTCGAAGAAGGTTCGAGCCGTTTCGCGCGAGCGTCCAGGTCCCACCCAGAGCACTTGTCGGCCGATCGGATCGACTACCACCGTGGCGTAGCGGTGGCCTTTATGCAGCGCAAACTCGTCCATCGCCAGATAGCGAATCGTCGACCAGTCCGGCTCGGCCACGCGCGCCCGTAGGCGCATCTTGTCGATCGCTTTGACCGTGTGCCAGCCCAGATCGTAGAAGGCCGCCACCGCCTGCACGCTGGCAGCCTGTAGCAGCTTCTCGCACGCCTTGGCGAAGCGCTCCGTCACTCGTTGGTAGCGGCCCAGCCATGCAAGCTTCTCCAGTCGCGGGCCACCGCAGCGTTCACACCAGACCCGGCGACGAGGCACATGCAACACCACCCGGTATTCGAACAGCGGCAGATCACGCACTCGGCGAACCGTCGTCTCGTGGATCTGCTGGCAGCGTGCACCGCATTGCTCGCAGTACATGACCTTGCTGACCGGCTTCAGATACAGCGATAGCGTGCGGCCTTCGCCTTCCGGCCATTCCACACGCTCTAACCGATAACCCGTCCAGCAACCCAGTGCCTGAAGCGCCTTGCGATCGAGCAATTCTTCCTCCTGACCTCCTTAAAGTCAGGCGTCAGGTTACGCAATCGCTCTCAAACCCTCCACGATTTTCCGCGATGAACCAAACAAAAGCGCCACGGAGCGGACTCCGTGGCGCTTCATTTTTTCCCGCCGCCGCGGAGGCATGGCCCCCGCGCGGCGAAATGCGCTTAAGCGGCGGCTGCCGGCTTCGCCGGCTTTTGCAGCTTGCCCTTGCCGGCGCGCTGGATTTCCTCGAGCTTGATCTCGACGTGACGCGAGAACACGTACTCGGCCGGACGCTGCTTGTCGATCGGAATGTCCGGAGCGAACGGGCCGTCGGTCTTGATGCCCTTGCGGCTCACGGCGAACGCCTTCAGCGGATGCGCCATCGTGTCCATCACGGCGGTCGCTTCGAAGCCGCAGTGGACCATGCAGTCCGCGCACTTCTCGTAGTTGCCGACGCCGTAGTTGTCCCAGTTCGTGTCTTCCATCAGTTCCTTGAAGGTCTTCACGTAACCTTCGCCGACCAGGTAGCACGGCTTCTGCCAGCCGAACACCGTACGCGCCGGGTTGCCCCACGGCGTGCACTTGTACGTCTGGTTGCCGGCCAGGAAGTCGAGGAACAGCGACGACTGGCTGAACGACCAGCGCTTGCCGCCTTCGCCGCGCTTCAGGATTTCGCGGAACAGGTTCTTCGTCTTGTCGCGGTTCAGGAAGTGCTGCTGATCCGGCGCGCGCTCGTACGCGTAGCCCGGCGACACGGTGATGCCGTCGACGCCGATCGGCTTGAGCGTGTCGAAGAACTTCGCGACGCGCTCGGGGATCGCATCGTTGAACAGCGTGCAGTTGATGTTCACGCGGAAGCCGCGGCGCTTCGCTTCCTTGATGGCCGCGACCGCCTTGTCGTACACGCCTTCCTGCGACACCGAGTGGTCGTGCATCTGCGCGTCGCCGTCGAGGTGGACCGACCAGACGAAGTACGGGCTCGGCTGGTAGTCGTCCATCTTCTTTTCCATCAGCAGCGCGTTCGTGCAGAGGTAGACGAACTTCTTGCGCTTCATGATGCCGCGGACGATTTCCGGCATGTCCTTGTGCAGCAGCGGCTCGCCGCCTGCGATCGACACGATCGGCGCGCCGCACTCGTCGACCGCTTCCAGGCATTCCTGGACGGACAGGCGCTGGTTCAGGATGGGGTCCGGGTAATCGATCTTGCCGCAGCCGTTGCACGCGAGGTTGCAGCGGAACAGCGGCTCGAGCATCAGCGCGAGCGGATAGCGTTTGTTGCCGGACAGGTGTTGGCGCGTGATGTACGCGCCGACGCGGACTTGCTGGAGCAGCGGAATAGACAAGAGATGTCCTCCTTAAACTTCGCGGGCGACGGCTTGCGTGAGCTTCGCCGGCAGCTTGAATTCGACTTTTTCCTCTCGGCCCGCCATCGTCGTGACGTCGACGGGACCCAGCGCGCGCAGCGCGCCGATTACATCTTCGACCATCTCCTCGGGCGCGGACGCCCCGGCGGTCAGGCCCACGGTCTTCGCATTCGCGAACCATTCGGCCTTTACTTCCGAACCGTCGGCGACGAGGTAGCTCGGCACACCGCTTTCGGTGCCGATCTCGCGCAGGCGGTTCGAGTTCGAACTGTTCGTCGCACCGACCACGAGCAGCACGTCGACCTGCTCGCTCAGCTCGCGCACGGCGGCCTGGCGATTTTGCGTCGCGTAGCAGATGTCGCGCGTGTCCGGGCCGACGAGGTCGGTGAACCGGCGCTGCAGCGCCTCGATGATGCCGCGCGTATCGTCGACCGACAGCGTGGTTTGCGTGATGTACGCAACCGGCGTATCGACAGGCAGCGTCAGCGTATCGACTTCGGCTTCGCTCTGCACGAGGATCACCTCGGCCGGAATCTGGCCGATCGTACCCTCGACTTCCGGGTGGCCCGCATGGCCGATCAGGATCAGCCGGCGGCCCGCCGCGACATATTGGCGACCCTGCACGTGCACTTTCGTGACGAGCGGGCAGGTGGCGTCGAGCACGTCGAGCCCGCGCGTTTGCGCGTCGAGCTCGACCGTCTGGGCGACACCGTGCGCGCTGAAGATCGCGACAGCGCCGTGGGGCACCTCGTCGAGTTCCTCAACGAATCGTGCCCCTTTATTACGCAGATTTTCGACGACATGCCGGTTATGCACGATCTCATGACGCACATAGACCGGCGCACCGTGCTGTTGCAGCGCGCGATCGACGATCTCGATCGCACGGACAACCCCCGCACAAAAGCCGCGAGGCTGGGCAAGGATGACTCGCATAGGTGAGCGAACTCCGACGACAGACGCCGGGGTTCGAGGAGCTGGCACTCGCTCGCTCGCCCCGGCTTGATGTTATGAAGGCAGGAACGAACCGGCCGGCCAGGCCCCGGAACCCCGAATTAATCGCGCATTTTAACCTCATCGGCAAGTCCTTGCTTCGGTGCTGTATCCGGCGTGTTGCATTTGCGGGAGAGCCGCGTCGGCGCTGGCGCGCGCGGAACCCAGTAAACTATGCCGTTTCGCGGGCAGCCGCTCCGGCTGCCTGGCGTCGCGCTCATTTCAAGGCCATTCGATGACCGTCGATTCTTACGCGTATTGCCCGGCCGCCCGTGCGGTTTCGGGTGTTTTGTTCCTGACCCCGATTGATTGTGCCGATGCCGGCGCCCGACAGGAGGCGTGCCGATGATGCTGGTGCTCGCTTTCCTGGTGTCCGGCCTGTCGCTGATGATCTGGATCGTGCTGCTCGTCGCGCGCGGCGGTTTCTGGCGCGCGGTGCCCGCGCGGCCGCTGCCGCCCGAGGCGCGCGGCGCCGCGGCCGAGGCCGGCTGGCCGGCCGTCGTCGCGGTCGTGCCGGCACGCAACGAGGCCGACGTGATCGCCCGGGCGGCGACTTCGCTGCTCGAGCAGGATTACCCGGGCGATTTTCATCTGATCATTGTCGATGACCACAGCGACGACGGTACCGCCGACGCGGCCCGGGCGGCCGCGCTCGCGATCAACCGCGCCGACCGGCTGACGGTGCTGGCCGCGAAGCCGCTGCCGGCCGGCTGGTCGGGCAAGGTGTGGGCGCAGTCGCAGGGGATCGCCGCGGTGCAGACGCTCGGCCTGGCGGCCGACTACCTGTTGCTGACGGATGCCGACATCGGCCACCCGCCCGACGCGGTCGCGCAACTCGTCACGCGCGCGCAGGCCGAGCACCGCGATCTCGTCTCGCTGATGGTGCGGCTGCGCTGCGATTCGTTCTGGGAAAAGGCGCTGATCCCGGCGTTCGTGTTCTTCTTCGCGAAGCTCTACCCGTTCTCGTGGATCAACAATCCGCGCAACCGGACAGCCGGCGCCGCGGGCGGCTGCATGCTCGTCAAGCGTACGGCGCTCGAGGAAGCGGGCGGCATCGAGTCGATCCGCGGCGCGCTGATCGACGACTGCAGCCTCGCCGCGCAGATCAAGCATCGCGGCGAAGGCCGCCATCCGATCCGGCTCGACCTGGCCGACCGCAGCGTATCGCTGCGCCCGTACGACAGCTGGCGCGACATCTGGAACATGATCGCGCGCACGGCGTTCACGCAGCTGCACTATTCGCCGCTGCTGCTGGCCGGCACGTTGCTCGGGATGACGATCATCTATCTCGTGCCGCCCGCAGCCGCGCTCGCATATGGCGCGCGCGCTTGGCCGGCGTGGCTCGCGTGGGCGTCGATGTGCGCCGCGTATGCGCCGATGCTGCGCTACTACCGGCGCTCGCCGCTGTGGGCGCCGGCGTTGCCGCTCGTCGCGCTGTTCTACGTCGGTGCGACGTTCGCGTCCGCGTGGCGTTACTGGCGCGGCAAGGGCGGCCAGTGGAAAGCGCGCGTGCAGGCGCCGGTGGATCGCTGAGCGTTGCCCGGGAGGCGTGCCTCCCGCCAGCCGGAAAGCAAACAGCCCGATCGGTGGAAACCGGTCGGGCTGTTTCGTTTTCGGCGGTGCGGCCTGCCGGTGCCTAGCGCTGCGTCAGCATCATGTACATCTGGACCACGACGTCCGGCGAGAACGTGAACGGCACCCAGCCGTAGCCCGTGTGGCGGGCCACCAGCAGGCGGTCGCCGTTCGTCTGCTTCTGCACGGCCATCATCGGGTTCTTCGTCGTCACGAAGCGCCAGCCGGCCGGGATGCCGGGCGGCGGCTCCGGCTGCATCGACGCGCGCGCATGCGCGAGTTCCTCGATCAACTGCCCCAACTGCTCCGGATGCAGCGTGATCGATTCGCCGTTGATGGTCAGCGTGAGTTCGTTCTGCGACGGACGCGACACGTGCAGCGTCGATTTGTCGGACGGGGCCGGGGTGGTGGCCGCGTCGGCTTCGCTTTCAACCGCCGTTTCGGCTTGCGCCGTCGCGACGATGGCCGCTTCGGCATCGGCCGTCGAATCCACCGTTTCGGCCGCCGCCGCCGGCGCGATCACGGCCGGTTCCGCGGCCGGCGCGTCGGCCGGTGCAGGTTCGACGACTTCGGCTGCCACGGCCGGGGCGGCGACCGCGTGGGTCGCGGCTTCCTTGACGACGGCCTCGACCAGCGCCTCGGCGTCGGCGACGGCCTTCGCATGGTGCTGCGCAGCCGCTTCGGCTTGTGCGATCGCTTCGGTATGACGCTGCGCGACGGCCTCGGCCTGCGCGGCGGCGTCGGCGTGGCGCCGCGCGGCCGCCTCGGCTTGTGCGATCGCTTCGGCATGGCGTTGCGTGACGGCTTCGGCCTCGGCGGTCGCGTCGGCATGACGCTGTGCGGCGGCCTGCGTTTCCGCGATCGCCTGCATGTGCTGCTGCGCGAGCGCTTCGGCTTCCGCGATCGCAGCCTTGTGGCGCTGCGCGGCGGCTTCGGCTTCGGCGATCGCGGCCGTGTGACGCTGCGTGGCCGCTTCGGCTTCGGCAGTCGCCTGCGCGTGACGCTTCGCGGCGGCCTCGGCTTCGGCGGTCGCGGCCGCATGGCGCTGCGCGGCCGCTTCGGCTTCGGTCGCGGCGGCGTGATGGCGTTGCGCGGCGGCTTCGGCTTCGGCGATCGCCGCTGCGTGACGTTGCGATGCGGCTTCGGCATCCGCGTGACGTTGCGCGAGCGCTTCGGTCAGTGCGGTGGCTTCCGTATGGCGCTGCGCGGCGGCTTCGGCCTGCGCGGCGGCATCCGTGTGACGGTGGGCGGCGGCTTCGGCGGCGGCGGTGGCTTCCGCGTGGCGCTGTTGCGCGGCTTCGGCGTCGGCGGCTGCCGCCGTATGGCGTTGTGCGGCGGCCTGCGCTTCGGCTTCCGCGGCGGCGTGACGTTGCGCGGCGGCCTGGGCTTCCGCTGCTGCGGCGCGCGCGAAGGCTTCCGCGCTGCGGGCCGCCTGCTGCGCGGCGTGGTGATCGTGGAGGAGCTGATCGACGCCCACGGTGAGCGAAGCGATCTGATCGTTCAGGTTCATGCGTGTCTTCTCTGCGTAAGACCCGCGATTTTACCCGCTGCGCCGGTGGCGGGCCGCGCGGGACGTGTAACAAAGTGCGCAAAGCGGCGTGAAGCACGCCGCTTTGTGCTACTTCAGGTAGCCTGCGGCGCCGAACCAGTCGAGCGCATCGCGCAGCCCTTCGCGGTACGGGCGCGCACGGTAGCCGAGTTCGCGCTCGGCCTTCGCGGACGTGAAATACATCTTGTTCTTCGACATCCGCAGCCCGTCCACGGTGACGAACGGCTCCTTCTTCGTGAATTTCGCGACCGCTTCGGCGCCGACCGCGAGCGGGTACAGCGGCCAGCGCGGCAGCGCGATCGTCGGCGCCTTGCGGCCCGTCATCTGCGCGATGTCCGCGAGCATCTGCTGCAGCGGCAGGTTCTCGCCGCCGAGGATGTAGCGCTCGCCGATCCGGCCGCGCTCGAGCGCGAGGAAGTGGCCGTGCGCGACGTCGTCGACGTGCACGAGGTTCAGCCCCGTGTCGACGAACGCGGGAATCTTGCCGAGCGCGGCCTCGACGATGATGCGGCCGGTCGGCGTCGGCTTCACGTCGCGCGGGCCGATCGGCGTCGACGGATTGACGATCACGGCCGGCAGCCCTTCGTCGGCGATCATCCGCTCGACCGCGCGTTCCGCGAGCACCTTGCTGCGCTTGTAGACCCCGATCGCCTGCTCGGCCGTGAGCGGCCGGTTTTCGTCGGACGGGTCGCCGGCGCTCGTCACCTTCAGCGTCGCGACGCTGCTCGTGTAGACGATCCGCTCGACGCCTTCCGCGCGCGCCGCGCGCATCGTCGCGACCGCGCCCTCGAGGTTCGCGCGCTCGATCTCGTCGGGATCGGGCGCCCACAGCCGGTAGTCGGCCGCCACGTGCAGCATGTAGCGCACGCCGCGCAGCGCGGCGCGCATCGACGCCTCGTCGCGCATGTCGCCGGTGACGATCTCGGCGTCGAGGTCCGCCACGTTCGTGCGCGGGCTGGTCGGGCGCACGAGCACGCGCACCGCATAGCCTTTCTGCTGCGCAATGCGTGCGACGGCCGAGCCGACGAAACCGGACGCGCCGGTGACGAGAACGAGATCGCGGGAGGTATCAGTCATGCGTTTCCTTCAGGGCCGCGCGCGAGCGGCGCGGCGGTTGAGCACGGGCGAGATTGTACGTGGTCGGCGCGCGCGGCGACGCAAGGCCGCGACGGCGGCGAACAGGCTCCGGCCCGTGTGCGAAGCGGCCGACGCGACTACAATGCCGGGCTTGAATGCAACGGGAGGGCGACGCGATGAGCCGCAATGAACTGGACGAACGGATCGAGACCTACTACGTGCGGGTGCGCGGCGTCGTGCAGGGCGTCGGCTTCCGTCATGCGACGGTGCGCGAGGCGCATGCGCTGAAGCTGCGCGGCTGGGTCGCGAATCTCGAGGACGGCAGCGTCGAGGCGATGATCCAGGGCCCCGGCGCGCAGATCGACCGGATGCTCGCGTGGCTGCGCCACGGGCCGCCGGCCGCGCGCGTGACCGAAGTGACGTTCGAGGAGCGCCAGACCGAACGGCGCTTCGAGCGCTTCCAGCAGCAGTAAGCGGCGCGGAACGATCATGACGGGGTATCCGGAGGCCGGGCGCGGCCTCATGCTGTCGGTGGCGGCGTCGATGCTGTTCGCGCTGATGTCCGCCTACGCGAAACTGCTCGCGCCGCTCACCGGGCTCGACATCTTCGCGTGGCGCGTGTTGTGGACCGCACCGGGCGCGCTCGCGCTGATCGCGCTGCGCGACCGCTTGCCCGCGCTCGTCGACCTCCTTCGGCGCAGCGTGCGCGACCGGCGTCTGCTGCTTGCGCTGCCCGTGAGCGCCGCGCTGCTCGGCGTGCAGTTGTGGCTGTTCCTGTGGGCGCCGCTGCACGGCCGCATGCTCGAAGTGTCGCTCGGCTATTTCCTGCTGCCGCTGACGATGGTGCTCGTCGGCCGTTTCTACTATCACGAACGGCTCGATCCGCTGCAATGGGCGGCGGTCGCGTGTGCCGCGCTCGGCGTCGCGCACGAAGTGTGGGCGACGCGCGCGTTCGCGTGGCCGACGCTCGTCGTCGCGCTCGGCTATCCGCCGTATTTCGTGCTGCGCCGGCGGATCAACGCCGACTCGCTCGCCGCGTTCGCGGTCGAGATCGTGCTGCTGTGCCCGATCGCGTTCGCGATGGTCGTGACGAGCGCGACGCGCGTCGCCGACCATCCGGTGCTGTGGGCTGCGCTGCTGCCGGGCCTCGGCGTGCTCAGCACGCTCGCGCTCGCGAGCTACCTGAAGGCGAGCCGGATGTTGCCGATGGCGCTGTTCGGGATTCTCGGCTACGTCGAACCGGTGCTGCTCGTCGCGGTGTCGCTGCTGCTGCTCGGCGAAACGCTGAGCGTCGCGAAGCTCGCGACGTATGGGCCGATCTGGGTCGCCGTTGCGCTGACCGCGTGGCATAGCGCCATGCTGATGCGGCGCCTGCCGGCGCGCAGATAAACGTCGATCGCGATGCGGCTGCCGCGTGCCATGTGCCGCGTCGTGCATCGCCAACAACTGCACCGCGGCGGTCAGATACATCGATGCTGACCGCAAACTGGCGTTGCGCCGACGCGAGTCTGGCGACGCCGCCTGCTTTGCCCCACAAGGCTCGCGCCCGTAATCGAACAAAAGATTCGGTTGCACTTTGTTACTTAGGGTCTCCCCGGATCGGCCATTAGACTGGCCTCACCGATTTCCCTTCGTATGCAGCCTTTCAATGAACGGTCATCTCCGTGCCCGGCCGGCCGGGTCGGCGCGATGCGGGCATACGCGTATCGCCGCTGATCACGCTCGCCTCCTTCTCCCCGATTCACTTTCCGGTGCGTGCCGCACCGTTGCCGTGCAGGTGCGCTCATGTCGTTGAGTGGACTGCCCGCCACGATCCAGCCGTCGCGCAGCGGCCGCCTGATCGAAGTCGATTTCTTCCGCGGCATCGTGCTGTTGATGATCGTCGTCGATCACATCGGCGCAAGTGTGCTGTCGCGCGTCACGCTGCACGCGTTCGCGCTGTGCGACGCGGCCGAGGTCTTTGTCTTTCTCGGCGGCTTCGCGACCGCGAGCGCCTATGGCGCGATCGCCGAGCGGCACGGCGCACGCGCTGCGCAAAAACGGTTCGTGCGCCGCGCGATGCAGATCTACCGCGCGTTTCTCGCGACCTCGACGCTGATGCTCGTCGTGTCGGCCGTGCTCGACCACTACGGGATCGACGCGCCGAACCTCGCGCTCGACGACGTCAGCGTGATGCTCGCCTCGCCGCTCACGGGCCTCGCCGAGCTGCTGACGTTCCAGCGCCAGCCCTATCTCGCGTCGGTGCTGCCGATGTATGTGCTGTTCGCGCTCGCGTCGCCGGTGCTCGTGCCGTTCGCGCGCCGGCATCCGTGGCTGCTCGTCGCGCTTGGCATCGCGTCGTGGATCGCGGCGGGCTGGCTCGGCCCCGAGCTGCTGGATACCGACGGATTCCGCTGGAGTTTCAATCCGTTCGCATGGCAACTGATGTTCGTCGCCGGCGTGCTCGCGCGCTGCCAGCCGTTCTACCGGCGCATCGCGCTCGGGCGCTGGGGGCCGGCTGCGACCGGGCTCGCTTGCGCGGTCGTGCTCGGCTGCGCGAGCTACAAGCTGTTCTCGGGGCTGCCGCTGCCGGAAGGCGTGTTCAAGCGCGATCTCGCGCTGCCGCGCGTCGTGAGCTTCGCGGCCATCGCGTGGCTGATGGCCGACTGCGTGCGTTTCGGCTGGATCGCGCGGATCGCGCAGGGCGTGCGGCCCGTCGTGGCCGTGGGCCAGCGCGGGCTGATCTGCTTCGTCGCGGGCGCGGCGATCTCGCTCGTCATCGATTCGCTGTTGCATCCGGTCGTGCGGAGCGCCGATCTGCGGCATGTCGGCGTGGGCCTCGTGGCCGACGCGTGCGCGCTCGGGCTGATGATGGCCGTGGCCGGTTCGGGAACGTGGATCGCGCGGTGGCGCAGCGCGGCCGCATGAGCGGCGCGGGAGGCGGCGCGTGCGGCACGGAATGTGCCGCGCGGCGTCAGTGAGGTGAGCCGATACGGGAGCGGGGAACGGCGGTGGCGTCGTCGGATTCGGCGTCGTCGCGTTCGTCGGGCGCCGGATCGTCGCGTTCCGCGAGTACCGCGTCGGCTTCGGCTGCCGCCCGGGCGGCACGCAGTGCGGTGCATCGCTGCGCGTACCGGATGTCCGACAGTATCCTCAGTATCCTCGTGGTCTTGCTTTTCATGATCTTCTCCCGCCAGTGCGCATCGCGGCGGATGCACTGCTTGCAACCAGTGTAGGACGCAATCGCGCAACCGGCGGGAGAATGTGGCGTGCACGCAGCACGCCGAGGGATAGTCCTTACTGAGCCGCGGCGACGCCCTGCGTCTGCAGCGCTTCTTCGCGGCGCTCTTCTGCACAACGCTGGTGCTGACGCGACAGGCGGTTCATCAGCGGCAGAAGCAGCAGCGCGAGCAACATGCCGATCGCGGCGAGCCAGCCGAGCTTCTCGAACAGCGACAGGTACAGCGGCAGCGATTCGGTGGCCGGCAGTTCGTGCGACGGCATCTGCGCGAAGTTCGCGACGACGCTGCCCAGATACTGCGACACACCCGTCGCGACGAAGTACGCACCCATCATGAAGCCGCTCATGCGCGCCGGCACGTAGCGGGCGATCATCGCGAGGCCGAGGCCGCTCACCAGCAGTTCGCCGAGCGAGTAGAGGCCGTAGCCCCACACCATGAACCACGACGACACGCGGCCGTCGACCGCGTAGCGGCCGCTGATCGTGAACACCAGGTAGCCTGCGGCCACTGCGCCGAAGCCGAGCGCGTATTTCGCGGCGACCGGCAGGTCGCGGCCGCCCTTCGCGACGGCGTTGTAGACCCACACGAGCACCGGGCTCAGCAGCATGATCCAGATCGGGTTCAGCGCCTGGAACTGCGCGGCGCTCCACGTGAACAGCGTCGTGCCGAACAGCATGAAGCGCGGATCGACGTTGCGCAGCGCGAACAGCGTCAGCGACGTCGACATCTGCACGTAGAAGATGAAGAACAGGATCACCTGGCCGATCAGCACGAGTGCCGCGATCAGGCCCGCGCGCTCCGAGCGCTCCGACTTCGCGATCATGTATGCGAAGATCGCGAGGATCGCGAACGCTGCCGTCCACACGCTGGCGACTGCGAGCTGCTTGTGCTGCAGCACGTACAGCGTGATCAGCGCGAGCCCGACGCCGCCCAGCGCGACCGCGCCGAGGCGCTTCCAGCGGATCGGCTGCTCGTCCGGCAGCGAGCCGACGTGCGCGAGCGTGCGATGCATCAGCATGAAGTTGAGGATCGCGAGCAGCATGCCGCCGCAGCAGACGGCGAACGCGGCGTGCCAGCCCCAGTGATCCTTGATCCACGGCGTCGCGAGCATCGACACCGTCGAGCCGATGTTGACTGCCATGTAGTAGATCGTGAACGCGCTGTCGATGCGCGCGTCGTCGCCTTCATAGATGCGGCGCACGAGGTTGGCCGCGTTGGCCTTGAACAGGCCGTTGCCGACGACGATCACGCCGAGCGACGCGTACATGTACGTCAGCTGATCGTTCGGTACCGACAGCATCAGGTAGCCGGTGCACAGCACGGCCGCGCCGATGATCATCGTGCGGCGGGCGCCGAGCACCTTGTCGCCGATCCAGCCGCCGATCGACGGCGCAGCATAGACGAGTGCGGTGAACGCACCCCAGGTCAGGTTCGCATGGCTGTCGGTGAAACCGAGCCGGTCGACCATGAAGAGGACCAGGAGCGCGGCCATGCCGTAGTAGCCGAAGCGCTCCCACATTTCGATGAGGAAGACCGTCGTGAACGATCGGGTTTGTGAAACAGGTGGTTGCATCATCAATCTCGTTTGAAACGGACGGCACGGATCGCGCGTCGTCTGGGGGTCGAACTGGCGCCGGTGCACAATGGGCCGGGTAGGCTTCGTGCTGGCGATGGAACAGTCGGGCGGTTAGCCCGGGCCGGGGTCTGACTCCGCCTGGTGTGGCGGGGAGGGGCCCCGACCGGCGCGCGCATGGTAACGGCTGCCGGTCCGGTGCGTCACGTATCTGCCACTTAGGGAAACTCCCAATGCGGCAGCAGCTTTCAGGAACATTCGTCTCATCATTTATTTGTAAGCTTTCGTGCCGGCCCTCCGAAGATTCCCGGAGAGCCGCTTGCAGCTTGCCTGTGAAGCCGGCGAGTCTGGCAAGATAGCGCGTCATTTCGCTCGCTTCGTGTCCCGTTTAGTGCACCGGGCTCAACACCGAAGACGTGGGCGAACCCGAAGACTAAGCTATATCGTTCTAACTTAGTTATTTTCCATCAAACATTTTTTGACGACTACTTTTCGGCCTGCTATGGTTCCCCCCACTGAAAACTCGCGGTCGGCAGACGCTCCCGCCGCTCTGGGCAGCAAGATTCGCGCGTTGCGCCAACGACTCAAGCGCACGCTCGACGACACCGCTACCGCCGCGGGGATTTCGAAGCCGTTTCTGTCTCAAGTCGAACGCGGGCTCGCGTCGCCGTCGCTGACATCGTTGGCCGGTATCGCGCACGCGCTCGGCGTGACGGTGCAGTACTTTGTGGATACGCCGAGCGAGGAACGCTCGGTTTGCCGCGGCGAGCAGCTGCGCTTCTTCGGGTTTGCCGATTCGGCGAACCTGTTCGCGAGGCTGACGAACGTATCCGAAGGGCGCCAGCTGGAGGCGATCCTCGTGAGGATGCCGCCGGGGCAGAAGCGGTCTGAGGTGACGACACATGCAGGAGAGGAGTTCCTGTATGTGATTGAAGGGGAAGTGTCGCTGACGCTGGAAGGCAAGACGTTCGTCCTGCAGGCCGGCGACAGCTCGCATTATCAGTCGACGGTCCCGCATAGCTGGGTCAACACCGCGAAGATCGAGTCGGTGGTGGTCTGGGTGGGTACGCCAAGGCTGTTCTAACGCACAGGTATTCCTTCGTTTCGAAGACGGAATGCCTGTCGAAAGAAACGTAAGGAATACTAAAATGCAATACGAGAATCACGGGCCTCCTCAATCGCTGCACCCGTCAGCGTCTCAAGCGTAAGCCGCGGCATCCGCCGCGCGACGCTCACCGAACAACCCTTCTCAAGACCGCCACGATGAAATCCTTGCATGCCATGTCGGCCGTGCTGGCCGCGCTCGCCCTGACGCCTGCCGCCCACGCCGTTACCGTTCCGTCGAACGTCACGCTCGCTCCTCAACAGGACCTGACGCGACAGGTGCCCGCCGAAGTCGAGTCGCTCGACCCCGCGCACATCGAGTCGTGGACCGGCAACACGATCGGCCTCGACCTGTTCGAAGGGCTGGCCCGCATCGATGCGGCAGGCCAGGTCGTGCCGGGCGTCGCGCTGTCGTGGGAGCGAAAGACGCCGCAGACGTGGATCTTCAAGCTTCGCCACGACGCGAAGTGGAGCAACGGCCAGCCGGTGACGGCCGCCGATTTCGTCTATGCGTGGCAGCGCCTCGTCGATCCGAAGACGGGCTCGAAATACACGATCCTCGTCGAGTTCGTGAAGAACTCGAAGGACATCATCGCCGGCAAGGCCGCGCCGTCGACGCTCGGCGTGCGTGCGATCGACCCGTACACGCTCGAGGTGACGACCGACGTGCCGGTCGCGTTCTTCCCGGAGCTGACCGCGATGGTGCCGCTCGCGCCGGTGAACAAGGACACGGTGACGAAGCTCGGCGACGCATGGACGCGCCCGGGGAACATCGTCAGCAACGGCGCGTTCCAGCTGGTCGACTGGCAGCCGAACAACCGCATCGTGATCTCGAAGGACGCGAAGTACTGGAACGCGCCGAAGGTCGTGATCAACAAGGTCACGTACCTGCCGATCGAGAGCGACGAGACCGCGATGCGCATGTACCAGGCCGGCCAGATCGACTACAGCTACTCGATTCCGTCGGGGATCTTCCAGCAGGTCAGCAAGCAGTTCGGCGGCGAACTGCGCCAGGGCCTGCAGCTCGCGACGTACTACTACTACCTGAACAACAGCGATCCGGCGCTGAAGGACAAGCGCGTGCGCCAGGCGTTGTCGATGGTGCTCGATCGCGACGTGCTGACCTCGAAGCTCACGCAGGCCGGCGAAAAGCCGATGTACGGGCTGATGCCGAACGGCACGAAGGGCGTGCAGCCGTTCACGCCGGACTGGGCGTCGTGGCCGATGGCCAAGCGGGTCGACTACGCGAAGAATCTGCTGAAGCAGGCCGGCTACTCGGACGCGAAGCCGCTGTCGTTTACGCTGACCTACAACACCAACGACCTGCACAAGAAGGTCGCGCTGTTCGCCGCGTCGGAATGGCGCACGAAGCTCGGCATCAACACCAAGCTCGAGAACGTCGAGTTCAAGGTGCTGATGAAGGAGCGGCATGACGGCAAGGTGCAGATCGCGCGCGACGGCTGGTTCGCCGATTACAACGACGCGATGACGTTCTTCGACCTGCTGCGTTGCGGCAGCGCGCAGAACACCGTCGGCTACTGCAACAAGCAGGCCGATGCGCTCGTCGACGAAGGCAACCAGAAGCTCGACGACAAGGCGCGTGCCGCGCTGCTCACGCAGGCACACGACCTCGCGCTGAACGACACGCCGATGGTGCCGCTGTTCCAGTACTCGGCCGACCGTCTCGTGAAGCCGTATGTGGGCGGCTACTCGCTGAAGAACGTGATCGACATGCGTGCTTCGCAGGACATGTACCTGATCAAGCACTGAGCGGAGCGATCATGCTGGCCTACGCACTGAGACGCACGTTGTGGGCGGTGCCGACGATCCTCGCGGTCGTCACCGTCTGCTACCTGCTGCTGCACTTCACACCCGGCGGCCCGTTCGATACGGAGAAGCAGCTTTCCGCGGCAACGCTCGCGAACCTGAACGCGAAGTACCACCTCGACCAGCCGCTGTGGAAGCAGTACCTGATGTACCTGAACGCGCTGCTGCACGGCGATCTCGGTCCATCGTTCCGCTATGTCGACTGGTCCGTGAACGATCTCGTGCGCAAGGCGCTGCCGGTGAGTCTCGGCGTAGGCGGCGTGTCGATCCCGATCTCGATCGGGCTCGGCGTGCTGCTCGGCACCGTCGCGGCCGTGCGCCGCGACAGCTTCATCGACCGCGTCGTGATGCTGATCGGCAACATCGGCAACGTCGTGCCGCCGTTCGTGCTCGGCCCGGTGCTCGTGTGGATCTTCGCGATCCTGCTGAAAACCTCGGCCGGCAACGGCTGGCTGCCGGCGGGCGGCTGGGGTGACGGCGGCTGGCAGTACCGGCTGCTGCCGATCGTGCTGCTGACCTTCATCAACATGTCGCTGCTCGCACGCGTGATGCGCGGCTCGATGATCGAGACGCTGTCGAGCAATTACATCCGCACCGCGCGCGCGAAGGGCCTGCCGGGCTCGACGATCGTGCTGCGCCACGCGCTGAAGCCCGCGCTGATGCCGGTCGTGTCGCTGTTCGGCACGGTCTGCATCTCGTCGATCACGGCGGCCGTCGTCACCGAATCGGTGTTCGCGCTGCCGGGGCTCGGGCAGCTCGTCGTGAACGGCGCCATCAATCGCGACTACACGCTGGTGCTCGGCCTCGTCGTGCTGACGACCGTCTGCGCGGTGCTGTTCAACCTGCTGGTCGACCTCGCGTACGCGTGGCTCGATCCGCGCATCCGTTATTGAGCGAGGCACAGCGATGACTCCGACTACTCCCGTCGTCGGCCTGCCCGTGCAGACCGACTCGCCGCCGCGTTCGCGCTCGCCGCTCGCGCTTGCGATGGCGCGCTTCCTTCACAACCGCGCGGCCGTGTTCAGCCTCGTGCTGCTCGCGCTGATCACGCTCGCATGCTTTGTCGGCCCGTGGCTGCTCGCGGCCGATCCCGCCGCGAGCGACTGGGGCTCGATCAGCCTGCCGCCGACCTGGGCGAACCAGCACTGGTTCGGCACCGACGAGCTCGGCCGCGACCTGCTGGTACGTACGCTGATCGGCGGCCGCGTGTCGATCGAGGTCGGCCTGCTCGGCACGCTCGTGTCGGGCCTGTTCGGCGTCGCCTGGGGCGCCACCGCGGGCTTCGCGGGCGGCCGCGTCGACTCCGTGATGATGCGCATCGTCGACATGATGTACGCGATCCCGTACCTGCTGATCGCGATCCTGATGATGACCTTGTTCGGCCGCTCGTTCATGCTGGTCGTGCTGACCATCAGCGCGTTCTCGTGGATCGACATGGCGCGTGTCGTGCGCGGCCAGACGCTGTCGCTGCGCAGCCGCGAGTTCGTCGATGCGGCGCGCGCGATCGGCGTGACGCCGACGTCGATCGTGCTGCGCCACATCGTGCCGAACCTGCTCGGCGTGGTCGTTGTGTATGCAACTGTTTCGGTGCCGGGCATCGTGCTGACCGAATCGGTGCTGTCGTTCCTCGGCCTCGGCGTGCAGGAGCCGATGACGAGCTGGGGCGTGCTGATCCAGGACGGCGCGCAGAAACTGGAATCGATGCCGTGGCTGCTGCTGGCTCCGGCCGTCATGCTTTGCGTGACGCTCTACTGCGTGAACTTCGTCGGCGATGGCCTGCGTGACGCGCTCGACCCGAAGGATCGCTGAAATGGCTGCACTGCTGGAAGTAGACAACCTCGGCGTGCGCTTCACGCGCAAGGACGCGCCGCCGGTCGACGCCGTGAGCGGCGTGTCGTTCTCGCTCGAAGCCGGCAAGACGCTCGGCATCGTCGGCGAATCGGGCTCGGGCAAGAGCCAGACCGTGATGGCGCTGCTCGGCCTGCTGGCCGGCAACGGCACGACGACGGGCGTTGCGCGCTATCGCGGCGACAACCTGCTCGAGATGGATACGCGCGCGCTGAACAAGGTGCGCGGCGACCGGATCGCGATGATTTTCCAGGATCCGATGACGTCGCTCAATCCGTTCCTGACGATTGAGCGGCAGATGACCGAGACGCTGCAGCTGCATCGCAAGCTGTCCCGCAGGGAGGCCACGAAGCGCGCGATCGAGGCGCTCGAATCGGTGCGCATTCCCGACGCGGCGCGCCGCATCCGCATGTATCCGCACGAGTTCTCGGGCGGCATGCGCCAGCGCGTGATGATCGCGATGGCGCTGCTGTCCGAGCCGGAAATCCTGATCGCCGACGAGCCGACCACCGCGCTCGACGTGACCGTGCAGGCACAGATCATCGACCTGCTGCGCGAGCTGAACCGCGAGCGCGGCACCGCGATCGTGCTGATCACGCACGACATGGGCGTGGTCGCCGGCCTCGCGGACGACGTGATGGTCATGTATGCGGGCCGCACCGTCGAATACGCGCCGGCCGAATCGATCTTCGCGGCGCCGTCGCATCCGTACACGATCGGCCTGCTCAACGCGCTGCCGCGCCTGACCGACGCGGACGACGCGCCGCTCGTCGCGATTCCCGGCAATCCGCCGATGCCCGGCGCCGCGCCGGCCGGCTGCGCATTCGCGAAGCGCTGCACGTATGCGGAAGAACGCTGCGGCGCGGCGCGCCCCGCGCTCGAAACCTATGGCGCCGCGGGTGCGGTGCGCGCGTGCCACCGCCCGGTGGCCGATCTGACGGGAGGTCTGCGATGAGTGTCGATGAACGCCGCCAAGCCGGCGCGACGGACGACACGCTGCTGTCCGTCGATGGTCTGAAAGTGCATTTCCGTGTGCCGCTCGGCGGCTATCCGTGGTCGCCGAAAGGCACGCTGCGCGCGGTCGACGGCGTGTCGTTCGACGTGAAGCGCGGCGAGACGGTCGGGCTCGTCGGCGAATCGGGCTGCGGGAAGTCGACGCTTGCGCGCGCGCTGATCGGGCTCGTGCCGATGACGGCCGGCGCCGTGAAATGGCGCGGCGAAGCCGTCGAGCCCGATCATCTGCGCGGCAACGCGATGCGGCGCGAAGTGCAGATGATCTTCCAGGATCCGCTCGCGTCGCTCGATCCGCGCATGACGATCGAGCAGGTCGTCGCCGAGCCGCTCGTCACGCACCAGGCCGGCCTCGGCCGCACCGAGGTGCGCCGCCGCGTGGTCGCGATGCTCGAGCGCGTCGGCCTGAACGCGCATCACCTGCTGCGTTATCCGCACGAATTCTCGGGCGGCCAGTGCCAGCGCGTCGGCATCGCACGCGCGCTGATCGGCGAGCCGAAGCTCGTGATCTGCGACGAACCCGTATCGGCGCTCGACGTGTCGATCCAGGCGCAGATCGTGAACCTGCTGCGCGACCTTCAACGCGAACTGTCGTTGTCCTATCTGTTCGTTGCGCACGATCTGGCGGTGGTGAAGGCCATCAGCCAGCGTGTGCTCGTGATGTATCTCGGCCGCGTGATGGAGTTCGGCACGCGGCATGACGTGTACGGCGTGCCGCAGCACCCGTACACGAAGGCGCTGCTCGATGCGGCGCCGACGCCGGAGCCGGCGCGCGAGCGTGCTCGCCGTCCGATGCTGCTGGCGGGCGAGATGCCCTCGCCGCTCAACCCGCCGTCCGGCTGCGCGTTCCGCACGCGCTGCCCGGTCGCGATCGAAGCGTGCGCGCAGGACGTGCCGCTGCCGGAAGTTCGGCAGGGGTCGGCCGCGCGTGTCGCGTGCATCCGCGCGGGTGTGGCGTGAGCTGAAGTGACGCAGCAAACATAACCTAGGCAGGTCAACAGGGGTAGGTGCGGCGCGAACGATCTTCGCGCCGCGGGTACAGGCGCGTCCTTAACCGGGCGCGCCGGGGGGCCGGGAGCGGATCGCAACCGGCGTGGACGATATCAACACAAGACGAGAATGACGATGAAAAAACAGAAAACGATCGGGACGGCATCGAAAATGCTGCTCGCATGGGGGTTGCCGGCACTCGCCGGTGTCTCGCTAACGGGCGTCGCGCACGCCGACGACGCGGCCCCCGCACCGCTGACGGTCGCACAGGCCGCACCTGGCACGACCGTTGCGCAGGCAACGACCCCGAACGCCATTGTCAACGCCGAAGCAACCCAGGCCGTTACGCCGCCCGATGAGCCGTCGGCGCAGTCGAAGTCGAAGGGCTTCATTGCCGACAGCCATCTCGACTTCCTGTTCCGCAACTATGCGGACGTGCTCGACGCCAAGGGCGGCCCGCATCGTCACGCGTGGGTCCAGGGCGCGATGGCGAACTTCGAGTCGGGCTATACGACGGGCCTGGTCGGTATCGGTTTCGACGCGTCGCTGTATGCGGCGCTGAAACTCGACGGCGGCCAGGGCGCCGGCAGCATGGTGCACATCGCGAAGGGCGGCGGTGGCGGCAACCAGCTCGCATGGGCCTATCCCGGCATCTACGACGTGAAGGCGCGCATTTCGAACACGGTGATCAAGTACGGTCTGCAGGCCGTCGACAACCCGTTCATGGAGCAGCACGACAACCGCGCGCTGCCGCCGACGTTCCTCGGCGCGACTCTCGTCAGCAATGAATTCAAGAACGTGATGCTCGAGGCCGGCAGCTTCACGAAGACCGACGCGCGCGGTCACACGACGCTCACCAACCTGACGACGCAATACGGCGGCACGCGCATCAACCGCCTGTCGTACGTCGGCGGCACGTGGGATTACTCGCCGAACGGCGAAATCGCGCTGTACGCGAACCAGGCTGACGACGTGTGGCACCAGTACTACGCGTCGGTGAAGCACAGCATCGGCAGCCCGCAGACGATCAAGTGGACGGGCTTCGGCAACGTCTACTCGACGCACGACACGGGCGATGCGCTGCAAGGCAAGATCAACAACAACGCGTACAGCCTGTCGCTGGCCGCGCAGCACGGCCCGCACGAGCTGCTGCTCGGCTTCCAGCAGGTGCTCGGCGACCAGTTCTTCGACTACCTGAACGAAACGAACGGCATCTTCCTGACCAACTCGATGGACGTCGACTACAACGCGCCGCACGAAAAGTCGCTGCAGCTGCGTTACACGTTCTACGGCAAGGAAGCGGGCCTGCCGGGCTTCAAGGCGATGGTCTGGGGCGTCACGGGCTGGGGGGCGGACGGCAGCGCGGGCGCGGCGAACGACCCGAGCAAGTCGAGCATCTACTGGAGCAACGGCGCGCCGGTGCAGGGCCGTCACCACGAGTTCGGCTTCATCCCGTCGTACACGTTCCAGAGCGGCAAGCTGAAGGACACGAAGGTCACGTTCATCGCAATGTGGCACGCCGGTTCGGCACACTACTCGGACGCGACGAACACCGAGTACCGCCTGGTCGTGAACCTGCCGCTGCACGCGTTCTGATCGCAGGGGGCGCATGCGCCCCCGCCTCGCACGGCCGGCCTTCGATCGAAACGATCAGGCCGGCTTGTGCAGCCCCGCGACCGGATCGTTCGCAGCGGGCATGTCTTCCATGAGCGACGTGAGCTGGCGGCCCGTATCGCGCCATGCATCGAGGCCGCCGCGCAGCGCGAGCGCATCGGTGAAGCCGGCGTCGAGCAGGCGCTTCGCCATCAACGCGGCCGTGAACTCGTTCGGGCACGAGCAGTACACGACGAACTTCTGCGTGAACGGATAGCGCTCGACGATGTCGCCGATCTGGCGTTCGTCCGCGAACTGCGCGCCGGGAATCGTGAACGGGTCGAGCTTGCGGTGCTCGGGCGAGCGCACGTCGAGGACCACCGGCGCGCCTGTATCGCGCAGCATCGCGTCGAGCTCGTCGACGCCGATCCGCGCGCTCGCGAGCTGGCGGATCAGTGCGCGGCGGCGCATCCAGCGGATCGCCGCGTACACCGCCAGCACCGCGACGGCCGCCAGCAGCGCCACGCGGCCGAGCTGGCCCGCACCGGCGAACAGCCAGTCGATCTGGCGATAGAACATCATCCCGATCACCAGCCCGACGATCGTCCACAGCGCGGCGCCGAGCGCATCGTAGCCGACGAACGTGCGATAGCGTGTGCCGAACGCGCCGGCCATCGGCACCGACACGAGCGACAGCCCCGGAATGAAGCGCGCGACGGCGAGCACGCGCACGCCGTAGCGGCCGAAGAAGCGTTCGGTTTTCTTCACGCAGCTGTCGCGCGACAGCGACAGCCGGCAGATCGTCTTCAGCGTCGTGCCGCCGAAGCGCCGGCCGGCGAGATACCACACGGTGTCACCGATCAGTGCGCCGAGCACCGACAGCGCGACCACCGTGACCAGTTGCGAGCCGATCATCGCCGGATGCATCGCGGACATCGCGCCGAACAGCACGAGCGTCGGCATCGCGGGCACCGGCAGCCCGATGGCTGCCGCGAGTACGTTGGCGAAGACGAGAAGCGGCCCGTATTGGGCGACGAGGTCGCGGAGGAGCATGACGGCTGGCCGAAGTGAAAACGCGTGCGGAAGGCACGCAGATGGGCCGATTATCGGCCTTTTTCAAGTCAGCGGCGGGAATAACGCAAAGCGCCTGACGGCGGCAGGGGGATGTCGGTGAGCCGGCAACCTGCGTGCGGCTCACCGTCCGAAATCCAATCAGGAGGAGGTGCGGGCGAGCGACGCTGCGCCGTGGTTTTCGCCGGGCAGCTCGGCGCCGTGCGAGCGGATCGCCGCGATCAGTTCGGCCGGCGTGATCTCGTAGCGGACTTCGCGGTGGATGCCGGGCTTGCGTTCGTCGATCTCGATCAGCAGCACGCTCTTGCCGTCGCCGGTTGCTTCGAGCCGGAGCGAGCGCAATTCGCGGCCGTCGGCCGGGTCGTGTTCGGTGAGCAGGGTCATTGCCCCGGATGAGCCGGTAGTGCGCATCGAACCTATCCTCGTATCGTGGATGCCGTCGTGGTGAAGATGTCTTTGTTGAATACAGCTTGACGCAGTTTAACGCGAACGGGCCGCAATTCGGAGCATTTTCGTGGGGCGAAATGAGGGCTGAAGCACCGATCCTTCTGATGTTTGAGCCGCGCGGGGCGGGCGTTTGCGCCGGATCGGGCGCAAGCGCGGCCGGCGCCTGACCCCGTTCGCGGCCGGGCCGGCCCGGGCGGCGACACGCGGCGCAACGCGGGTCGCCGCGGCGGCATCAGAAGCGGTCGGCAAGCCCCATCGCCGGGTCGCTGACCGAGCGGCGGCCGGTTTCGACGCGGCGCGAGAAACTTGTGCCGCTGTCCGCGATGACGATGAAGTCGTACCCGTGGCCGGTTGAGTCGAGTTTCCGGTGCAACTCGGCCTGGTCGCCGGCGCGCACCGTGACCGTCCACGTGGTACCGGTGCCGTGATCGTGGCCGCGACCCTGGCTGTTGCCGGCATCGTTGCCGTGGCCATGACCGCGATCGTCGTGTGCGCCGCGGCCGGACGGCGGCCCGTAGACCGGGTTCGACTTCATGGTGAAGCGCACCGTGCCGTCGCCGTGGTTGCGCAGCCGCGGATGGAGGTTGCCGCTCGCGCCCGCAGAGCCGACGCGCACTTCCGGATGCGGCGCGCGTGTACCGGCCAGGCGGCCGAGGTCGCCGGCGAAGCGGCGGTGACAGCCATTCGGGCACAGTACCCACAGGTCATATTTACCGCCATGGTCGGCGCCCGCGGCCCAGTCGCCGTGCAGTGTCTTGTCCGGTTCGATGACGTAGCGCTGCGGCAGGCGGTCGAGCTGCAGCGAGTCATCGACGTGGAACATGGCGGCGGCGCGTCCCGTGTTCGCGAACTTCAGCGCGCGACGGGCGCACGCCGGTCGCCTGCGCGGGCAGCGACGGCGCGGCCGGCGGCACGATCTTCGGCGCGGCCTGTTGCGCGGCGCTCAACGCGTCGACCTGGCTTTTCGTCGAACGGCCCGCGAGCGTCGGCAGCGGTTCGTGGTTCGGCGAGCGGAAGTTGAACGCGCTCGTCAGGTCGCCGCACACCGCGCGGCGGTACGTGCCGATCCGCGGCTCCGCGACGCCGAAGCGTTTTTCGAGGAAGCGCAGCGTCGACGTATGGTCGAACACCTGCGAGTTGACCCAGCCGCCGCGGCTCCACGGCGACACCCCCCACATCGGCACGCGCGGGCCCGGCGCATGCCGGATTGGGCGGCGCCCAGTCTAGGGAGGTGGCGTGACGGCGACGTGATGAAGACATGACATCGCATGTCGCGCGCGTGACGTTGCGTACGCAACGATCGATCGGAAAGCGATGCGCGACGGAAGCGGGTCGGGAATTACCGATTGCAGTGTGCGGAATCGGTCGGATTTTTCCTGTTCGCGGTGGCGTGGCGCGATCGCGTGTCGTTGCGGGTGCAACGGCATCGCATGACACCCGTGTTTCAAATGCGTGAAATCGGATAAGCTCGATCTGTTGCTGCGCACGTGCGCAGTCCGCGCGACTGGCGCGACTTTTCGGAACCGGCCCACCCATGACCGACATCACGATCCGGCACAGCGAGACGCGCGACGTCGACGCGATCCGGCAGATCGCCGCGCATCCCGCGGTGTACGCGAATACGTTGCAGTATCCGTTTCCGTCGCTCGAGAAATGGCAGAAGCGGCTCGAAGGCGCACGCGAGCACGGCGTGAGCCTCGTCGCCGAAATCGACGGCGCGGTGGTCGGCCATCTCGGCCTGCATCCCGAACAGAATCCGCGCCGGCGTCATGCGGCGGGGCTCGGCATGATGGTCGACGCGGCGTATCACGGGCGCGGCGTCGGCAGCCGGTTGCTCGCGGCCGCGATCGACCTCGCGGAAAACTGGCTGAACATCACGCGTCTCGAGCTGACCGTGTTCACCGACAACCGCGCGGCGATCGCGCTCTACGAGAAGCATGGCTTCCGGATCGAGGGTGAATCGCCGGGCTATGCATTGCGCGACGGCGTGCATGCGTCCGTGTATCACATGGCGCGGATCAAGGCGCGACAGTGAAGGCTCGGCCGACGCGTATCCGACAGCGCGTGCAGCCGCGATGCCGCGCGTCATATTCATTCGAGAATTCGTTCGTTTTCTCCCGGCTGTGCCCGTCGTATCGTTGAACGATTTGCCGGGCGCCGCGGCCGGCGTGCGCTTTTCCGTAACGATCCTGCGCGGCGTTGCACGCCGGCCGGCTTCATCGTCACCGCGTCATGGCTGTTAATTCAAAGCCATCGCTTCGCGCGCCGCGCCTTCCCGCAACCGTCTCTTTCAACGGACCCGCTTCGATGAAAACCGCTCTCCGCAATCTGACTGCCGCCTGCCTGCTCGCCGCCGCGGGTGCGACGTTTGCCGCTGCTACGCCCACTACCCCGGTGGCGAGCGCATCGTCTGATGGCGCGCACCTGCCGCCCGGCATCGCGTGGCAGCACGGCGATGTCGACGCCGCCTTCGCGTTGGCGAAGCGCACCGGCAAGCCGCTGCTGCTCTACTGGGGCGCGGTGTGGTGCCCGTCGTGCAACCAGGTGAAGTCGACGATCTTCAGCCAGCAGGCATTCAAGGCCCGCTCGTCGTTCTTCGTGCCCGTGTATCTCGACGGCGATACCGAAAGCGCGCAGAAGCTCGGCGAGCGCTTCAAGGTGCACGGCTATCCGACGATGATCCTGTTCCGTCCCGACGGCACCGAAGTGACGCGGCTGCCGGGCGAAGCCGATCTCGATCGCTACATGCAGGCGCTGTCGCTCGGGATGACGGCCGCGCACCCTGTGCGGCAGACCCTCGCGACCGCGCTGAAGAATGGCGCATCGCTGACGCCGGACGAATGGCGCCTGCTGGCCGACTATTCGTGGGATACCGACGGCGCGCTGCCGGTGGCGGCGGATCGCGTCGCCGAGACGCTGCAGTCGCTCGCGCAACGCGCGCGGGCGGCCGGTGCGAAGGCCGAATCGGCGCGCTTCGCGCTGAAGTCGACCGTGGTCGCCGCGTCCGACGATCCGGCGCAGGCCGGCGCGCTCGACAAGACGTCGCTTGCCGGTTCATTGCGCACGGTGCTGCAGGATCCTGCGTTGTCGCGCGCCGATTCGGACGTGCTGGTTGCGGCGCCCGCGCGTGTGGTCGCGTACCTCGGCGGGGACGACGCGCAGCGCGCGAAATTGCGCGGCGCGTACGACGCGGCGCTTGCGCGCCTGTCGACCGATACGACGCTGTCGTCGATCGACCGGCTGATGGCGCTGCACGGCCGCGTACTGCTCGCGCGCGGCGATGCACGCAAGGGGGCACCGCTGGCCGCGCCGGCACTGGCCGATACCGTCCGCAAACAGATCGCCACGTCGGTGCAGGGCGCCGCGAATGCGTACGAGCGGCAGGCGCTCGTCAGCGAAGGCGCGGACACGCTGACCGACGCAGGGCTGTACGACGAGTCGGATGCGTTGCTGAAGGCCGAGTTGCCGCGCTCGTCCACGCCGTACTACTTCATGTCCGGGCTGGCCGCGAATGCGAAGGCGCGCGGCGACAAGGCCGCGGCGCTCGACTGGTACCGCAAGGCATATGACTCGGCGAGCGGGCCGGCGACGAAGCTGCGCTGGGGCGCGACCTACTTTGCGAATGCGGTCGAACTGGCGCCGGACGATTCGGCGCGCATCGAAGGGATCGCCGCGAGCGTGCTCGCGCAGGCCGACAAGACGCGCGACGCGTTCTACGGCGCGAACCTGCGCGCGCTGACCAAGGTCGTCACGCAGTTGAACCGCTGGCGCGGCAGCGGTGCACACGATGCATCGGTCAGGTCGATCGCGAAGCAGTTCGACGGCATCTGTGGGAAACTGCCCGCCGGCGATCCGCAGGCAAGCGCCTGCGCGCGCCTGATCCAGCCGGTCAAGGCATAGCATCCGGTGGCGCTGCGCAGGCTTTCGGGATGCCGTCCGGCGCTTTTCCCGATACCCACGAGGCCACCGACACCATGCCCCACCTGACGCTCGAATATTCCGCGAACCTCGACGGGTTCGACGCCGGCGCGACCCTGCGCGCGCTCAACGCCGGGCTTGCCGCGTCCGGCCATTTCGACGAACGCGACATCAAGAGCCGCGCGCTGCGGTTCGATACGTTCGCGGTCGGCACGTCGTCCGCGCCGCGCGCGTTCGTCCACGCGAAGCTCGCGGTGCTGAGCGGCCGGACGACCGACGTCAAGCGCGAACTGTCGGAGCAGGTGCTGGCGGAACTGAAGCGGCACGTCGTCGCGCCGCCCGGCACGCACCTGCAGCTGTGCGCGGAAATACTCGAACTGGAACGCGAGTCCTACGCGAAAGCGAGCATCGAGCCGCGCTGAGCGGGCGGCGCGGTGCGCGCTGCGCGGGCCGGGAACGTGGCGCTGACGCGCACGCAGCCGGCGGATGCGAAACCGGGCTATTGGCCCGTGGCGTACGCGCCGCGATTGCCGTAACCGGCGCCCGTGGCCCGCGGCGCACCCTGCTGCCGGGCGATCTTCGCCTCGGCGGCCTGAATGCTGGCCGGGTAGAACCAGTCGCTCGGCTGGAAGCCGGCCTTTCTCAATGCAGCCACTTCAGCATGAACTTCGGCCCGTGTGAGCGGCTGGTTGGCTTGCGCGTGCGCGGCGAGGGGAGCGGCGAATGCGGCAGCCAGGGCGATGGTGCGGATCAGTGGATTCATGAGCGGATACCTCCAGGTTTTCGACGGCGCCGATCGCGTACGGCGACCGTCGAAAGCAGTGTAGGCCTCGCCCGATTCGCGAAAAATGCCGCTACGCCCAACGTAGTGTTCTGCTGCGGACAACAATGCGTGAGCCGGCGAGAGCGCCTGGACGGCGTCCGGCAAAAAGGGGGGAGCGGAGGAGACGCCGGCCGCATGTGCGCAGCCGGCGGACAGCGGCCCGGAGGTGGGCCGCTGGGGCGGGTGTTACACGAGCCCCGTCGTGTAGTACACGGCGATCACGAAGAATACCGCGAGCGTCTTGATGATCGTGACCGCGAAGATGTCGCGATACGACTCGCGGTGCGTGAGACCCGTGACCGCGAGCAGCGTGATCACCGCGCCGTTGTGCGGCAGCGTGTCCATGCCGCCGCTCGCCATCGCGACGACCCGGTGCAGCACGTCGAGCGGGATATTGGCGGCCTGCGCACCCTTGATGAACAGGTCCGACATCGCGGCGAGCGCAATGCTCATGCCGCCCGACGCCGAGCCCGTGATACCGGCGAGCGAGCTGACCGACACGGCCGCGTTGACGAGCGGGTTCGGGATGCTTTTCAGCGCATCGCCGACGACCAGGAAGCCCGGCAGCGCGGCGATCACGCCGCCGAAGCCGTATTCCGACGCGGTGTTCATCGCGGCGAGCAATGCGCCGCCGACGGCAGCTTTCGAGCCGGCTGCGAAGCGGTCGCTGACGCGATTGAACGCGGTCAGTACGACCAGCACGATGCCGAGCAGCAGCGCGGCCTCGACCGACCAGATCGCGACGACGGTCTTGATCGACGTCGTCACCGGCGTGTGCACGCCCGGCAGCACGTCCGGCGCGACCGTGTACGACGCGGCGCCGTACCACTGCGGGATCAGCTTCGTGAACGCGAAGTTCGACACGCCGACGAGGATCAGCGGCAGGATCGCGAGCGCCGGGTGCGGCAGCGACGTCGCCTCGACGCGCTCCGGCTCGTTGACGAGGGACGTGCCGTAGCCTTCGCCCTTCGCCATCGCCGAGCGGCGGCGCCATTCGAGATACGTGAGGCCGACGACGACGATGAACAGCGAGCCGATCGTGCCGAGTGCCGGCGCGGCCCACGCGGTCGTCTTGAAGAACGTGGTCGGGATGATGTTCTGGATCTGCGGCGTGCCGGGCAGCGAATCCATCGTGAACGAGAACGCGCCGAGCGCGATCGCGCCGGGCATCAGCCGTTTCGGGATGTTGCTCTGGCGATAGAGTTCGGCCGCGAACGGATAGACCGCGAACACCACGACGAACAGCGACACGCCGCCATAGGTGAGCAGCGCGCACACCGCGACGATCACCGCATTCGCGCGCGAGCGGCCGATGTAGCGGATCGCCGCATGAACGATCGATTCGGAGAACCCGGAGAGTTCGATCACCTTGCCGAACACGGCGCCGAGCATGAATACCGGGAAATACAGTTTGACGAAGCCGACCATCTTCTCCATGAAGATGCCGGAGAAGACCGGTGCGACGGCGGCGGGTTCGGTCAGGAGCACCGCGCCGAGTGCGGCGATCGGCGCGAACAGGATCACGCTGTAGCCGCGATACGCGGCGTACATCAGGAACGCCAGCGCGGCGAGGACGATCACGAAAGACAAGGGGAGTCTCCTAATGGCTTTGATAGTTGTTCGATCGCGCGACGCGTCGCGGACCGGCTCAGGTTCGTGCAGGTTTCGTGCCATCGGCCGGATTGCGCCGCCGGACGTGGGTCCGCCGGAGACCGGAGGGCCCGCGCCGGTCGTTGTCTGAGGATTCTACATAAAACGTCTCCATCCGGAGACGAAATGGCCGTCCGGCCAGCCCGTCGAATCGGGCAGGGCTTTCCCGGACAACGCCTTGCGGCATGTCTCCAGAGTGAGATAATCCGTCTCGTTCTGGAGACAACCGGTCGAAAATACACGGAGACGAAGACACGATGATGAACGACTGGGCCCGCCTGCCCGTCAACTACGGCGACGTGCTGCGGCGCGCCGCCGAGTCGCTGTTCCGGACCTTCGAGGATTCGAGTGCGGGCACGGTGGTCGTCGATCGCGATGCGCGCGTCGTGTGGATGAACGAGCGGTACGCGGCGCGCTTCGGTTTCGCCGATCCGCAGCAGGCCGTCGGCCTCGACTGCGAGGCCGTGATCCCGAACAGCCTGATGCGCGAGGTCGTCTCGACCGGGCAGCCGATCCTGCTCGACATCATGGAGACGGGCCGCGAGCCGCTCGTCGTCACGCGCCTGCCGCTGAAGAACGAGGCGGGCGAGACGGTCGGCGCGATCGGCTTCGCGCTGTTCGACCAGTTGAAGACGCTCACGCCGATCTTCTCCCGCTACGCACAGCTTCAGCAGCAACTGATCGCGACGCAGCGATCGCTTGCGCAGGCGCGCCGCGCAAAATACACGTTCGCGAGCTTCGTCGGCACGAGCGCCGCGAGCCTCGAAACCAAGCGCCAGGCGCGCCGCGCCGCGCAGGTCGATTCGCCGGTGCTGCTGCTCGGCGAGACGGGCACCGGCAAGGAGCTGCTCGCGCATGCGATTCACGCGGCGTCGGCGCGCGCGCTCCAGCCGCTCGTGACCGTCAACGTCGCCGCGATTCCCGACACGCTGCTCGAAACCGAATTCTTCGGCGCGGCGCCCGGCGCCTACACGGGCGCAGATCGCAAGGGGCGCGTCGGCAAGTTCGAGCTGGCCGATCGCGGCACGCTGTTTCTCGACGAGATCGGCGACATGCCGCTGCCGCTGCAGGGCAAGCTGCTGCGCGTGCTGCAGGACAAGGAATTCGAGCCGGTCGGCTCGAACCGGATCGTGCGCGCGGACGTCCGGATCATCGCTGCCACCAGCGCTGACCTGCCGGCGCTGGTCGCGGCCGGGCGTTTTCGCGCGGATCTCTATTACCGGCTGAACGTGCTGACGATCCACGCGCCGCCGCTGCGCGAGCGCGCGTCCGACATCGCGGCGCTCGTCTACGCGACGCTCGAGGAGCTGGCCGCGCAGCACGGGCGCGCCGCCCATTGCGAGCTGACCGACGATGCGCTGCGGATGCTGTGCGCGTATCCGTGGCCGGGCAACGTTCGCGAGTTGCGCAATACGCTCGAACGCGCGCTGATGCTGTCGGACCGGTCGGTGATCGATGCGCGCGCGCTCGCGCCGTTCCTTGGGCCGGTGCGCGTATCGATGGAGAGTGCCGTACCGGCTCGGCCGCTGGCCGCGTCGCCGGTCGAACGGCGCGCGGGCGAGGTGCCTGCCGCGCCGGCCGCCTCGTATGCCGATGCATTGGCGGCGTGGGAGCGCCAGTTCCTGACCGATGCGCTCGCGGCCTGCGACGGAAAGGTGGTGGAAGCGGCCGCGCGCATCGGGATCGGCCGCGCGACGCTGTACAAGAAACTGGCGGCGCTGGGCATCGACCGGTAAGCCGATCGGCAAAACCGACGCGCTTCGACGCGAAGCATCGAACAGGAGATCACGATGAAACGGATCGGCATCGCGGCTTGGCTGACCCTATTGCTGGCGACCTCCGCGTTCGCGCAGTCCGGCGACACCGACGCGCCCGAGGCGCGGCGCAACTGGTACAACGATCCGTTCATCGCGCTGTCGCGGGACGTGGCCGAATGCCCGTTGCCGCTCGGCCCATGGATGACCCGGGCCGAGATGACGGACGACGCGCATTACCGCGCCGAACGCGGCACCACCTGCTGGCTCGCGCATCGCTGCTCGAAGCCGAATTCTTATATGTATGACGCACCGATCGCCGACGCCGTGAAGGCGCACTTCGCCGGCTCCGATCGGCTGCATGGCACGAGCTTGTGGATCACGGTGCAGCGACGTTTCATCTATGTCGAAGGATGTGCCGACACGGCGTTCGATCGGCAGGCGTTGCAGCGCGAACTCGAGGCGCTTCCCGACGTCGAGCAGGTGTTCGTTCGCATCACCGACGATCCGAGCAAGAGCTTGCCGTACAAGGCGCGCGGGCAACCCGGCCGTACGCCGAACTGACGGCCGAACGGCTGCGCATGGCATACTCGCGACATTCAAAAAAAGGTTGACGGGAACAACGATGAAACACATGCTTGCGTCGGTCTGTCGGCGGCCTCGGGCGGCCATCGTGTTGGCACTGGTTGCAGGGCTCGGCGGGTGTGGCGGCAGCGCGCCGCTGTTCACTTCGGACGGGCGTCCGACTACCCAGGTGCAATGCACCGGTAGCGACTGGAGCAATTGCACGGACAACGCCCGGGCGATCTGCAACGGGGATTTCGAAGTGCTGCAGCAATCGAGTGA
The DNA here is from genome assembly GCF_020420125.1 of Burkholderia sp. AU30280. Lineage (NCBI taxonomy): Bacteria > Pseudomonadati > Pseudomonadota > Betaproteobacteria > Burkholderiales > Burkholderiaceae > Burkholderia > Burkholderia sp. AU30280. The sequence continues at coordinate 292,950 of NZ_JAIZRY010000005.1, forward strand.
TGACGGCACGCGAAATCTTCTCTTCGCGTGCAAGAAGAAGAGCGGTTATTGATCCCGAGATAACCCGCCGAGGAAACCACGATCGGGCGAAGCGTTTTACTGTTGGCTGAGAGTCATCTATTTTTCACGAATAACACTCACGGAGTCCCATCGATATGGCGACCTACAGGCAACTGACCGTGCAGCTCGAACGGCTTCAGCAAAAGATCGACAAGGAACGCGAAAAAGCGATTGCCGATGCGATTGCCGATATCCGCGCGAAAATCGAGGAATACGACATCACGCCGGAAGAGCTCGGGTTTCGTCCGGTGAGCGCGGCCGCTGCCAGAGCAAAGCCGAAGCGTACGTCGCCGCCGAAATACCTGAACCCGAAGACGGGCGAAACGTGGAGTGGCCGCGGGCGCGCGCCGACGTGGCTCGGCAAGAACCGCGCACGTTTCCTGATCAAGGACTGACTCCCGAAAAACCTCACCTTTCGCGTACTGACTGACGGTGCGAACGGCCATGCGGCCGTCGCACCGTTTTGTTTTTGTGCATTCCCGGCGCGATTCCCGATGGCGTATTGAACGGCGACGCCGCGCAATTAACGAATCACGTTTTGCGTATTCGCTGCGATTCGACGGCATATCGCGGCGAATTCCGGTAAACAGCCGTGCAATTGCGCAGCACATGCGCATTGGCCTGCGCCATTCTCGTGGTGCGCGCGTGCAGCGAATTCCGATCACCTTTCGCGTGTTTGCGCGTGGCGCCGTGCATTTCCCGAAGATACTCACCATGGCTCCTGTAAATCCTCACCTTTGAGGAAGCGGACGCAGCGTCGCGCCGCATGCCTGCACCGTGCGCGCCGATGGCTTCCGTGCTCGTGTCGCAGGCCCATGGTGCGGGCGTTGACGTGGGTCGAACAGTCGGCCGTTCGGCATATAGGCAGCCGCATGCGCTTCGCCTATGCTTGGGGTTCGCGTCGATCGGCGTACGGCCTGTGCGTGCCGCATGCCGATCGGGTCGTCTTTCGTTACCGCAGGGAGCCGATGTGACCGTTCGCCATCTCGACGCGTTGTTCCAGCCCAAGTCCGTTGCGGTCGTCGGCGCGTCGTCGCGCGCGGGCAGTATCGGCGCGATGGTGTGGTCGCGCGTGCTCGACGGTGCCTTCGAGGGGCCCGTGTGGCCCGTCAATCCGAAGTATCGTGACCTGCACGGGCATCCGGTCGTTGCCGATGTCGACCGCTTGCCCGCGCCGCCGTCGGTGGCCGTGATCTGCACGCCGCCCGCGACCTGGGCCGGCATCGTGCGCAAGCTCGGCGAGCTCGGCACGCGCGCCGCGGTGATCGTCGGCGAGGCGCGCACCGACGCCGATCGCGCCGCGCTCGATCGCACGCTGAAGGCGGCGAAGCCGTTCGTGCTCCGTATCGTCGGGCCGGGCAGCCTCGGCGTGCTGTCGCCTGCGCGGCATGCGCATTTCGGCGCGCCGGCCTACACGGCGCGATCGGGCGGCGTCGCATGGGTGTCGCAATCGAATGCGCTGACGAACGCGGTGCTCGGCTGGGCCGATGCGCGGGGCCTCGGCTTTTCGCATGTCGTCGCGCTCGGCGGCGAGTCCGATGTCGATGCGGGCGACGTGCTCGACTATCTCGCGAGCGACCCCGGCACGCGCGCGATCCTGCTCGAACTCGATACCGTGCGCGCCGCGCGCAAGTTCATGTCGGCCGCGCGCGCGGCCGCACGCAACAAGCCGGTGCTCGCATTGCGCACCGGCCGCGCGGATCCCGGCGACGCACTCTATACGGCGGCGTTCCAGCGCGCGGGGATGGTGCGTGTGGATGCGCTCGACGATCTGCTCGACGAGATCGAGACGCTCGGCGTCGGCCGCGTCACGGCGCGCGGCGCGGCCACGCTCGTGACGAGTGATGCGGGTGTCGCGAAACTCGCGGTCGATGCGGTGGCCGAGGTACGCGACGTGCTGGCCGACTGGTCGCCCGCGGCCACGTCGGCCGTGTCGGCTGCGCTGCCGCATCTCGCGTCACCCGGCAATCCGCTGGCGCTGGGCGACGATGCGCGCCCCGAGCATTTTGCCGCGGCGCTCAAGGCGCTCGCGCCGTTCCCGCAAACAGGCACGCTGTTCGTCGTCCATTCGACTTCCCACAGCGCGCCGGCCGATGCGGTTGCGCGCGCGCTGATCGAATCACGGCAGTACGCGCATCGCGGCATCCTCGCGTGTTTCTTCGGCGCGGTCGACGCGGCGACGCGCGATGCACTGCACGCGAACGGCATTCCCGTGCATACCACGCCGAAGCGGCTCGCGCGCGCGTATGCGCGTCTCGTCGACTACAACCTCGGGCGGCAACTGCTGATGCAAACGCCGGAGGGTACGCCGCTGCAGCCGGCCGAGTGCGTTGCATCCGCGCAGGCCGATGCGCGCCGGATGGTCGAAGCCGGTCAGCATGAGATGACCGGCGAAGTCGCGCTGCGCTGGCTGTCCCATTTCGGCCTGCAGGGCGAGCCGGCCGTCGAGCCGGCCGGGAGGAAAGTCGTCGATGTCACCGTCGACATGTACGACGATTCGAACTTCGGCCCGGTGTTTCGCTATGCCGTGCCGCCCGCGGACGGCGTATCGGCGCCGTTCGTCGTCTATGGCCTGCCGCCGCTGAACACCGTGCTCGCCCGCGCGGTGATGGAGCGCTCGCCGTATGCACGCAGCACACCCATCGAGCCGACGCTCGACGCGTTGACGGCGCTGTCGCAGGTCGTCTGCGACGTGCGCGAAGTCGTTGCGATGTCGGTCACGCTGCGCGTGCTGTCCGACCGCGCGCAGGTGATCGCACCGCGCATCACGCTGGCGGCAGGGCGCAGCCGGCTCGCGATCATGCCGTATCCGCGTCACCTCGAGCAGACGCTCGAGTGGCACGGCGAGACGGTGACGATCCGCCCGATCCGTCCGGAGGACGAGGCCGCGCACAACGAACTGCTCGGCGCGATGACACCGGACGATCTGCGGATGCGTTTCTTCGGTGCGGTGCGCAGCTTCGATCATTCGCAGGTCGCGCGCATGACGCAGATCGATTACGACCGTGAGATGGCGTTCATCGTGTCGTTCACCGATGTGTCGGGGCGCGACCACACGCTCGCGGTGGTGCGCGCGGTAGCCGATCCCGACAACGAGACGGCGGAGTTCGCGATCGCGGTACGACCCGATCAGAAGGGCAAGGGGCTTGGCCGGCTGTTGATGACGCGCATCATCGACTACGCGCGCTCGCGCGGAACCGCATGGATGATCGGCGAGGCGCTGCGCGAGAACTCGGCGATGATCTCGCTGGCGAAGGCGTGCGGGTTTGCGGTGTCGACGACGGAAGAGCCGGGCGTCGTGGGCTTCAGGATGAAGTTGCAGCCGTAGCGGGTGCCGTCGGCGCGACGCACGGAGAGGCTGCATGCAGTCGACGCCTCCGCCTCCCGGCACGTTGTGGATGGTTTCAGACAGGAATGCAGGGCAGTCGAACCTGTCTGGCGAGCGAAGCAACCGCGAACGTGTCGGCGCCTGTTCGCAACGGAAATATCGACGCGCAAATGGCGCCGATCAGGCACCGCGAGACGCGTACCGCTCGGCGCGATATCCGTCCCGCGTCGCTGCTTTCCGCAAGGTGTCCGCACGCATTTACCACCGCATTCCACCCTCGAAAATTCGAACTTGCCCAAAAGGTGAGATTTTTCGGGAGCCGCCGGTGAGCTTCTCCGGGATGGCGGTGGTGAGCCGATACGGGAGCGCTCGGTGAGCCTTCCCGGGAAGCGCCGGTGAGTGTCTCCGGGAGGCATCGGGAAGCCTTTCCGGGGCGCATGGGTGAGGATCTGCGGGAAGTGTCGGTGAGAACATCCGGGAGACTCGGGTGAGGCTCTTCGGGAGTCTGGGTGAGCTTTTTCGGGAGGCTTGGGTGAGCGCCTGCGGGACGCCAAGGTGAGACTTTTCGGGAGCACCCGGACGCGCGGTTCCCGCAAGCGCAGCGCCGGCCAAGGCCGGCGTCACGCAGGGGGCGGGCACGCATGAACCGTGCCCGCGGCTACCTTCAGGCAGCGAGTTTCGATGCCGCGTCGTTCACCTGGTCGCGCGAAATCGCGAGTTCCTCGAGGTGCGGATCGGCATAGACGGCGCCGGTTTCGCGCTCGAGGCGGGCGATCGTCAGTGCACAGCGCGCGGTGTCCTTCGGCATCGCGATGAAGCGCTTGACCGATTCGCCGGACGTGAATGCTTCGAACAGCGCGCCGCGCACGTCGTCCGGAAGCGTCTTGGTCCACTGGTACGGCTTGCCGTTGAACGTGATCGACGGCGGCAGCGTGCGTTCCTTCTTGGTCGCTGTGATGAGCCCGTAGGTGCGGGCCGCGTCGCCGATCTGCTCGGGCGAGAAGAGTTCGTCGGGCGTGATGTCGAACTGCTCGATGTAGTTCTCGATCGCCTGCATTGCAGCGGCGCGATCGTCGCGCTTCTTTTGCGCGCGCGCGACGATATCGCGCAGCTCGTCCGCCTCTTCGGGCGTGATCGTGAAGCTTGCCTGCTTCTGCTGAAGTTCGGAGAAACGCTGGAATTCTTGATCGTTCAGAAGTTTGGCCATGACATCCATCGGACACGACGGCCGCGACAACCGGCCGCCGTAGTTTTTGAGAGGGCCGCTATTTTAGCGTAGCGCCATGGGCGCACGATATGGCACCGTGCGTCGCGCCGCGCGCAGGTGTTGCGCGCGACCGGGATCGGCGCAATGGCGCCATACCCGGTGCGCTCCGCCGGGCCTGCGCGTCAGCAGGTCTCGTCGCGGCACATCGACAAACGGGCGGCCGTGTCGCGCAACCCTTCGACGACCGCGTCGACGGACGGCGCCATGTGCGTATCGATCCGGCGCATGTATGGGCACGTCAGCACCGCGATCGCATGGCCGGACGGCCCGAGGATGGGCGCGGTCAGGTCGGTCACGCCGTACGCCTGGCGGCTGTCCTGGCGCAGGTAACCGTCCTGCCGGATGGACTGGCACGCGTACGCGAGTTCCTGCTCGTTCACCGGCGCTTCGCCCTTGACCTTGCGGTGCTCGACGAGCATGTGCGCGCGCTGCTCGGCGCCCTGGAACGCCAGCATCACGCGCCCCGATGCCGTATCGGCGAGCCCGACGCGCGAGCCGAGCCGGACCGACACGCCCCACGGGCCGGGCCCGTCGACCTGCGCGATCACGAGCAGGTTGCCGCGATCGTAGACGGACAGGTGGCACGATTGTTCGGAGGCGTCGGCGAAACGCTGCATCGGCGGCAACGCCTCGGCAATGAGCCGGCTCATCGGCGGATGCCGGTGCGCGAGCGAGAACAGCTTGAGACTGAGCGTGTAGCGGTCGCCGCCGGTCGAGCGCATCACGTAGCGGCGCGCGACGAGGCGTTCGAGCATTCGGTAGATTTCGCTCGCGTTGCGTCCGAGTTCCTTCGTGATTTCGGTGCGGGTGAGGCCTTCTTTCTGCTCCGACAGGAGTTCGAGAATGTCGAGACCCTTGTCGAGCGCGGGCGCGCGATAGCGGTCGATTGCGCCCATCGATTCCCGAGCGTCGCAGCCGGGAAGCAGGTCGTTGGTTGTTTGCATTGTCGGTGTGAGGTTGGGGGATTGCCGTCGGTCGGTTGGCGACGCACGCTGACCAATTCTGCAACTCGCTTGTGTCGAGCCCGCGTGTGGCAACGGAGGCCACCGTTTGAGCTTAACAACAAACATTTAGTGTGCAATGCAGCGTCTTTTTACCGATCGTTACCGGATAAGAACGGATCAGTTGATTTTCAGGATGACAGGGAAGCCCCGAATACCCGGTATTTGTAACAGGTGGCACTGGTTCAAGGTGTTCGAAAGGAAATCGGGCGGCGGCGCTATTCGCGATGCTGCGCCGCAGCGTCCGCGGGCGCACCAATAGTCGGTATCCGTCGCGCGTCATTTCATCGCGCACGGCCGGTGGTACAAAGGTTGGCGGGCCAGCGACGGTGCGGCCGCGCATGAAGCCGGCCGGTACGGGCCGGACCATGTCGCGGGTGCCGGGCCGTCGTCGCCGATGCGCAGACCGGCGGCCGCCCGTTCGATGTGCGCCATACTTCCGTGCGGCGCCACGATCGCTGCGCCCGCGCGACCCTCGCGTGTCGACGGCATGCCGGATGCGGCGCCGACGCGGGCAATCGACGATCGACAATCAGTCCGGCGTGCGGCCGCGAAGGGCCGCGTCGGCCGGAATCCTGTCCCATTCGACAACAGAGGTTGACCACGATGAAACTGCTTCGCTATGGCCCGTCCGGCCAGGAAAAGCCCGGGATTCTCGACGCGGACGGCCGGATTCGCGACCTGTCCGCGCATGTGCCGGACTTGTCCGGTGACGTGCTGTCCGACGCGGGTCTCGCGCGGCTGCGTGCGATCGATCCGGCCACGCTGCCGCTCGTGCCGGGCGAGCCGCGCATCGGCGCGTGCGTCGGGCACGTCGGCAAGTTCATCGGCATCGGCCTGAACTACGCCGATCACGCGGCCGAAGCCGGCATGCCGGTGCCGAAGGAGCCGGTCGTGTTCGGCAAGTGGACGAGTTCGATCTGCGGCCCGAACGACGGCATCGACATTCCGAAGGGCTCGGTCAAGACCGACTGGGAAGTCGAGCTGGGCGTCGTGATCGGCGCGACCTGCAAGGACGTCGACGAAGCGCGCGCACTGGATTACGTCGCGGGCTACTGCGTCGTCAACGACCTGTCCGAGCGCGAATGGCAGCTCGAGCGCGGCGGCCAGTGGGACAAGGGCAAGGGCTTCGACACGTTCGGCCCGATCGGTCCGTGGCTCGTCACGCGCGACGAGGTGCCCGATCCGCAGCGTCTCGAACTGTGGCTCGAAATCGACGGCCACCGTTATCAGCACGGCAACACGCGCACGATGGTGTTCACCGTCGCGCAGCTGATCGCCTATCTGTCGAGCTGCATGACGCTGCAGCCGGGCGACGTGATCACGACCGGCACGCCGCCAGGGGTCGGCATGGGCATCAAGCCGTCGCCGGTATTCCTCAAGGCCGGCCAGATCGTGCGCCTCGGCGTCGAAGGGCTCGGCGAGCAGTTGCAGCACACGCGCGGCGCACAGTAACCGAACGAGCCGCGATCCCGTTGAGCGACCGCAGCAGGCGGTCGCCGGAAACCGGATGCTGACGCTGACGCGTCAAAACCAAGGGCCCGAATCCGCGTAATGCGGAATCGGGCCCTTGCCGTTCGTACGCGGTGTGCGCGGGTTCGATCACACGACGTTGTCGAGTTCGCAATGCGCTTCCAGCCGATACCCGTCGGGATCGACGACGAACGCCGCGTAGTAGCCGGGGCCGTAGTGCTCGCGCTTGCCGGGCCCGCCGTTGTCCTGGCCGCCGTGCTCGAGCGCGGCGCGGTAGAACGCGTCGACCTCGACGGGCGAAGCGGCCTTGAACGACAGGTGCATCCCCGAGTCGGGATCAGGCGCGACGGGGCGAGGCGCATATTGCAACCACAGCTGCGGCTCGGTCGCGCCGTACCCGATCGAGCCGTCGTCGCTGTACAGCCGCTTGTAGCCGAGCGCGCCGAGCGTGCTGTCGTAGAACGCGCGGCTGCGGCCGATGTGGGCGACGCCGAAGGAAAGGTGATCGATCATCTGTTGGCTCCTTGAACTGAAGGGGGACGTCAGTGCGGCAAACCCGCCTATAGGCACCATGCCAGCCGCTTGTAGCGGAGCGCGCCGAGCGCGCTGTCGTAGAACGCACGGTTTCGGTCGTTGTGGATAACTCCGCAGGAAAGGCGATCGATCATCTGTGGCTCCTTGAACTGAAGGGAGACGTCGGTGCAGCAAACCTCTTTAACCACCATGCGGGTTATGTTAGAAAGCGTCCGCGGGCTTGTCAACCGGCATGGTGGTTAGATACGATCCGGGCATGAGCGATACGCAACCTTCCGTCACGACGGACTGCCTGATTCCGGCGCCACCCGAAACCCTGAGCATCGATTTCGCGAACACGCTGTACTGGCGTGGCAGCGACCCGCCGACGGAAACCTTCGGAACGATGGATGACCTGCTGGCGTGGTGCCGCGAGCAAGCCGGGGTGCCGGCCGGCCTGGCCGACAAGTGCCGCGTGCGCGGCGTGGCGGAAGGCGAGCCGGCGATGCTCGCGCGTGCGCTCGCATTGCGCGAGGCGCTGTATCGGCTCTTTTATGCGCAGGCCGAGCGGCGCGAGCCGCAAGAGGACGATCTCGCGCTGCTCGGCGGCTTCCTGGCGGAAGCGTCGCCGCGCGTTGCGCTGGCGCGCGTCGACGGAGGCTATGCGTGGCGGATCGGGGATACGGGCGCAACGCTCGCGGGGCTGCTGAGCCCGGTGCTTTGGTCGGCGATCGACCTGCTCGGCGGTGCGCGTCTTGCGAAGGTCAAGCGTTGCGCGAACGACGCCTGCCAGTGGCTGTTCATCGACGACAGCAAGAACGGCAGCCGCCGCTGGTGTTCGATGTCGTCGTGCGGCAATCGCGCGAAGGCGTACCGCCACTATCACAAGGCCGACTGACGGTCGGCCCGTTCACTGCGCGTCAGCCGCCCTACTTCGCCGACAACTTCCGCCACAGCGTCGTCTTGCTGATGCCGAGCATCGCGCACGCGCGGTCGCGGTCACCGCCGCACGCGTCGAGTACCGCGCGGATCTCGTCGGCTTCCGCGCGGCGGCGGCGCGCGTGCAGCGTCTGCGCATCGTCGCTGTCGGCCGCGTCGGGCGGCGCCGCGAACAACTCGGGTGCGATCGCCTGCAGCGCGTCGGGAGCGAGCGCGGCACATGCGGCGGCGGCATCGTTTTCATCGGCTTCCTCGGCCAGCTCCACCGCGATCCGCTCGATCACGTTCTGCAGTTCGCGCACGTTGCCGGGCCACCGGTAGCGCGCGAGCGTTGCCTGCGTCGCGCCCAGCACGCGCGCGGCGTCGCTTGCGTCGCGCAGGCGTTCGGCGAGGCGCGGCTCGCGCCGTGCGGCCTGCACGAGCAGCGTGGCCGCGAGCGCCGGGATGTCGGCTGCGCGCTCGCGCAGCGGCGGCAGGCCGACGTTCAGGATGTTGAGCCGGTAATACAGATCCGCACGGAACGTGCCGGCCTCGACGGCCGCGAGCAGCGGACGGTGCGTCGCGGCGATCACGCGCACGTCGATGCGGATCGGCTCGGTCGAGCCGAGGCGGATCACCTCGCGCTCCTGCAGCGCGCGCAGCAGCCGGCTCTGCAGCGACGGCGGCATTTCGCCGATTTCGTCGAGAAACAGCGTACCGCGATGGGCGGCTTCGAACAGGCCGGTCTTGCCGCCGCGCCGCGCACCGGTGAACGCGCCTTCCTCATAGCCGAACAACTCGCTTTCGAGCAGCGCTTCCGGAAACGCGCCGCAGTTGACCGCGACGAACGGGTAGCTGCGCCGCGCGGACAGCGCGTGCAGGCTTTGCGCGATCATCTCCTTGCCGGTGCCGCTTTCGCCGAGCACGAGCACGGTCGCGTCGGATTTCGCGTAGCGGCGCACGAGATCGCGCACGCGCGCCATCGGCGCCGATGCGCCGACCACGTCGTCGAGCGCGTAGCGCGCCGCGAACTGCTGCGTGGTGGGCTGCGAACGAAGCGCACGATCGAGCCGTTCGACCGCGCGCGATTCCTGGAACGTCAGCACGCTGCCCGACGTGACGCCGCGATCGACGAGCGGCCCGCGATGCACGACGTAGCGCACGCCGCGCACGGTTGCGAGCGCATCGCCATCCTCGCCGCGCAGCGTGCGCAACTCGGGCCGCAGGTCGACGAGCGCGCGGCCGACGGCCGCCGCGGGTTCGACCCCGAGCGCCAACGCAAGCCGCTCGTTGATCGCTTCGACACGGCCGTGCGCATCGAGCGCGACCACGCCGTCGCGCAGGTGCTGGAGCAGGTTGTCGAGCCGCTGGCGGCGGAACGCTTCCGCATGCGTCGCATACGCGACTTCGAGCGCGGTATCGACGGCCTTGCGTACCGAGGCGTGCGAATACAGGAACACCGCGCCCATGCCGGCGCTGGCCGCGAGGTCGGTGACGAGGCCGGGGCCCACGATCGTCTCGATGCCGCGGTCGCGCAGTTCGTGCACGCAGGCTTCCGCTTCCTGTGCGGACTGATATGACGCAAACTGCACGTCGAGGCCGTATGCGGCGACGAAGCGGCGCACTTCGGGCGGGGTTTCCCCGGCGCTGACGAGCGCGATCCGCGACGCGTCGCGCCGTGCGCGTGCGAGCGCCTGCATCACGTCGAAGCCGGTCGGCGACACGACCACCACCGGCACCTGCGCACGCGTCTTCAGGAAGCCGCCGTTCGAGCCGGCCGCGACGATCACGTCGGGCCGCGCGGTGCCGGCCTCGGCGATCGCGCTGAGCGCATCCTCATAGGCGCGCGTGACGATGCGCACGTCGGCGCGTTCGTCGAATTCGCCGGCGATCTCGCGAAAAAGTTCGCGCAGGCGGCTGATGCCCATCGCCCAGATACGCGGGCGCGCCGCGCGATCGGTCGGGCCGACGGGCTTGGTCGAGGAGAGGTCCATGGCGGTCGATTATGCGCGCGCGATTTCATTTTTGAAACATGAAATTGCCAAATTGAAATCATCAGGCGCTGCCCCGCCCGTGCCGGGTGCTTAAGAATCAGTGAGTTAGCGACGTTGCGCGAGCTGGCCCGGTCCTTGCTGTTAATGGTCGTTCCTTCAGGAGGCCGTTCATGAGCAATACGCATCTTCAGAGCGCCGGCGCGAAATTCCGCGCGGCAGTCGCGGCCGAGCAGCCGCTGCAGGTGGTCGGCGCGATCACCGCCTACGCCGCCAAGATGGCGCAGGCCGTCGGTTTCAAGGCCGTGTACCTGTCGGGTGGCGGCGTCGCCGCGAACTCGCTCGGCATTCCCGACCTCGGCATCAGCACGATGGAAGACGTGCTGATCGACGCGAACCGGATCACCAACGCGACCGACCTGCCGCTGCTCGTCGACATCGACACGGGCTGGGGCGGCGCATTCAACATCGCGCGCACGGTCCGCTCGTTCATCAAGGCCGGCGTCGCGGCCGTGCACATGGAAGACCAGGTCGGCCAGAAGCGCTGCGGCCACCGCCCGGGCAAGGAAGTCGTGCCGATCGAAGAAATGGTCGATCGCGTCAAGGCCGCGGTCGATGCGCGCACCGACGACCAGTTCGTGATCATGGCGCGCACCGACGCCGCTGCCGCCGAAGGGATCGACTCGGCGATCGAGCGCGCGGTGGCCTATGTCGAAGCCGGTGCGGACATGATCTTCCCGGAAGCGATGAAGACGCTCGACGACTATCGTCGTTTCAAGGCCGCCGTGAAGGTGCCGATCCTCGCGAACCTGACGGAGTTCGGTTCGACGCCGTTCTTCACGACCGACGAGCTGCGCGAGGCGAACGTCGACATTGCGCTGTACTGCTGCGGCGCGTATCGCGCGATGAACAAGGCCGCGCTGAATTTCTACGAGACGGTGCGTCGTGACGGCACGCAGAAGGCGGCCGTGCCGACGATGCAGACGCGCGCCGAGCTGTACGACTTCCTCGGCTATCACGAATACGAGCGCAAGCTCGACGAGCTGTTCGCGCAGGGCAAGAAGTAACGCGCCCGCGCGCCGGGACACGATTCCGGAGAGCTTTGCATGGGGCCGCACTAGGCGCTGAAGCGCCAAGTCCGCCCGACGGCTTTGCATCGGTCGGGCCCGGCGCCGCGGCGCCGGTTCAACCGACCGCTGATACCCCCGATACACATTGGAGAACGGAAACATGAGCGAGACGAAAGACGCAGCTGCACCGGCCGCCGCAGGCGCATTCAAGCCGAAGAAATCGGTGGCGCTGTCGGGCGTGACGGCCGGCAACACCGCGCTGTGCACGGTCGGCAAGACCGGCAACGACCTGCACTATCGCGGCTACGACATTCTCGACGTCGCCGAATCGTGCGAATTCGAGGAAATCGCGCACCTGCTCGTGCACGGCACGCTGCCGAACATGACCGAGCTGGCCGCGTACAAGACCAAGCTGCGCGCGCTGCGCGGCCTGCCGAGCGCGCTGAAGGCGGCGCTCGAGCAGATCCCGGCGTCCGCGCACCCGATGGACGTGATGCGCACGGGCGTGTCGGTGCTCGGCACCGTGCTGCCGGAGAAGGACGACCACAACCTGCCGGGCGCGCGCGACATCGCCGACCGCCTGATGGCATCGCTCGGCTCGATGCTGCTGTACTGGTATCACTTCTCGCACAACGGCAAGCGCATCGAGACGGAAACCGACGACGATTCGATCGGCGGCCACTTCCTGCACCTGCTGCACGGCAAGACGCCGTCGAAGTCGTGGGTCGAGGCGATGCACACGTCGCTGATCCTGTACGCAGAGCACGAATTCAACGCGTCGACGTTCACCGGCCGCGTGATCGCGGGCACGGGCTCGGACATCTACTCGGCGATCACCGGCGCGATCGGCGCGCTGCGCGGGCCGAAGCACGGCGGCGCGAACGAGGTCGCGTATGAAATCCAGAGCCGCTACAGCTCGCCGGACGACGCCGAAGCCGACATCCGCCGCCGCGTCGAGAACAAGGAAGTCGTGATCGGCTTCGGCCACCCGGTCTACACGATCTCCGATCCGCGCAACAAGGTGATCAAGGGCGTCGCGCACAAGCTGTCGAAGGAAGCGGGCGACCTGAAGCTGTACAACATCGCCGAGCGCCTCGAATCGGTGATGTGGGAAGCGAAGAAGATGTTCCCGAACCTCGACTGGTTCAGCGCGGTGTCGTATCACATGATGGGCGTGCCGACCGCGATGTTCACGCCGCTGTTCGTGATCTCGCGCACGTCCGGCTGGAGCGCGCACATCATCGAGCAGCGCATCGACAACAAGATCATCCGCCCGAGCGCGAACTACACCGGTCCGGAAGACCTGCAGTTCGTGCCGATCGAGAAGCGCTGATCCGCCAGCCGCGGGCCGGCCCCCCGGGAGGGGCGGCCGGCGGGGCGCCGGCGCCGCGCGCCGGCGGCCGGCGCGCGCCGGACGTCATCCCCTGATTTCCCGCCCCACACCATGAATACCGCCCACCGCAAACCCTTGCCCGGCACGTCGCTGGACTATTTCGACGCGCGTGCCGCGGTCGAAGCGATCGCGCCCGGCGCCTACGACACGCTGCCGTACACGTCGCGCGTGCTCGCCGAAAACCTCGTGCGCCGCTGTGATCCGGCGATCCTTGCCGATTCGCTGAAGCAGATCATCGAGCGCAAGCGCGATCGTGATTTCCCGTGGTTCCCGGCGCGCGTCGTGTGCCACGACATCCTCGGGCAGACCGCACTCGTCGATCTCGCCGGCCTGCGCGACGCGATCGCCGACGGCGGCGGCGACCCGGCCAAGGTGAACCCGGTCGTGCCCGTGCAGCTGATCGTCGACCACTCGCTCGCCGTCGAATGCGGCGGCTTCGATCCGGACGCGTTCGCGAAGAACCGCGCGATCGAGGATCGCCGCAACGAGGATCGCTTCCACTTCATCGAGTGGACGAAGAAGGCGTTCGAGAACGTCGACGTGATCCCGCCGGGCAACGGCATCATGCACCAGATCAATCTGGAGAAGATGTCGCCGGTGATCCAGGCGCAAGACGGCGTTGCGTATCCGGACACCTGCGTCGGCACCGACAGCCATACGCCGCACGTCGACGCGCTCGGCGTGATCGCGATCGGCGTCGGCGGCCTCGAAGCCGAGAACGTGATGCTCGGCCGTGCGTCGTGGATGCGCCTGCCCGACATCGTCGGCGTCGAGCTGACCGGCAAGCGCCAGCCCGGCATCACCGCGACCGACATCGTGCTCGCGCTGACCGAGTTCCTGCGCAAGGAGAAGGTGGTCGGCGCGTACCTCGAATTCCGCGGTGCGGGAGCGGCGAGCCTCACGCTCGGCGATCGCGCGACGATCTCGAACATGGCGCCCGAATACGGCGCGACGGCCGCGATGTTCTTCATCGACGGCCAGACGACCGACTACCTGCGCCTCACCGGCCGCAGCGACGAGCAGGTGAAGCTCGTCGAGACCTATGCGAAGGCGGCGGGCCTGTGGGCCGATACGCTGGACAACGCGCAATACGAGCGCACGCTGACGTTCGACCTGTCGAGCGTGGTGCGCAACATGGCCGGCCCGTCGAACCCGCACAAGCGGCTGCCGACGTCCGACCTCGCCGCACGCGGGATCGCCGGCGAGTGGGAAGAGAAGGCGGGCGAGATGCCCGACGGCGCGGTGATCATCGCCGCGATCACGAGCTGCACGAACACCAGCAACCCGCGCAACGTGATCGCGGCGGGCCTGCTCGCGCGCAACGCGAACGCGAAGGGCCTGACGCGCAAGCCGTGGGTGAAGAGCTCGCTCGCGCCCGGCTCGAAGGCGGTCGAGCTGTACCTGGAAGAAGCGAACCTGCTGCCCGAACTCGAGAAGCTCGGCTTCGGCATCGTCGCGTTCGCGTGCACGACCTGCAACGGGATGTCGGGTGCGCTCGACCCGAAGATCCAGCAGGAGATCGTCGATCGCGACCTGTACGCGACGGCCGTGCTGTCCGGCAACCGCAACTTCGACGGCCGCATCCACCCGTATGCGAAGCAGGCGTTCCTCGCGTCGCCGCCGCTCGTCGTCGCGTATGCGATCGCCGGCACGATCCGCTTCGACATCGAGAAGGACGTGCTTGGCCACGACCGGGACGGCAAGCCCGTCACGCTGAAGGACATCTGGCCGACCGACGAGGAGATCGATGCGATCGTCGCGTCGAGCGTGAAGCCCGAGCAGTTCCGCAAGGTCTACGAGCCGATGTTCGCGCGCAGCGCCGATGTGGGCGAGCGCGCGGCGCCGCTGTACGACTGGCGGCCGCAGAGCACGTACATCCGCCGCCCGCCGTACTGGGAGGGGGCGCTGGCCGGCGAGCGCACGCTGCAGGGGATGCGCCCGCTCGCGGTGCTCGGCGACAACATCACGACCGACCACCTGTCGCCGTCGAACGCGATCCTGCTGGACAGCGCGGCCGGCGAATACCTCGCGAAGATGGGCCTGCCGGAAGAAGACTTCAACTCGTACGCGACGCACCGGGGAGACCACCTCACGGCGCAGCGCGCGACCTTCGCGAACCCGACGCTCGTCAACGAGATGGCGGTGGTCGACGGCGCGGTGAAGAAGGGCTCGCTCGCGCGCGTCGAGCCGGAAGGCAAGGTCATGCGGATGTGGGAAGCGATCGAGACGTACATGAATCGCAAGCAGCCGCTGATCGTCGTGGCCGGCGCCGACTACGGCCAGGGCTCGTCGCGCGATTGGGCCGCGAAGGGCGTGCGGCTCGCGGGCGTCGAGGCGATCGCCGCCGAAGGCTTCGAGCGGATCCACCGCACGAACCTGATCGGGATGGGCGTGCTGCCGCTCGAGTTCAAGCCGGGCACGAACCGGACGACGCTCGGCATCGACGGCACCGAAACCTTCGACGTGATCGGCGAGCGCACGCCGCGCGCCGACCTGACGCTCGTGATTCACCGCAAGAACGGCGAGCGCGTCGAGGTGCCGATGACGTGCCGGCTCGATACGGCCGAGGAAGTGTCGATCTACGAAGCGGGCGGCGTGCTGCAGCGCTTCGCGCAGGACTTCCTCGAATCGTCGCAGGCGGCGTGACCCGCGCAACTTGAGAACACAGACATGGCTCACATTCCTCAAATCAGGATTCCCGCGACCTATATCCGCGGCGGCACCAGCAAGGGCGTGTTCTTCCGGCTGCAGGATCTGCCGGACGCCGCGCAGGCGCCGGGCGCCGCACGCGACGCGCTGCTGCTGCGCGTGATCGGCAGCCCCGATCCGTACGGCAAGCAGATCGACGGGATGGGCGGCGCGACGTCGTCCACCAGCAAGACGGTGATCGTGTCGAAGAGCACGCGGCCCGGCCACGACGTCGACTACCTGTTCGGGCAGGTCTCGATCGACAAGGCGTTCGTCGACTGGACCGGCAACTGCGGCAACCTGTCGGCGGCAGTCGGCCCGTTCGCGATCAGCGGCGGGCTCGTCGATCCCGCGCGCGTGCCGCGCGATGGCATCGCGACCGTGCGAATCTGGCAGGCGAACATCGGCAAGACGATCGTCGCGCACGTACCGGTGACGAACGGCGCGGTGCAGGAGACGGGTGATTTCGAGCTGGACGGCGTCACGTTCCCGGCCGCCGAGGTGCAGCTCGAATTCATGGACCCGGCCGCCGAGGAAGAGGGGGCGGGCGGGTCGATGTTCCCGACCGGCAACCTCGTCGACGATCTCGCGGTGCCGGGCGTCGGCACGCTGAAGGCGACGATGATCAACGCGGGCATTCCGACGATCTTCGTCGAAGCGGAAGCGATCGGCTATACGGGCACCGAGCTGCAGGACGCGATCAACGGCGACGCGAAGGCGCTCGAGAAGTTCGAGACGATTCGGGCGCATGGCGCGCTGCGCATGGGCCTGATCGACACGCTCGATGAAATCGCGACGCGGCAGCACACGCCGAAGATCGCGTTCGTCGCGAAGCCGGCCGATTACGTTGCATCGAGCGGCAAGCGCGTGAACGCGGGTGACGTCGACCTGCTGGTGCGCGCGATGTCGATGGGCAAGCTGCACCACGCGATGATGGGCACGGCGGCGGTCGCGATCGGCACGGCCGCGGCGATCCCCGGCACGCTCGTCAACCTGGCGGCGGGCGGCGGCGAACGCAACGCGGTGCGCTTCGGGCATCCGTCGGGGACGCTGCGCGTCGGCGCGGAAGCGCAGTTCGAGAACGGCGAGTGGACCGTCACAAAGGCGATCATGAGCCGCAGCGCACGCGTGCTGATGGAAGGCTGGGTGAGGGTGCCGGGGGATGCGTTCTAGGGTGTGCGTTCGTGGTGATATCGCGACAGGAAGGCCGCGCGTCGAGGAACACATGCGGCCCACCACCCCATTCGGAACAGACTGAGGAGGCTGTCGACTTTCCCGCTATCTGCGGCGCTGCTCCTGACGCAAGCGATCCAGTTCGTCGCGTCGGTTGAGGCGGTCCAGCGCTAGAGCGAGCAAATCTCGCTGATAGGTGTACCGTCGTACGATTAGGTTCAGCATGACGCCACCAATGGCAAGGCCACCCAGAAATGCAACGCCGTAGAGGAACAAGTCTTGTTGCCAGCCCTGTTCCAGGTTCTTGATTGCGTTGACCGTGGCCCAGCCCATACTCCCGAGGGCCAAAATGGCGACTTTGTCCGCTCCTCCTAGGAAAAAGCCTAGTCGCTCCCTGATTCGAGTGATCCTGATCGAGAGCCAAGAATCCGTTTTTTCCAGTGTTTTCTTGTCAAAAATCAGAAGCTTTTTTGCTTGCTCCGAGTCGTGATCGATTTCCAAGATCAGTTGTTCGAGGGAATTCTTCTTAAAGCGTGCGAGCATTGTTGCGGCTGGTATGACGTCGACAATGAGAGACACCAAGGAGAAAATCATTGATGCGATCCCGATGAATATCGCGACTGTCAGCCAACTTCCGTGGATAGGGCGAAAAAATTTGACCCATCCGGCGAAGGCTAACAACACGACAAATAGACCCGCACCAGACCATCGAAAAACACTGGCGATGCGGGCTACCCATTTTTCGAATCTAGTCTGTGTCGATCTGGGTGACAAGGGCTTCATTTCGTCAAGAGCTTTCAGGATCTTGAAGAATTCGCTATTTGTGACGCTCATGGATTTTTCCCGGAACGAGTGGATTGGTTTTCCGACCTTAAAAACATATTGATGATTAATTACCGATGCGGCCTGGTCAATATGTACGCGAATCACCTCCGTGTTGGATTTGCGGGATGTCGGCTGCATTGCGGACGGTTTCTCATGGATTGGAGGTCTATACGATCGAGCGACGCCCTTGATTGATCTGCAACCGTTAAAGGAGAATCGTATGTCGATGAATTTTCCTCTCGAAGGCATCCACATCGTCGAATTCGAAGGCCTCGGCCCCGGCCCGCTCGCGGGCTGGATGCTCGCCGGGATGGGCGCGCGGATCACGCTGGTCGCACGCCCGTCCGGCCGCACGAGCGCGCCGGACGCGTTGAAGGCCCGCGACGGCGACCTGCTGCGTGAAGGCAAGACGATCGTCGAACTCGACCTGAAATCAACGGCCGGCCGCGACGTCGCGCTCGACCTGATCGCGCAGGCCGACGCGCTGATCGAGGGGCTGCGGCCCGGCGTGATGGAGCGGCTCGGCCTCGGGCCCGACGATTGCGCGCGTCGCAACCCGAAGCTCGTGTACGGGCGGATGACCGGCTGGGGCCAGCACGGCCCGCTCGCGGCCGCGGCCGGGCACGACCTGAACTACGTCGCGCTGACCGGGCTGCTGTCGCTATCGGCACCGAACGACGGCCGGCCGGGCCTGCCGCCGACCGTCGTCGGCGATGCGGGCGGCGCGCTCGGGCTCGCGTTCGGGATCGTCTGCGCGCTGTTCGATGTGCGCGGCGGCGGCCTGGGGCGCGTGGTCGACGGCGCGATCGTCGACATCGTGTCGATGCTCGGTTCGCTTGCGCTGTGGGCGCGCGCGAACGGGCAGCTCGACGGCGCGCAGCCGAGCCTCTTCCACGACGCACCGTTCTACGACGTGTATCGCTGCGCGGACGGCGAATGCGTGACGATCGGCGCGCTCGAACCGCCGTTCTATGCGCTGCTGGTCGCCCGGCTCGGGCTCACCGACGTCGATCCGGCGTCGCAGTACGACCGCGCGCGCTGGCCGGCGCTGAAGGCGCGTTTCGCCGACGTGTTCGCGCAGCAGCCGTCCGCGCACTGGCGCGCGCTGCTGGAGGGCACCGACGCGTGTTTCGCGCCGGTATTGAGCGTGGCCGACGCGGCCGCGCATCCGCACAACGCGGCGCGCGGGATCTATCGGACGGATGAGAACGGCAACGTGCGCGCGCGGGTGGCGCCGCGGTTTCTGCCGCTGACGGGCGGTGAGGCCGAGTAGGCGTGCCGAACTTTACGGCTCGGGAGCGAATTCGGCATGGCCGGTATGGCACCTGGAATCGTGCTAAATATGGTGCCAAATAAAGTGCAATGGAAATTCAATCGAAAAAGGAGCGGACATGCCCCACACCATCCTGGCCAGTGTGACGGCGAGCGTCTCGGAGCTGAAGCGGAACCCGATGGGAACCGTTGCGGCGGGCGAGGGCTTCCCGGTCGCGATCCTGAATCACAACGAGCCTGCGTTCTATTGCATTCCGGCGAAGACATGGGAGGCGATGGTCGAACGTCTCGAAGATATCGAAGACAACGCGCTGGCTGACTCGCACGCCAAGGAGAAAACCGTCAAGGTCAAGCTGAATGACCTTTGAGCTCGCCTTTCTCGAACCTGCGTTGAAGGAGTGGAAGAAGCTCGATCGCACCGTTCGCGATCAGTTCAAGGCCAGACTCGCCGAACCGCTCGAGAATCGTCGTATTCCCTCGGCGAAGCTGCACGGTCATCCGGACCGCTACAAGATCGAGCTGCGCAGTGTCGGCTATCGTCTCGTATACGAAGTGCGCGATGCGGTTCATCTCGCCCCAAGGAAACGCTAGCGCGATACGCGCTGCGTGTTCGCCTTTTCTCCCATTGACCTCGGGCAGGGCAGCCGCTCACGCCGTTTCCTCAGGCGCATCCGGCATCTTGCCGTCGCCGACGCGGTTGATCGTACCCTGCGCGATCGCGACGAGCCGCTCGTGATCGCCGTCGATGACGAACACATGACACTGGCAGGTCGCCTGGTGCCGGCCCGCATAGACGAGCTTCGCGCGGGCGACGAGCGTGCCGTTCACGGCCGGCCGCAGGTAGTTGATCTTGTATTCCGCCGTGATCACGCGCGGGCCGAGCACGAGCGCGCCGGCGAACGTCAGCGCATTGTCCGCGAGGTAGCTGATGACGCCGCCGTGCACGAAACCGTGCTGCTGCCGCAGTTCTTCGCGCACGGGCAGGCACAGCGACACTTCGTTGTCGCCGATGTGCATCAGCTCCGTGCCCAGCAGCATGCTGAACGGTTGCGCGCGCAATGCGCCGCGCGCGTGGTCCGTGATGTCGGTCATCGACTTTCCTCGAAATGAGCGCCCGCTTGCGCTGAACTCTAGGAAGGGGGATGCGGATAAGCAAGGAAATTCGTCCGCATTTCGTGCAATTTCCGGCGCGAGGCGACGCGATTATTGCGTCGAATGCCGTAGATTTCCCTGTTTGCGGGCAATTCGACGGGAATGCGCGGGCAACGCGAACTTCGCCGCCGTCCGCACCTAAAGTCCGACGAAGAAATGCCGCTAATGCCGGGGCATTGCCTCATCGTCCGCTTTCCAGGAATCTCCCCCATGTTTGGAAAAATCAAGCTCGCGTCGGGTCTGCTCGGCGTGTTGACCGTGTTCTGCCTTTTCCTGTTCGCGATCGAGGCGCTCGGTTTCTGGGCGCTCAAATCGACGCGCAGCGGGGTCGACGATCTGTCGAACGTCGCGATCACGCAGGTCGAGGCGGCCAGCCAGGCGACCCAGCAGTTGCTCGACGCGCGCATCAACCTGTCGCGCGCCGGCACGCGGATGGTGCGCGGCGGCCCGAAACCCGAGGACATCATTCGCCATGCGGGCGTTTCGCTCGCGGAAGCGGACAAGGCGTTCGCCGCGCTGACGGCCGCGCAGCCGGTCGACGATACGAACCGCGCGCGCGTCGCGGCGCTCGCCGAGCGCTATCGCGCGCTGCGCGGCGCGCTGGGCGAGCTCGTACAGTTCCTCGACGCCGACAACATCCAGGCATTCCTCGATCAGCCGACGCAGAGCATCCAGGACGCCTACGTCGCCGAGCTGCGCCGTTTTACCGACTATGGCGCCGCATCGAGCCGCACGGCGCTCGACACGATCGACGGCGGCATGCTCTGGTTCAAGTCGGTCGGCATCGTGCTGCTGGTGGCGATGCTCGCGGCGAGCGCGGCGATCTACGCGGCCGCGCGGCGCGCGGTCGTCGCGCCGCTGGAAGAGGCCGGCCGCCATTTCGAGCGGATCGCGCAGGGCCGGCTCGATGAAGTCGTGCGGGCAGGCGGCGTGTTCGAGATCGACCGGATGCTGCGCGGCCTCGCCGCGATGCAGACGAGCATCGCGGGTACCGTGCGCACGGTGCGTCAAGCGTCTGACGCGATCCATCTCGGCGCGGGCGAGATCGCGGGCGGCAACGCCGACCTGTCGGCGCGCACGGGCACCCAGGCCGCATCGCTCGAGGAAACGGCCGCGAGCATGGAGGAACTGACGGCGACCGTCCGGCAGAACACCGACAGTGCGCGCGCGGCGAGCGCGCTGGCCGACGCGGCGCTCGAGGCGACGAGCCACGGCGGCGGGGTGGTCGACAGCGTGATCGACCGGATGCGCGGTATCGCGCAAAGCTCGGGGCGGATCGCGGAGATCATCTCGGTGATCGACGGCATCGCGTTCCAGACCAACATCCTTGCACTGAATGCGGCGGTGGAAGCTGCACGCGCAGGCGAACAGGGGCGCGGCTTCGCGGTCGTCGCGGGCGAAGTGCGCTCGCTCGCGCAGCGCAGCGCGCAGTCGGCGAAGGAGATCAAGGCGCTGATCGAGGATTCGGTCGCGCAGATCAACGGCGGCGCGGAACTCGTCGAGCGCGCCGGCGATGCGATGCGGACGGTGTCGGCGTCGATCACGCGCGTCGTGCAGACGATGTCCGAAATCACGGCGGCGTCGGTCGAGCAAAGCGTCGGGATCGAGCAGGTGAACCAGGCCGTCACGCAGATGGATCAGCTCACGCAGCAGAACGCGGCGCTGGTGGAGGAGGTCGCGGCGGCGGCCGCGTCGCTGAACGACCAGACCGCGCACCTGATGCAGGCGGTGTCGGTGTTCGAACTGGGCGATGGCCGCGCCGCACGCGGCGAGCGCGCGGCGCCGTCGCGCGCCGACGCAGGTTACGCGCCGGCCGGCAGCGCCGCGTAGGCGGTCGCGAGGTGGTAGGGCGTCGTCGACGGCATGTCGGCGCGCGACACCTGCCCGTCAGCCGTCTTGCACTCGAACCAGCCGCGCGGATGCAGGAAGCGCGCGGCGAAGCGTTCGATCTGCCGCGCGAGCGGCGCGGAGGCCGGCGTGCCGCCGTGCGTCGCGAGCGCGCGCAGGTACTCGGTCTGCGCCCAGATCCGCTGTGTGCCGTCGATACACGCGCCTTGCGCGTCGAGCGCCGCGCAGACGCCGCCCGTCTGCGCATCGACGCCGTATTGCTCCGCGAACGCGAACGCGCGCGCCAGCGCGCCGGGGAGCCCGGTCTGTGCGAGCCGCGCGCCGGCCGCATCGACCAGATAGAACCACTCGAACTGATGGCCGGGCTCGAAACGGTTGTCGGCCGCGCCGAGCGGCAGCTCGGCCACGCAGCCGGTTGCCGTGTCGACGAATGTGCGCTCGACGGCCTGCGCGGTGTGCGCGAGCGCGTCGTCGAACGCCGCGTCGCCGAATGCATCGGCCGCCGCGAGCCAGGCTTCGGTCAGGTGCATCAGCGGATTCTGCAGCGCCCCGCTGCCGGACGACGAGAAATCGGCGTGGCGCGCCGCATCGAGCAGCGCGTCGCCGGGGCGCGGCGTGAAACGGTCCTGAATCAGCGCGGCGGTCTCCTCGGCCGCCTGGCGCGCGGCGGCGTCGCCCGACGCCGCATACCACGCGGCGCACGCGAACACGATGAAGGCGTGCGTATAGAGATCCTTGGTCGTGTCGAGCGGTGCGCCCTGCGCGTCCACGCTGTAGTGCCAGCCACCGTGGCGCGGGTCGCGAAAGTGCCGGCCCAGCGCGTCGAACAGCGCGGCCGCGTGCGCGGTGTCGCCGGCCTGCGCGAACACGAACAGTTGCCGCGCGCAGGCCATTGCGCGATAACGGGTGACAGGCATCGGCGCGTGGGTGGCCGGATCGACGGCCTCGAACGGCAGCTGCAACGTGTGGTCGAACCCTGAACCCCGCCAGATCGGCAAGACGACGTGCGCGAAGTGGTGGCGCAGCTGGGCGGCCTGGGCGGAAGCGGAGTCGGAAACGGACATGACGGGGTTGAGCACTGGGTTCGAAACGTGTCGGCGCGGCCCGGAGGAGCGGAGCGGCCGGGGCCAAGGATAAAACATTCCGCACGGCCGGCACCAAAAAAGGAGATAAATCGCATGCTGAGCAACCTGGAACTCGTGATGCGGCTCGTTCTCGCGGCGGCGCTGGGCAGCGTCATCGGCTTCGAGCGCGAGCGCCTGGCGTGGGCGGCCGGCCTGCGCACGCACATGCTCGTCTGTGTCGGTTCGACGCTGATCATGATCGTGTCGGCGTTCGGGTTCGCCGACGTGCTCGGCAGCAACGAGCACATCGTGCTCGATCCGTCGCGGATCGCCGCGCAGGTCGTGTCGGGCATCGGCTTCCTCGGCGCGGGCTCGATCCTGCTGCGCGGCGAGATCGTGCGCGGGCTGACGACCGCCGCGAGCCTGTGGTCGGTCGCCGCGATCGGCCTCGCGGTGGGCGGCGGGCTCTACGTCGCGTCGATTTCGGCGACGCTCATCATCCTGATCATCCTGGCCGGCATCAAGCCGCTGGAGCGGCGCTACTTCACGGTGCGCCAGCGGCGCCAGCTCGCGCTGACGGTCGTGAGCGGCACGCTGAACTTCGATTCGCTGCACGCGGCGCTCGGCTCGGACAGTGCGCGCGTGAAGCAGTTCATCGTGCAGCGCGCCGACGACACGGGCGAGCACGACGAGGTGCGCATCGCGCTCGCGCGGGTGTCTGAACTCGAATACCGGGCGATCTGCGACAAGCTGCGTGCGCTGAAGGGCGTGACGCGTTTCGAAGAGGGCAACGGGTTGTCGGGCGACGAATAGGCTGAATCGGTTGCGGGGCATGCGACAATGGACGATCACCGATTCCGTTCGACATCCGGGTCCGCGCTTGCGGGCCCTGCCATCCGATTTCCATGACCGAATCCGTTTCCTCGCCTCGCTCCCGCTTCCGTTCCAATCGTTCGTCGGCCCGTTCTCGTCAGCGTTCGGCTGCCGCCGCGGGCAGTACATCCGCAAGGGCGACGGCGCGGCCTGGCAGTGCCCCGGCCGGTGAGGCGTCGCGGGACGAACGGACGCTCGACCTTTTTGGCGATCCGGTGCTCGAGCCGGGTGAGCGCGCGCCGGCTGCGGCGCGTGACGAAGCGGGTTCGCAAATCGACGCGGCCGTCGATGTCGCGGACGATGTGGCCTCCGGACGGCAGGCCGCGCTGGACGGGTTCAGCACGCCGGAAGGTGTGGCCACGGCAGGACTGGCGGAACCAGCAGACGGTGCGGAGATCCGGGAAATCACGACCGTGGCGCATGGCGTTTCGGCGCTTGAAGGCGAGGACGTTGCGAACGCCGGCGTCGTGCCGGCTTCTGGCGCCGCTGCGATGAAGGCTGTCGATATTTCCGTGGCCGATGGCGCTGCGACGAAGGCCGCCGATGTGCCTGCGGACGATGGTGCCGGCACGGTGGCGACCCAGTTGCAAGCAACCGATGGCGCTGCGACGAAGGCCGCCGATGTGCCTGCGGACGATGGCGCCGCCACGGTGGCGACCCAGCTGCAAGCAACCGATGATGCTGCGGCGAAGGCGACCGAATCTCAAGCGGCTGGCGGTGAAGTCGAGAAGGCTGTGGCTGCTGCTGCCGTCAAATCCCGCGATCGGCGATCTTCCGATGGCGCCGTGAAGGAACGTCGTGCGTCGTCGGGCGGCAAGCGCCGGGCGACTGCCGGTGCAAGCGACGTGACAGCGGAGCAATCCGCGCCGGTCGTGACGGGCGTCGACACGGCGCCGGAGGCGGCCGGGGCGAGCACGACGCCGGACCCGGTGGCGACGGTCGAGCCGCAGATGTCGACGCAGCCGGCCAAGCCGGCAATCACCGCGAACACCGCGAACACCGCGAACACCGCGAACACCGCGAACACCGCGAACACCGCGAACACCGCGAACACCGCGAACACCGCGAACACCGCGAACACCGCGAACACCCATGACGCCGCGCCGCGTGCCGACGCCACCGTATCCCCCGTCACGCAGCCGATGGCTTCCGCTGCCTCCTTTGTCACGAAGCCGTCGGCGGAGCGCGCGCAACCGGCCGTGCCAGCCTTCGATCCGGATATACACCTGCGCCCGCTGACCGACCGGCTCGCCGCCCTGCAAGCCGACGTGGACGGCCTGACGCGCGTGGCCGATCGCGAGATGCGCCGCGTCAACCGCCTGCTGCTGGCGCTGGCCGTCGTCGTGCTGGCCGGGCTCGTCGCGCTGGTGATGCAGACGCGGCAGATCGCGCACCTGAAGCAGGACGCAGCCACGAAGCAGCAGCGGATCGATCGCCTCGCGGCCGATCTGTCGACGCAGCAGGCAACGCTGATGACGCTCGAGGAGCATCACGAAGCGCTTCTGTCGCAGGTCGACAGGCTTCAGCGCAACGCGAATCGCGAGGCGGCCGTCGCGAAGCGTGCTCGCCGTACGCGTTAATCGTTTCGACCCTATCCTGGGAGCGCCGACGGCGCAAGGATCGCCGTTATGTTTCGGCGATCGGCCGTCGCGTCCACGCGGCAAACTGATGCGGCGCGCTGGCAGAGTTCAGGGAAAACCCTTAGAATGGAGTCAATCTAAGGGAAAACCCTAGCCACATCTGTCAGGAGTCTCACATGAGCTTCATCCTCGCCCTGCTGCAAAAGATCGACGACCTTTTCGTGTCCCCGCACCTGCCGCTCGACGCCGAATACTCGTACGCAGCGCGTCGTGCCGAAGCCGAGCGCGTGCGCCGTGCGCACCTCGTGCCGATCGTCCTGTACCGTCGCTGATTCGCTGATTCGCTGATTCGCTGATTCGCTGATTCGCTGTCAGCGCGGGCGCTCGCCGCACCTGCCTGCCCGCTTTCCGCCGCCGCATCACGCGCCGGTGCGACCGTCCCGCTACACTGGAAGCTCGATTCCGTTCATGGTGACCGGGCCATGCTGCAGATGCGACCGATGACGGCCAGCGAATTCCACGCGTACCGCACGCGAGCCATCGACGGCTACGCGAACGATCTCGTTTCATCCGGACAAAATGCTGTCGAAGACGCGGCCGACCGGGCGCGCGCCTGTTTCGACACGCTGCTGCCGGACGGCCTGCGTACCTCCGGCCAGACCCTCGTGGTGCTCATCGACGGCGCCAGCGGCGACGCGGTGGGCGACCTCTGGTACGCGATCGTGCCCGAAGGGCCGAACCGCACGCTGTTCATCTACGACCTCGACATCGCCCCATCCCGGCGCCGTGAGGGCTGGGCCACGCGCACGCTCGAAGCGCTCGATGCCGAGGCGCGCCGGTACGGCGTCACCGAGATCGGGCTGTCGGTGTTCAATCACAACGCGGCGGCCCGCGCGCTGTATCGTGCTTGCGGCTTCGCGCCGATCACGACGACCTTGATCAAGCCAGTCATTTCGGACTGAAGCCGCCGCCGGCACCGCATCGTCATGCGCTGGCGATTCGACTCGCCGCGATCGGCCAATACCGGCCCACTCTCTCGCTACTTCCGCTTGGCGAAAGTGCCGAACGGCCATCCGGCCGCTCGGCATACGTCACCGGCACGCGTCACCGCGCGCGCCCCTTCCATCTCCGCAACAACAGCGCGTTGGTCACGACGCTGACGCTGGAAAACGCCATCGCCGCGCCCGCGATCACCGGGTTCAGCCAGCCGAGCGCCGCGAGCGGCACGCCGACCAGGTTGTAGACGAACGCCCAGAACAGGTTCTGCTGGATCTTCCGGTAAGTGCGCCGGGAGATGTCGATCGCGTCGGCGACGAGCGCCGGGTCGCCGCGCATCAGCGTGATACCGGCCGTGTGCATCGCGACGTCCGTGCCGGTCACCATCGCGATGCCGACATCGGCCGCGGCGAGCGCGGGCGCATCGTTGATCCCGTCGCCGACCATCGCGACGATCCCGCCATGCGTGCGCTTCAGCTCGGCGACGACGCGCGCCTTGTCGTCGGGCAGCACCTGCGCATGCACCTCGCCGATGCCGAGGGTCGCCGCGACGGCGGCCGCGCTGCCGCGGTTGTCGCCTGTCACGAGCACGCTCGCGACGCCGCGCGCCGACAGCGCCGCAATCGCGTCGCGGGCGCCCGGCTTCACGGTGTCGCCGAAAGCGATCAGCGCGAGTAACGCGCGCGGCGCATCGGCGCGCATCAGCCACGAGATCGTGTTGCCCGCGCGTTCGAGCTCCGCCGTGCGGGCGTCGAGCGCGGGCGGCACCGCGATGCCGAGCTCGTCGCGCCAGCGCGTGCTGCCGAGCGCGAGCAACTGGCCGCCGACGCGTGCTTCCACGCCGCGTCCCGCCACCGCACGCGCATCGGCGGCGACGGCCGACGGCAGCACCGCAGCGCCGCGTGCGGCCAGGTCGGCATCGTGCGCGGCGACGACGGCGCGCGCGAGCGGATGGTCGCTCTGGCGCTGTACCGCCGCCGCGAGCGCGAGCGCTTCGTCATGCGGCACGCCGACGGCTTCGAACGCCGTCACGGACGGCTTGCCTTCGGTCAGCGTACCGGTCTTGTCGAACGCGATCACGGTCGTGCGCTGCGCGAGTTCGAGCGCCTGCGCATCCTTGATCAGCACGCCGTGCCGGGCCGCGACGCCCGTGCCGGCCATGATCGCGGCGGGCGTCGCGAGGCCGAGCGCGCACGGGCACGCGATGACGAGCACCGCGACCGCGTTGAGGATCGCGGTTTCCGTGCCGGCCCCGGCGACCAGCCAGCCGGCCAGCGTCAGCAAGGCGATGCCGAGGATCGTCGGCACGAACACCTCGCTCACGCGATCGACGAGCCGCTGGATCGGCGCCTTCTCGGCCTGCGCGGATTCAACGAGGCGGATGATGCGCGCGAGCGTCGTTTCCGCGCCGATCGCCGTGGTTTCGACGACGAGCGCGCCTTCGCCGTTGATCGAGCCGGCCGTGACGGCGTCGCCGTCGTCCTTCGGCACGGGCAGGCTTTCGCCGGTGATCAGCGATTCGTCGATATGCGAGCGGCCCGACACGACCCGGCCGTCGACGGGCACGCGCTCGCCGGGGCGGATGCTGACGCGGGTGCCGACGCGCACCTGCGCCAGCGGCACGTCGCGCTCGACGCCGTGCTCGATGACGCGCGCCCGGTCGGGACGCAGCGCGTTCAGCGCGCGGATCGCGTCGGTGGTCTGGCGCTTCGCGCGCGATTCGAGCCATTTGCCGAAGCGCACCAGCGTGACGATGACGGCCGACGCCTCGAAATACAGATGGCCGGGATGCGCGGGGTCGCGCAGCAGCATCCACAGGCTCAGCCCGTACGCGGCCGACGTGCCGAGCGCGACGAGCAGATCCATGTTGCCGGTGCGCGCCTTCACCGCATGCCAGGCGGCGCGATAGAAACGCGCGCCGAAGCCGAACTGGACGATCGAGGCGAGCACGAGCTGGAGCCAGCCGTGCAGCATCAGGTCGATGCCGAACGGCGCGACGAGCATCGGTGCGACAAGGGGCGCGCTCAGCACGGCGGACCCGATCACGAGGTTGCGTTCGCGAATCGCTTCGCGGCGCTTGCGGGCGTCGGGGTCTTGCGGCGAGCTGGCCGGTTGCGCGGCAGTGCCGGTCGTCGCACCGTCTGAAGACGCGGCGGCGAGCGACGCGCGGTAGCCGGCTGTGGTGACGGCCGCGATCAGCGCGGCGGCATCGAGCGCGCCGGCGCCGTGCACCGACGCACGCTCGGTCGCGAGGTTGACGGAAGCGCGCGCGACGCCCGGCACGGCGGCCAGCGCCTTTTCGACGCGGCCGGCGCAGGACGCGCAGGTCATCCCGCCGATGTCGAGTTCGAGATCGGCGGGGGCGGTGGCGGCTACCGGCGGGATTGCCCCGCCGGCAACCGGCGTCGCGCCATAGCCGGCTTCTTTCACGGCTTCGGCGAGCCGGGCGGCGGTCACGTCGGGTGTGGCGTCGACGGTGGCCCGTTCGGTCGCGAGGTTGACCGACGCACGCGTGACGCCCGGCACCTTCGCCAGCGCCTTCTCGACGCGCGACACGCAGGACGCACAGGTCATCCCGTCGATATCGAGTTCGATGCTGGCGGGCGCGGCAGGCGACGAAGGTGTGAACGCGGCGACGCCGGCATCCGTTACGGTCGGCGTCGCGCCGTAGCCGGCCTGCTTGACGGTGTCCACCAGTTGCGCGGCGGAAATGTTTGCCGTGGCGTCGACGGTGGCCCGTTCGGTCGCGAGGTTGACCGACACGCGCGTGACGCCCGGTACCTTCGCCAGCGCTTTCTCGACACGCGACACGCACGATGCGCAGGTCATCCCGTCGATATCGAGTTCGATGACGGTGCTGTCGGCCGGCCGCTGCCGGCTGGCAATGGCAATGGAAGTGGCCGCAGCCATCGGCGTGGGCGACGCTTCGACAGGATGGGCATGCACGGTCGTGGCGGCTTCGAGCACCGGCGCACGCACGGCGGCGCGATAGCCAGCTGCTCTGACCGCATCGACGAGTTGTGCGGCTTCGACCGTTTCTTGCGCGGTCACGGTCGCCGTGTGAGTGTCGAGGTCGACCGTCGCTTCGACGACGCCCGGCACCGCGGCCAGCGCCCGCTGCACGCGGCCCGTGCAGCCGCCGCAATGCATGCCGTCGACGCTCAGCTCGATCGTATGCAGCGCTGCGGAGGCAAGTGGTTCAGTCATGTCGGATTCCCTGATTGCGCGGCTCATGCCGCCAATGATCCCAGTATCAACATTCCCATGATGGTAAGGTCAAGCGGTGCATGGCGATGCGATGCAAGGCGGGCGGATCGGCTCGAGGCCATTACTGTTCACAGGGTGCCACGGACTGGAAAAAGCCAACGCCCGGCTTCCGGGCGGAAAGCCGGGCGTCATGTGCCTGCACGCGATCGTTCTGTTCGCTCAAGGGCGCCTTGCCACTGTGTCTCGCAAATGGCATGGCATGAACCGGATTGGCGGGGCCGGTCCGAAGTGTGCGTCGCAGACCTTGAACCGATCGCCGAATCGCACATTCGCGGGCTCGCGCCCCATTTGCTCGAGGATCTTCCAATCGCTTGCCATGCGGAATGGCGTCAATAGCGACACCCCTTGTCAATCCGGATGCCGGCTCGATCGGCGCCGAGACAGATACGAAGCCGGCTGAAACCGCTTCGATGCCACCCCAATTTGCCTGAGGATCCGGCGAAAGATTTCGAACCTGCACGGCGCTCGGATACGCGCCGCCAGCTAATCGGCATATTGGGGGATGCCCTGAGGCGCTATGATACCGGCCTGACATCAGCGCCCACCGTTACGAACCGTAGCGAAACGGTTGTCCGGGCAGGCTGGGGCGCCTTGTTTTCGCCATTCGCAAGTCGAACAAGGCGTTGACTGAAAAGAACGATATTCGGCCAGTAATCGATGATTGAAAACCAGCAGGAATCAGTTTCTCTGCGGCGCGTGTGCGCGTCGCTGGCCATGGCGGCGTTGCTAGCAGGGTGCGCGTCGCAACCGGACGCAATCCAGCGGAAAACCGGCTGGATGCGCGCGGAAGTCGCCGACTCCTACGTCTACGCGTATCCGCTCGTGCTGATGGACGTCGCGAAGGAAGCGGCGACCGGCGGCGACGGTGCGCAACCGGGGCAGGCGCCGCTCAACACGCTGCGCCACGCGCAGGCGCTGCCGCCTGTCGGCGCGGTCAATCCGCCGTTGCCGGGCGTCGACACGCTCGACTCGACCGGCTGGCTCGACGTCGCTGCCGAACCCGTGATCGTCACGTTGCCCGACACCCGCGGCCGTTACTGGGATGCGCGCGCACTCGACATGTGGACGAACGTGCTGTGGTCGTCGTCGAGCGTGGCCGCACGCGGGGCGCGCGGCGGCCCGCGATCGCAAACGATTGCCTTCGCCGCGAAGGACTGGCAGGGCACGCTGCCGAAGGGCGCGGTCCGGATCGACGTCCCGTCGGCCAACGCGTGGCTCGAAGTCCGGCTGCAGACCAGCGGCGGGCGCGACCTGACGAACGCGAAGAAACTGCAGCGTGCGATCCGCGTGGTGCCGCTGTCTGTCTTTACAGGCGCGGCGCGCGGCGCGTCGGTCGCGGTCCATGCGGGCAGCGGGCCGTCCGAAGCGGTGGGCGGCGGCACGGCGGCCGAGCAGGTGGCGGCGCTCGATCCGAAGGCGTTCTTCGCGCGCTTCGCGCAGGCGCTGCAGGACAACCCGGCACCGGGCGACGACGCGCACGCACTGGAGCTGCTCGGCGACATCGGCGTGTCGGCCGGCTACCCGGTGCTGTGGACGGGTGACCGCCTCGCGGCCGCGACGGCCGGCGTCGCCGAGGCGCGCGCGCGGCTCGCGACCCCGCCGTCGAACCTGCTGAACGCGAACGGCTGGAGCTGGATCGGCGATACGGCCGGCAAGTACGGTCAGGACTACACGCTGCGCGCGTACGCGGCCTACACGCAGTTCGGCACCGCGACGCGCGACGACGAAACGCTCGCGGTCGTCCGCGTCGACAGCGACGGTCATGCGCTGAACGGTGCGAACCGCTACGTGCTGCATTTCGCGCCGGGCGTGCTGCCGCCGGTGCGCGCGTTCTGGACGCTGACGCCCTATACGACGAACGGCGCGCTGCCCGACGTCGGATCGGCGCGCCGCTCGCTCGGCGATCGCGACCGCTTGCGCCGCAACCGCGACGGCTCGATCGACATCATCGTGTCGGCGTCGCCGGGCGGCACGCATGCGGCCAACTGGCTGCCGGCGCCGCGTACCGATTTCGCACTCGCATTGCGCCTGTACGCGCCGAAGCCGCAGGCGAGCGACGGCTCGTGGATGCCGCCCGTCGTCGTCCGGAAATGAACGGATGACCGGCGGCGTTGTCCGACCGGCGGGCGCGACGGCGCCCGAACCCCGTACCGTCACCTCCTGAGCCTATACTTTCGGGATAGCGTGCACGGCCGCCCGGTTGTCCGGTGCGGCCCGGCATTCCATCCCGAGACATTCAAGCATGGCAAGCGCAGACAAAGAAACCGTATCCTCGACCCTCCATGCCCTCGGTGGCGTTGCACGCTCGCGCCGGACCCGGCGCATCGGCATCGGCCTGCTGATCTTCCTCGTTTTATTCGGACTGCTCGGGTTCTTCGCGGCGCCGCCGCTGATCCGCCATATCGCCGAGCAGCAGTTGAGCAAGCAGCTCGACCGGCCCGCCACGATCCAGCGCATCGCGCTGAACCCGTACACACTGAACCTCGAAGCCGACGGCATCCATCTCGGCGACAAGGGCGGGCAGGGCGACTTCATCGACATCGCGAAGCTCGTCGTGCGGCCGTCGTGGTCGTCGCTGTTCCGCGGCGCGCCGATCGTCAATGAAGTCCGCCTCGACTCGCCGCGCTTTCATATCGTCCGCTACGACGCGCAGCGCTTCAACTTCACCGACCTGATCGAGAAGTTCTCGACGCCGTCGCCCAAACCCGAAAGCAAGCCGACGCAGTTCTCGGTGTCGAACATCCAGGTCAACAACGGCCGGATCGATTTCGACGACCGCCTGCTGAACGAAAAGCATGTCGTCGACAACTGGACGCTCGGCATTCCGTACATCGCGACGCTGGCATCGAAGACCGATATCTTCGTCGAGCCGAAGCTGCGGGCGCGCTTCGACGGCAGCCCGATCGCGATCGACGGCAAGACCAAGCCGTTCGCGGAGTCGCGCGAATCGGAGATCGCGCTGAAATTCGACGGCCTCGACGTGCCGAAGCTGATCTCGTACGTGCCGGCGAAGCTGCCGGTGGCCGTGACGAGCGGCCTGCTGAGCAGCGACCTCAAGATCGATTTCGTGATGAGCGGCGAGACGCCCGCGCTGCGCGTATCGGGCACCGTCGACCTGAACGACGCGAAGGTGACCGACCACGCGTCCGCGCCGCTGTTCGCCGCGCGCGGCGTGCACGTCGCGGCGGCCAGCCTCGAGCCGCTGCG
Source organism: Burkholderia sp. AU30280 (assembly GCF_020420125.1). Lineage (NCBI taxonomy): Bacteria > Pseudomonadati > Pseudomonadota > Betaproteobacteria > Burkholderiales > Burkholderiaceae > Burkholderia > Burkholderia sp. AU30280. The sequence goes on from NZ_JAIZRY010000005.1 coordinate 325,909, forward strand.
CAACGCGATGCACTTCGACGAGATCCGGATCGACCAGCCGGTGGTCGACCTGTCGCGCGACAAGCAGGGCGTGCTGAACGTCGAGAAGCTCGCCGCGCAGCCGGCAGCCGCGCCGAAGGCTGCCGAGGGCAAGCTGGCGGCGTCGGGCGCCGCGACCGCTTCCGCCGCCGCCGAAACGGCCGCCAGCGGCGCAAAGGCCGAAGCCGGCGCGAAGGAGGCGCCGCCGCTCGACCTGACGATCCGTCACTTCGCGATCGACGGCGGCACGGTCAACGTGGACGACCGCGTGCCGGCGACGCCGACCGCGCTGTCGCTCACGAAGCTCGCCGCGACGCTCGACGGCTTCTCGATGCAGGGCAAGACGCCCGCGAAATACACGCTGTCGACGTCGCTGTCGCGCGGCGGAGACGTGACGGCCGAAGGCACGTTCAATCTCGCGGAGAAGCAGGTCGAGAGCAAGCTGACGGTCGCCGTGCTCGCGCTGCCGGCGCTGCAGCCGTACCTCGGCGAAGCGACCCGTGCGCGTGTGCTCGACGGCACGCTCGGCGCGACCGTCAACGCGAAGGCCGACTGGGGCAAGACGCCGCTCGCCGCGCAGGTCGCCGACAGCACGGTCAGCCTGAAGTCGCTGAAGATCGCGACGCCCGACGCGAAGGCGCCCGCGATCGTGCTGCCCGACGCGAGCGCGAAGATCGCGAAGGTCGACGTGGCCACGCGCACCGCGGAGATCGCGAGCGTCGACGCCAGCGGGCTCGCGCTCGACGTGCAGCGCCTGAAGGACGGCAAGATCGACCTCGCGGCGCTGGCCGAACCCGCGCAGGCGTCGGTGCCGAAGCGCACGGTCGCACGCAAGGCCGAGGCCGCCGCGCCCTCGTGGCATTACCGGATCGACGCGCTGAACGTGAAGGATGCGGCCGCGAACTTCACCGACCTGTCGACGCCGCGCCCGGTGAAGCTGGCGCTCAAGCCGCTGAACCTGTCGGTGCAGAAGATCAGCGACGACATGACCAAGCCGCTGCCCGTGCAGCTGAAGGCGACGCTGAACCGCAAGGGTTCGCTGAACGTGACGGGCGACGTGACCGCGCAGCCGCTGAAGCTCGGCCTGAAGATCAACGGCAACCGCCTCGACGCGGCCGCATTCGAGCCGTACTTCGGCAGCGCACTGAACGCGACGATCGCCAGCGCGCTGCTCAACGCGCAGGGCAACCTGACGTTCGCGCAGGTGAAGGACGCGCCGCGTGCGACCTATCGCGGCGACGTCGCGCTCGTCGACGTGCGGATGCTCGACAAGGCGACCTCCGACCCGTTCGCGGGCTGGCGCTCGCTCGCGCTGACGAACCTGAAGGCGAACTATGACGAGAAGGGCACCGACGTCGACGCCGCGCGCGTGACGTTCTCGAACTTCTACGGCCGCGTGCTGCTCGACGCGCAAGGGCGCCTGAATCTGAAGGACGTGGTCGCGAAGGAATCGGGCCCCGCGCAATCGCTCACGCGTGACGCGAGCAAGGGCGAGCCGGTGGCGCTGTCGCCGCAGGCCGCATCTGCGCCGGCGGCTGCGCAGCAGGCGTCCGCGCCGGCCGCCGCGTCGGCGACGGTGGTCGTGAAGGCCGCGCAGCCGCCGCAGAACCCGGTGCGGATGCATTTCGGCGAGTTGCTGCTGCAGAACGGCCGCGTCACGTACACCGACAACTTCATCAAGCCAAACTACACGGCGAACCTCGTCGCAATCAAGGGCACGGTCGGCGCGTTCGGCACGGATTCGACGACGTCCGCGCCGGTCGACGTCGCCGCGAACCTCGCGGGCAACGGGCCGATCTCGATCAAGGGTTCGGTGAATCCGCTGATCGAGAAGCCGGCGCTCGACCTCACCGCGACCGCGCACGACATCGAGCTGACCAACCTGACGCCGTACTCCGCGAAGTACGCGGGCTATCCGATCACGAAGGGCAAGCTCAACGTCGACCTGCATTACGCGCTCGAGAACGACCAGCTGAAGGCGAACAACCACATCTTCATCGACCAGCTCACGTTTGGCGACCATGTGGAGAACGACACGGCGACCAAGCTCCCGGTGAAGCTCGCGATCTCGCTGCTGAAGAACACGCGCGGCCAGATCGACGTGAACCTGCCGGTGTCCGGCTCGCTGTCGAATCCGGAGTTCAGCGTCGGCGGGCTGATCTGGCGCGCGGTGCTGAACCTGATCGCGAAGGCCGTCACGTCGCCGTTCTCGTTGCTTGCGCATGCGTTCGGCAGCGGCGGCGAGGATCTCGGCTACGTCGAATTCGCGCCGGGCTCGTACCAGCTCGACGACGCGCAGCAGAAGAAGCTCGACACCGTCGTGAAGATGCTGACCGAGAAGCCGTCGATCCGCCTCGACCTGATCGGCCGCGTCGATCCGGCGAAGGACACGTCCGGGCTCGGCGACGCGTACGTCGACCGGCTGGTGCGCCAGCAGAAGCTGAAGGACGTGGTCGGGCAGGGCGAGAGCATCGACCCGATGTCGGTGAAGGTCGAGCCGGCCGAGTACAGCAAGTACCTGACGCGCGCGTACAAGGCCGCCGACTTCAAGAAGCCGCGCAACCTGATCGGCCTGCAGAAGACGCTGCCCGACGCCGACATGAAGAAGGCGCTCGCCGAACATGCGCCGGCCGACGACAACGCGCTGCGTGCGCTCGCGCAGCAGCGTGCACAGGCCGTGCGCCAGTACCTCGACGGGAAGATCGATTCGAGCCGCGTGTTCGTCGTCGCGCCGAAGCTCGATGCGAAGGGCATCGAGGACAAGGGCGCGACCACCCGCGTCGACTTCGGCCTGCAGTAAGCGGGCCATCCGCCGCCGCCGCGTCCGGCCATCCGTTCGGGCGCGGCGGCGTGCTTCCTTCAGCGCGCGGCGATCGCCGGTTCCTCGCGCTTGCCCAGTTCCTTCTTCGCGGCCAGCGGCAGACGCGCGTCGTCCCACTGCGCCAGCCATTCGACTTCCTTCGCCGTGAACACCTGTCCGTAGTTGCGCAACGCGTACTGCAACGCGTCGACGACGTGGTGGCGAATGATTTCGGGGGTGCGTGCATCGTCCAGCACGAACCGGAGGGCTTCCAGGGTCGACATACTCGTGCTCCGGGTCAGGGAAAACCCTTTATCACACGCCAATAGTCGCGCGCCAAGCCGGAAAAAAAATCATGCGGCAAGTGACGCTGCGTCAGGATTGACCGATGCCCCCGCGCGGTGCAGGCAGGCGAACGCGCACGTTGCGGCGTGCGCCAGGCCACCTTGCTTTGCGACCGCTTCGTGTCACTTGCGATTCGTTACGTTTGATAGAAAACAGAAAGCCCCGCTTCATGCGACCGCCGCACGATCCGGCGATATTTTGCGCGCCTGATGGCAAGTCACGCAGTTCAACGTCAATCGATGAGGTGGGGTGATCATGTCTTTCCTTGGTAAGCAGCGGAGGTTGGTGGCGGTGGTGGCGGGCGCGCTGGCGCTTGCCGGCGCGGGTGCGCACGCGGCGCAGCAGGACGGCGACAGCCAGCGCGAGGACCGCGACCACGCGAGCCGCGTCGTGAAGCACGTGCTGCTGATCAGCGTCGACGGCCTGCACGAGCAGGATCTCGCGCGCTGCATCGGCGCGAACACGTGCCCGAACATCGCGGTGCTCGCGAAGAGCGGCGTGACGTACGCGAATGCCTATACGCCTGGCCTGTCGGATTCGTTCCCGGGCCTCGCCGCGCTCGTGACGGGCGGCTCGCCGAAGACGGCCGGCCTGTTCTACGACGTGTCGTATGACCGCAACCTCTACGCGCCGGGCGACACGAGCTGCTCGGGCAAGCAGGGCTGGAACGTCGTGTTCGACGAGACGACCGGCATCGATGCCCAGAACGGCGGCGCGCTTGTCCACCTGGACGGCGGCGGTGCGTTCAACCCGCAGGCGATCCCGAACGCGAAGGTCAACGGCAAGTGCGTGCCGGTCTATCCGCACAACTACGTGAAGACCAACACGGTGTTCGAGGCCGTGAAGGCGGGCATCCCGAACGCGACCACTGCGTGGGCCGACAAGCACGCATGGGGCTACGACTGGCTGAACGGGCCGTCGGGCACCGGCGTCGACGATCTGATGCGCACCGAGATCAACTCGATCGACCCGGCCACGGGCACGAACTACACGGATGTCTACTCGCACACCGCGCGCTTCGACAACCTGCACGTGCAGGCGCTGATCAACCAGATCAACGGCCGCGACTCGACCGGCACGAAGCGCGCACCGGTGCCGACGCTGTTCGGCGCCGATTTCCAGACGCTGAGCGTCGCGCAGAAGGCGACGGTCGCGACGGGCGGCGGCTATCTCGACGCGAACTTCACGCCGAACGGGCAGGTCGCGAACGCGATCACGTACGTCGACAACGCGATCGGCCATGTCGTCACGGCGCTGAAGCAGGCGAACCTGTATTCGTCGACGGCCGTGATCGTCACGTCGAAGCACGGCCAGTCGCCGACCGATCACACGAAGCTCGTGAAGAACGGCGACACGCTGACGAAGCTGCTCGAAACGAACAACTACCTCGACCCGAACGGCAACTTCGGCCAGAACAACACGAAGACGGGCAACCTGAACGATGGCTCCGGCCTGGTCGACACGGGCTTCGTGCAGACCGACGACGTCGGCCTGATCTGGCTGCGCGACCGCAACCAGCGCACGGCCGTGGTGCAGACGCTGAAGGCGAACCTGGGCTGCAACGCGCCGGGGATCTGCGCGGATGGCTCGCAGGCCGACATCCTGTACGGCGCGGCGCTCGCCGAGCGCTTCGGCGATCCGGCCAACGGCCGCACGCCGGACATCATCGTCCAGCCGAATCCGGGCGTGATCTACACGTCGAGCACGAAGAAGGACGAGGAGCACGGCGGCAACGCACCGGATGACAGCCACCTTGGCCTGCTCGTGTCGTATCCGGGCCTGCATCGCGCACGCACGGTGACCGACACGGTCGGCACGAAGCAGGTCGCGCCGACGATCCTCGGGCTGCTCGGTGCGAACCCGCGCCTGCTGCATGCGGTGGTGGCTGAGGGCACGGAGGTGCTGCCGGGGCTCGGCATCGATCGCTGAGCGACGCGACGCCGCGGCACAGCCCGCCGCCGGCCGCGCGGCGGGCCGCTTGTGCGCCGCGTGAGGGGCTGTGAGGCGCTGTCCGCGCCTACTTCGCGAACAGCACTGGCATCATTTGCAACGCGCAATCGTGCATGCGTTTGCCGATCGCCTGCACGTCCGGCTCGTCCTGCGCCATGAGCGAATCGCCCGCGCGTTTCATCGCCGCGTAGCTGCCGCGCATCGCCGCATACAACGGAATCGGTGACGTGGCGCCGGGGCTCGGCCCTTCGAAATAGCCGGTTGCGGCGAGTTCGCCCAGGTAGTAGGTGTACAGCGCACCGATGTGGTTCGCCTGCAGCCACGCCATCAGCTGGATGCGCCGGTAGACCGACACGAGATCGTCTTTCGGGCGCGCGCCGAGCGCGACGAAGATCTGCAGCCGCGCGAGCCAGTTGCCCTGGCGCGCGGCCTCGACGAGCGCCGTCCACTGCGCGGGCGTCGTCGAGCCCGGCTCGCGCAGGCTGCGCATGTAGTCGATCACGGCCTGCTGGTCGGGTGCGGGGCCGATCTGGTCGGGCGACCTGCACACGAAGCGGGATACGTCGATGTCGGCGTCACCGAGATGGTCGAGTTCGTGCTTGATCTTGCCGTACACGTCGTCGAGCTGTTTCTGGACGTCGTCCCTCGACCATTCGGCCGGCAGCGGGCCCAGCCACGCGAGTTCGTCATCATGGGCAGCCGCGGCCGCGCGGTAGCGGGCGAGCGCGGCATCGCGGCGCCGGATGGCGGCGGCCTCCTCGTCGCGCGCGTCGTCGGCCATGCGCTGCGCGACCAGGTCGACGGTGTCGGTCAGCTTCGCGCAGCGGGCGAAGGCATCGTCGCGGTGCGTCCAGCACGCGTTGTCGACCGTGTAGATCCAGCGGGTGTTGACGGTCTCCAGCACATAGTGCGTCTCGCCTGCCTGCCGTGCGACGGCGGCGCGTCCCTTGTCATCGGTCACGCCCTTGGCCAGCGCCTTGCCGTCGTGCGTGGTCCAGCTGTAGGGCTCGTTGCTCAGCGGTATTTCGCTGCCGCTGTCGCGGGTCAGGTTGATCGCGTAGCGCGTTGTCGGCTTTGTCTCGGCGTGCGCGACGCCGACGGCGGCGAAGGCGGTGAGCGCGACCGCAGCGCAGCGATGCCAGGTTTTTTTCGGGTGCGTGATGGCGGGCCGCCGGATGCGGCCGCGGTGTGACGACGGGGTGTTCATTGCCCTCTCTCCGTTGTTGTTCTGGTCGGCTTCGTTTGACGACGCGCGAGTGTAGCAGGCACGCATCGCGACGAACGGCTTGAATTCTGTCGCCCGCACCGGCATATTCGCCACGCATCACCCGTTCAACGACGCACCGAGAGGTTTGTTCATGCGCCTTCTGCTTGCCCTGCTGCTGCCGTGGTTCCAGTTCTTCACGATCGGCCGCCCGATCGCCGGGATCATCTGCCTGATCCTGCAAATCACGATCATCGGCTGGCTGCCGGCCGCGATCTGGTCGGTGTATGCGCTGAGCCAGTACAAGACCGACCGGAAGATCGAGGCGGCGCTGCGCGGGCGGTGATAGATCGCGGAAGGGGAATCCGTGCGTCGTCTGAAGAAGACGATGCGGCTCACGAGCGCGGAAATGGCCAGGCTCGCAGGCGTGTCGACGAAGACGACTCAGGATATCGAACGAGGTCGGGGCGACGGGGCGGTGCAGACGATGTACCGCATCTTCGGCATGCCGGGATTGTAGCCCGGCGTCCTGCGGCAGAACACATCACATAGCCGGACGTGACGGCGCATCCGTCCTGTCGTCGGCAACGCATCCGCCTCGGGCTGCTTCATCGGATTCCGCTTTCCCCCCTTCGCTGGCTATCCCGGCGGCGCCCCCTCCAGCGCTTCCGCCCGCGCAAACAGCCAGTCGACGAAGGTGCGCAGCGACGGATCGTCGTCGTCGCGATACAGGCAATGAAACGGCGGCCCTTCCAGGTGGACTTCCGGAAACAGTGCGACGAGCCGCCCGTGTTCGAGGTCGTCGCGCACCACTGCGCGCGGCGCGAGGCACACGCCGAGCCCGCTCGCGGCAGCCTTGGTCATCAGGAAGAACTCGCGATAGAACGGCCCGCGCAGCGTCTCGGTGACGGCCGAGCCCGCCTGGTGGAACCAGTATTGCCACGCCTGCGGCAAGCCCGCGTAATGCAGCAGCGGCGCGTGGCGCAGGTCGGCCGGCGTACGCGCCTGTTCGAGCACCGGGTGGCCGGGCGCGCACACCGGCACCGCGACGGTCGCGAGCAGCGGCCGCGACACGAATCCCTTGCGGCGCAGCTCCGGCGTATACCGGCGAACCACGATGTCGCAGGTTTCGTCGAACTGGTCGCGCTCGTTGTCGGGCGTCGCGACGAGTTGCACGTCGATATCCGGATGCTCGGCCTGGAACACGGCCAGTTGCGTGAGCAACCATCCGTGCGCGAATGACACCGACGCGTTGATCCGCACCGGATGGCCGCCGACGGGTTCGAACATCTGCCCCGTCGCCTGCGCGAGCCGGCCGAGACAGCTCGCGACGTCGACGAGGTAGTGCCGCGCGCGCGGCGTGAGCCGCAACGAGCGCCCGTCGCGCTCGAACAGCTTCTGCCCGAAGAACGATTCGAGCACGCGGATCTGCTGCGCGACGGCGCTCTGGGTCACGTTCAGCTCGTCGGCGGCGAGGGTGAGGCTCTGCAGGCGGCCGGCAGCTTCGAAGCTGCGCAGCGCGTTGAGGGGCGGCAAGCGGCGCATCGTGAGATCGAGAAGAAAAGCTACACAGTGGGTCAAAAAATGTCGTTTGTGGCGACTGGGGCGCCATCCCTATGATGGCGCCGACAGGAGAGAACGCCCCGATGACGATCATATCGCCACCCGATGCACGAGCAACCGGAATTCGCCACCGTCTTCGCCTCCGGCGCGCCGCGCGGCGCGTGATGCACCGCTCGACCGCAGTGCCGCCCGTATGCGGTCGCGGCGCGCTGGCGCTCGCTTGTGCCGGACTGTTCGCGGCGCTGACCGGATGCGCGACGAAACCGGACAACGAACGCCAGATCGGCAGCGGCGGATCGCTGGTGCGCTACAGCTCCAGCCAGACCGAGGTCGACCTGACCGATAGCGAGCAGCAGACGCTGCGCATGCTCAGCGACCGCCGCTATGCGGACGCGACGCAGGCGCGCGTGCTCGACGCGGTGGCCGGCGTGCTGCGCGCGCAGGGTTATGCGCCGGTGACGGTCGATCGCGATTCTGGGCTGGTGGAAGCGGGGCGCAGCGACACGCTGATCCCGAAATGGCGTCAGCTGTTGCGTGGTGCGCTGAAGGCGCGTATCGGAATGCTGCCGACGAAGCCCGATCACGAACGCGTGGCCGCGATCGTGACGGTTCGGGCGGGGCGTGACGCGCACGCGGCGATCGTGCGTGCACGATTCGATCGCACGGTGTGGGACAGTGCCGGCGATTCGCGTACCAAGACCGTCCTGGAGCCCGAGTACTACCAGGCGTTCTTCACGGAAGTGGACAAGGCGATGTGCACGACGAAGTGCGAGCGGTGAGCGGCGTGCCCGCTCGGTGTGTGAAAGCCGGGGCATGCGACCGCCCCGGCGTGCCACGCGGGTGAGGCCTATTTCACTGCAAACAGCGTCAGGTTCATGAAGATCTTGAACGCATAGCCGAGCGTGACGGCGCCGATCACGCCGCCCGCCCACAGGACGACGAACCACATCCAGCCGCGCATCCGCGACCGCGGCGCCACAGCGGGGCGGTCGGCGGAATCAGTGGTGGTAGTAATGCTGGTCTTCATGGCGCACCTTGCCTCGGAATACCCAGTAGCCCATCGTCGTGTAGGCGATGATGATCGGGAGGATAACCGCTGCGCCGACCAGCGTGAAGGTCTGGCTGGAGCGCGGCGCCGCGGCTTCCCAGATCGTCATCGTCTGAGGAATCGCGTACGGGAACAGCGTGACGAGCAGGCCGACGTAGCCGAGCAGCACGAGTGCCAGCGCAAGCACGAACGGGGTCATGTCATGCCGGTCGCGCACCGCGCGGCGCATCCACACCGCGCACCCGGCGACCAGGAACGGCACCGGCAGCAGGCGCCAGAAAAGCCCCGAATCGAACCAGCGCTGCGCGATCGCCGGATCCTGCAGCGGCGTCCACAGGCTGACGACCGCGATGAAGCCGAGCAGCACGACCGTCAGCGGCCATACGACGCGATGCAGGCGCCGCTGGAGGTCGCCCTCCGTCTTCGCGACGAGCCAGCAGCAGCCGAGCAGCGCATAGGTCACGATCAGGCCGAGGCCGGTCAGCAGGCTGAACGGCGTGAGCCAGTCGAAGGCATCGCCCGCGAACACGCCGTCCTTCACGTTGATGCCCTGCAGGAACGCGCCGAGCGCGATCCCCTGGAAGAACGTCGCGCCGGCCGAGCCGCCGATGAACGCGAGATCCCACAGCTGCTTCGTGCGCCGCGCCTTCGCGCGGATCTCGAACGACACGCCGCGGAAGATCAGGCACACCAGCATGAAGATCAGCGGCAGGTACAGCGCGGACAGCACGGTCGAATAGACGACCGGGAACACCGCGAACAGCCCGGCGCCGCCGAGCACGAGCCACGTCTCGTTGCCGTCCCACACGGGCGCGACCGTGTTCATCATCAGGTCGCGTTCCTTCTCGTCCGGGAAGAACGGGAAGACGATGCCGATGCCGAGGTCGAAGCCGTCGAGCACGACGTACATGAAGAGCCCCAATGCGATGATCGCGGCCCAGATTACGGTGACGTCCATAGGTTTTCTCGTGTGCGGAAAGGGTGGGGCTCAGACGGTCTCGAGCGGCTCGTCGACGGCCGACATCGGGCGGCGCGCGGTGTGATCGGGGCGCGTGTCGGGCGTGTCGTCGTGCTTCACGTCGGGCAGCGCGGGGCCGGCCTTCATCAGCTTCAGCATGTAGTACACGCCGGTGCCGAACACGAGGAAGTACACGATCACGAACGTCATCATCGACAGGCTGACCTGCTGTACCGACAGCGGCGACACGGCGTGCGCGGTGCGCATCACGCCATACACGACCCACGGCTGGCGGCCCGCTTCGGTTGTCACCCAGCCCGCGAGCAGCGATACGAAGCCGGTCGGGCCCATCATGAGTGCGAAGCGCTGGAACCCCTTCGATTCATACAGGCGGCCGCGGCGGCGCAGGAACCACGCGAGCGCGGCGAGGCCGATCATCGCGAAGCCGAGGCCGACCATGATCCGGAAGCTCCAGAACACGACGGTCGAATTCGGGCGGTCTTCCGGCGGGAATTCCTTCAGGCCGCGGATCTCGCCGTCCCAGCTGTGCGTGAGGATCAGGCTGCCGAGGTGCGGCACCTTCACCGCGTAGCGGGTCGTTTCCGCCTTCATGTCCGGAATGCCGAACAGGTTGAGCGGCGTGCCGCCCTTCTCGGTTTCCCACAGCCCTTCGATCGCGGCGATCTTCGCGGGCTGGTGCTTCAGCGTGTTGATGCCGTGCTGGTCGCCGATCACGGCCTGCAGCGGCGCGAGCACGAGCAGCAGCCACAGCGCCATCGAGAACATCTTCTTCACGCCCTTGTCGCGGCGGCCCTTCAGCAGGTGCCATGCGCCGGTCGCGGCCACGACCAGCGCGGCGACGATGAACGCGGCGATCGCCATGTGGAACAGGCGATACGGGAACGACGGGTTGAAGATGATCGCGAACCAGTCGGTCGGCACGACGCGGCCGTCGACGATCTCGAAGCCCTGCGGCGTCTGCATCCAGCTGTTCGACGCGAGGATCCAGAACGTGGAGATCAGCGTGCCGATCGCGACCATCAGCGTCGCGCCGAAGTGCGCGCGCGGGCTCACGCGGTTCCAGCCGAACAGCATGATGCCGAGGAAGCCGGCCTCGAGGAAGAACGCGGTCATGACCTCGTACATCAGCAGCGGCCCGGTGACGGCGCCGGCGAAGCTCGAGAAGCCCGACCAGTTCGTGCCGAACTGGTAGCTCATCACGACGCCGGAGACGACGCCCATCCCGAACGCGACCGCGAAGATCTTCGACCAGAACAGGCAGAGGGTCTTGTAGTACTGCTTGCCGGTTTTCAGCCAGCGATATTCGAGCACGGCGATGAAGCTGGCGAGGCCGATGCTCAGCGCCGGGAAAACGATGTGAAAGGAGACGGTGAACGCGAATTGCAGGCGGGCCAGATCGAGGGCCGAAAGAGCGGTGTCCATACCAGTTGACCGAGGCTGACGATACCCGCCGGCGGGTGCCGGCGGCCCCCGGCGGACGGGCGTCGGGGTTGGCTGGAGTATGTGCCGCGATGTTGCGCCGCGAAATGCGCCAACTCGTCGCAGATGTCCAGCCCGCCGCGCGCGATTTCGGGATAAATCGTTGATTCGTATCAAGAAGGCTGCTTGCGGCGCGTGCGGTCGCGGCGTGGCGGTCTGACGCACGTGCGTCAATATGGCGCGTCGCGTCATCGGAACGGTTTGGTGCGGATGCAAACGCCGCGTGACATCGCCCCGTGCGGCGCCGGTGCACGGCCGAACCGTTGCAATGCGTTAACGCGTAACACGCCCGGTCGCGCCGGCGGGCCGTGGCCGATGGGGTCTGTCACATTGGTAACGCCGCGCAACATTGGCGCGTGCGCCTGTAATGGATGGCGGATCGCGCGCGGCGTAGCGTTCGGTATATCGGGTTCGCATCGACGAACCGCCAGCCGGAGAACGTGACGTGAATGGATTGAAGCTCGCACTGGGCGCGGTGGCCGCAGTGGCGATCGCGACGGGCGGCGTGGCGCATGCCGCCCGGGTCGGGGTCTATATCGGCCCCGGCTACCCGTATTACTACCCCGTCGTCCCTGCGCCTTACTACTACCCGCCGCCCGTCGTCGCGGTGCCCGTCGATCCGGGGCCGCCGCCCGAGTACGTCGAGAAGGGGCAGCCGCAGGACGATGGCGACGCGAACGTCTGGTACTACTGCGACGCGTCGAAGCATTACTACCCGTATGTGAAGACCTGCAAGTCGGGCTGGCGATCGGTGCCGGCGCGGCCGCAATGACGGAGACGCGACGATGAAATCCGTATTTCGACCTTTGCGCGTGCCGGCCGCGCTGGCGCTGGCCGGCCTGCTCGGCGCGTGCGCGTACATGCCGACCGGGCCGAGCGTGATGGCGCTGCCCGGCACCGGCAAGTCGTTCGACCAGTTCCGCGCCGACGATGCGAACTGCCGTCAATACGCGTTCCAGCAATCGGGCGGCGTGAGCGCGAGCCAGGCGTCGACCGCGAGCGCGGTCGGCAGCGCGGCCGTCGGCACGGCACTGGGTGCGGCGGCAGGCGCGGCGTTCAACGGCGGCACGGGTGCGGCCGTCGGCGCGGGCGCGGGGCTGCTCGCGGGCAGCGTGGTCGGCGCCGGTGCGGCGCAAGGCTCGGCCTACGACATTCAGCGCCGCTACGACTACGGCTACCTGCAATGCATGTACGCGACCGGCAACCGCGTGCCGGTGCCGGGCGGGATGAGCGGCGGTGGTGGCGGTGGCGGGTATGGCGGTGGCGGATATGACGGCGCACCGCGCGCGGCGCCGCCGATGCCGCCGGCGGGCGTTCAGCCGCCGCCGCCGCGCTACTGACGGTGGGCGGGGCGGTGTCGTGCGGCATGGCGAGCAGGTGCGCCCAGTGCGCTGTGCGCGCATCGACCGTCGGTACACCACGCCGGATGAATTGCGTACACTCTGAGTCTCGTTTCGGCAGGGCCGGACGCATCGGTTCCGGTCCGCGTTTACCCAGGACTCAGCGATGATCGATTTACGCAGCGATACCGTGACACGTCCGAGCCAGGCAATGCTGGCCGCGATGACTGCCGCCGAAACCGGCGACGACGTATGGGGTGACGACCCGACCGTGCTGCGCCTGCAGGCGGTGATGGCGGAGCGGGCCGGCAAGGAAGCCGGCCTGTTCTTCCCGAGCGGCACGCAGAGCAACCTGGCCGCACTGATGGCCCATTGCGAGCGTGGCGACGAGTACATCGTCGGCCAGCTCGCGCACACCTACAAGTACGAAGGCGGCGGTGCGGCCGTGCTGGGCAGCATCCAGCCGCAGCCGATCGAGAACGCGCCGGACGGCACGCTGCCGCTCGCGAAGATCGCCGCGGCGATCAAGCCGATCGACAATCACTTCGCCCGCACGCGCCTGCTCGCGCTCGAAAACACGATCGGCGGCCAGGTCTTGCCGGAAGGCTATGTGCAGGAAGCCGCCGCGTTCGCGCGCAGCCGCGGGCTGTCCCTCCACCTCGACGGCGCGCGCGTGTGCAACGCGGCCGTCGCGTCGGGCCGTTCGATCGCCGAGCTGTGCGCGCCGTTCGACAGCGTGTCGATCTGCTTCTCGAAAGGGCTCGGCGCACCCGTCGGCTCGGTGCTGGTCGGCAACCGTGCGCTGATCGAGCGTGCGCAGCGCTGGCGCAAGGTGCTCGGCGGCGCGATGCGCCAGTCGGGCATTCTCGCGGCCGCCTGCCTGTATGCGCTCGACCACAACGTCGAGCGGCTCGCGGACGATCACGCGAATGCCGCGCATCTCGCTGAAGGCCTCGCACGCATCGACTCGGTGAAGGTGCTGTCGCACGCGACGAACATGGTGTTCGCGCAATTCCCCGAAGCCGATTGCGCGCCGCTCGAGACGTGGCTCAAGGCGCGCGGGATCCTCACGCAGATGCTGTACGCGTCGCGCTTCGTCACGCACTGCGACGTGTCGCGCGCCGATATCGATACGTTTATCGACGCGGTCGGGACGTATTTCGCGCAGCGCCGCGCGTAAGGTGGAATGCGCCGGCCGGCGGGGGCGCCGGCCCGATGGGGCGCGAAGCAGGAGGCGGAGAGGCGACGGGGGCGACGTGGCGATCCGTCTGTCGATATCGGGCGAGCCGGCGGATTACGCTTGCTGGGGTGCGTCGGCGGGCGGTGTGCCGTCGTGGAACAGCGCTTGCAGTTGCGTGCGCAGTTCGGCGCTGTCGGCGTGCTGGTGCACCAGCACCGCGTGTTGCACGGCGGCCTCCAGGAGTTCGTCGTCGGAGTCGGCGGAAATCGCGACCGAGCAATGCATCGCGCTGGGAAACTCGCGGCAATCGATGTAGCGGCGAGACATGATGTTCTCCTTGCGGGAAAGGGAATGGCCGGGTGTGCGTGATCGGCCGCGCGGCGCGCGCGCGAGGCCGATGAAAAAAGTATAGGCGGCGCGGCGGCGATTCTCGCCGTCAGGCGTACCGCGCCGCTCAAACGCGCGTCACGGCAGCGGCGCGAGCAGCCGGCGCGCCGCTTCGACGACCCGCTCGGACAATGACGCCATCGTCGGCGACTGCACGGTCCACGCGTGCCAGTAGAGCGTGACGTCGGTCGGATGCGCGGGCGCGAGATCGACGAGCCCCTGCGCGTCGAGCGGCGCGCTGCCGATCAGCGGCTCCGGCACCATCGCGTAGCCGAGCCCGTGGCGCACCGCCGCGAAGTGCGAATGGGTGCCCGGCACGTAGTGGCACGGGTACGCGCCCTCGGGCAACCCGAACTTCTCCTTCAGGAACGACGACTGCAGCGTGTCGCGCCGCGAATACGCGACGACGGGCGCCTTGCGCGCGCTCGTGCGGTTCAGCCCGCGCGGAAACCAGCGCACCGCGAACGCGGCGGCCGCGAGCAGCCGGTAGCGCATCGTGCCGAGCGGCGTCGCGAGGCAGCCGCGCATCGGCTTCGGCTCGGTCGTCACGCAGCCGACCGCCATCCCGCTTTCGAGCAGCGCGAACGTGTGGTCCTGATCCTCGACGATCAACTCGAACAGGATGCGCTCGCCCGCGAGCACCGACGTCAGCGCCGGCAGAAACCACGTGCCGAGGCTGTCGGAATTGAGCGCGATCGTGACGGAGATCGGCAATTCGCGCTCGGTCGCGAGCGTGCTTTGCAGGTCGGCCTGCAGCAGCGCGACGCGGCGCAGGTGCTGCAGCACGCGCTGGCCGGCCACCGTCGGGCGGCACGGCCGCGTACGCAGCACGAGCGGCGTGCCGAGGCTGGCCTCCAGCGCGCGGACCCGCTGCGTGACGGCGGATGCGGTCACGTGCAGCCGTACGGCCGCCTGCTCGAAGCTGCCGGTGTCGGCGACGGCCAGCAGCGCGGCGGCTTGCTTCGAATCGATCGTCAGAGACATGGATCAGATAGCCCGAGACAGATTGTGATACTCAAAACGATGAAGCCTTGTTGGTTATGGCGTTGCGGCCGATCATGACGCTGGGTGATCAAGTGTGACATGCCAATCGGTCCCACCTTGGGATCGAACCGTAACCGATTCGGCATGTTGTGCCAGATGGTCTGGCGCTCGATGCGCATGCCGGAGAACCATGTCGTCACTCGACCCTCCACCCGGTTTCTTCAGTCGCTCAAGCGGTGGGCCACGCTGAGCGCGCCAGCTAGCCCAAGTGTGCCGCACATCGTGGAATCGAAAATTCTCGACGTTGGCCCGAGCGCATGCGGCGGGCCATTGCTCTCGATCCCACGACGTGATCCGCTTGCCGTTTCGGACGAATACAAACCGGTGATGCTTGCCGATCTGCTTGCGGATGAGTCCGATCGCCTCGCTGCTCAGTGCAGCGCAACGCAGATCGACTTACCCACCTTCGCCTGATCTGGATGAATCCATGCGCGACGAGTCACCAGATCGAGTTGCGACCATTCGAGGCCGAGAATGTTGGCTCGTCTAAGCCCGGTCGCAAACCCGAAGGCTGCAACATCACGCATCCAGTCGCGATTGAGTTCGCGAAGTAGCCACGGCGCCTCCTCTTTCGCGATCCAGCGCATCCGCTTGCTGGACGCTTTGGTGCACGTCAGTATCGGTGCTCGATCGATCCACTCCCACCTTGCGGCAGCGTTGAGCATGCCGCGAATCGTTGCAAGATGCCGGTTTCGCGTTGCTACCGAGGCAGCCTTGTCCGGACGCCAGCGGCCACACTTTTCCGGAAGCGCTTCCATGATCTCGGCCGACGTTCGGGAGGCGATGCGGCGCCCCTGAAAATACGCGCCGAAGTGTCTTGGGTGGCCCACGAAGTGGACGTCATTTCGCTTCGCTGCGTGCTCGTTGAGGTATCTCGCCACGGCCTCCTCGCAGACGTAGCGTCGCCGCTCCCCGCGCTTATGCACGCGTCACCGTTCCGCTTTCAGCTTGTCGTGATACTCGTCCGCTTCCTTCCGGTCGGCAGTCCCACAAGAGCGGCGGATTCTTTCTCCGCCTGGCGTACGAAGATCGAGGTAATTGACGCCGCCGCGCTTTCGGATGGACCTTGGTAACGCGCCTTTCCTTCCGTCCGCGCCGGTCGATCGGCATTGTAACCGGACGATTTCGATTTCAGAATTTCAGGCCGAATTCGCCACACCGCCCGACATCGCCGAGCGGTTCGCGCTCCGGTTGCCGGATGAGTGGGTGAACGACCAGTGCGTCGAGTGCGGGGGGCGGGCGTCGTGCGTCGCGTGCGTCCCGTCACGATGTCAACGCACGTGTGCGATGTACGTGGGGGCAGCGAAAAGGTGTGTGTATCGGAAACGTATCCCGTTCTTCGAAGGGCGTAACGTGTCGTTGGTCTTTCTGGAATGCGAACTAAGCGACGACTGCGGCGGGTTGGGGAGAATCGCTGCGCCGCCGGCTTCGGATAGGAAGGGGCGGCACATTTGTCCCGACTGTCCCGGTTCCGGCTAGCGGCAGGTCGATGATGCTGGTCGGCGCGCACGCGCTCGGCATATCGCTCGACGAGTATCGGCGGAACCGGTCGTGGCGATTTCACGACATGCTCGCGCTGTTGGAGACGGTAGATGGATCGGTGTACGACACATTGTGTCGGCGATTGCGGGGATGAAACGGAGTCCATTTCAAGAGCGGATCGCGTAGATTCCGCGCATCCTTTACCGCGTCACTGGATACGTGAGCGGCCGCACACTCGTGTCGCAACAATCGCACGACAGGCGTACTGAATCGCGGGAGCGCCGCGACCAACAACGACAACTGTCTGTCGGGATCTGTTGGGCGGGCGTTCACCCTGACGAAATGAATGCCGAAGCCCTGAGTGCGAAAGTTCTCAGGGCTCTTTTGTGAGCGGCTCAACCCGCGCCCCCGCGCCGATTCTTCGGCAGCGGGGCGCTTTCGTTTCAAGTCCTGACACTGACACGTGAGGTGGGTTCGGGAATAGGGAATGCAGCCTCCTTACTGTGAGCCGCTCGGTGTGAAAACATCTTGCCCTACATTGGTGTGCTTCCACGAAAACTGGGCGAAAGCGTTTGCGTAGTAGTAGAGCGCAGTGATAGTCGGCGTGCCGTTCGTCACTCGACAAAGTCCTGACCACGTCGTAATGCTGTTGTAGCTGGCTGAGCTATTGTTCCAGTTTACGGAAAAAGTAAGCAGCGTAACTTGATCAAGCCCGCTATTTGAAGGCGGCGCGGCATAGTACCAACCGGAGAGCGCAAAAGTCTGCCCTGTTGTTCCGGAAGGCGAAATATACGTGCCTTGAATGGCACCCGTTCCCGAAACGGCGCCGATTTTCATGGTTGAGCCCAGCTCATTGCGCCACGAGCCGATCGGGTTCTGGCAAGTTGGGGGAGAGAGAGCTGTTTCGGCCCATGAGGGTGATGTGAGCGTTCCCAGGATAGCGAGCGACGCGAGCGTTTTCTTCATTTTGGTTTCCTTTCGTGTGATTGTGCGGACCCCGCATATGGGCTCAACCACGCTGTGGTGAACCTGCCCCCCAATCCGACACATAATTGCGCGAGCTCGACTGATGATTCCTGGTGGCGGCAATCATCCCTTTAAGAGATTTGATCGAGTGGGTGATTTATTGGCGCGATCGTTTCCATTAACAATGGCGGGAAAAATTGATCAAGCGAGAATGGTCTTGGATGTTTGATAATTCAATGTGTATTTTTATCTGGGGTGTTAATTTGAAATTCAGAATAGGTTGATCGAGAGGGATTTGCAAGAATGCAAATTTGATTTTGGTGAATTTGCCGGGTCAACAAATTTTGGATTTGTGGTGATGCGGGGCTGAATTTTTCGGGCGTCGTGGGGGTAGTGAATTAAATGAAATTGTTGTCGATTATTTTTTTGATTATGTGCCGGATCATTGATGTCACGTCGGTGCAGTCCCTCCTCGTGGGGCGGATGCACCAATAGAAGACGAAATCCGCTAGGTGAAAGCCTCGCGGTTTTTTACTTTGGAGACGCAGCAATACAATGCAAGTCGGCGAGCGTTGGGCCGCGTGAGATCTGGTCGACGTGGGATGAAGATCGAAGCACCGGGCGCGTTTCTGAATACGACCCATTGGGTCTGCGCCGTGATTCGGCGGATCGCGACGACGGCGTGGGTGCGCAAACTCAGTACGGCTAGCAGGGAAGTCGATGGTGCCCCATCTTCGAATGCTTGATACAGCAGTGCTTCTTCCCGGCTCCGCCCGCGTGCCTGGCCGATCCGCTGATTCATTGACACAACCAGGGCGTTTAACCCGATGAATAAGGTTCGGCTAGTCGGCAATGGGCGTTTTACCGTGTCTGCAAAACCAACGTTTCATCATTGGTTTCCGAACCTTCGCGGTCCTGCAGCTGTAGGCAAGAAATTGACCTATGTGTGGAAATTAAGTCGAACCGGCGGTGGCGGGCAGCGCGCTGGCCGGCCCTCAGCACGGCTCCGCGCTCTTGAGGTGCAGCGAGCCTTGATGATCGATCGTCATCGACATGTCGGTGGAATTCCAGTGAACGCAAGGCGGGAGCCGCCGGTCGTGTAAGTCAGTGCGTACCAGCGGCCGGGTGCGGCGCAACGTCCGGTTGCACCGCATTCGTCGTCGGAATCGACCACGGTAAGCCGCACGCCGGTGGCGCGCGCATTTTGACCTACGCTATAGGAACGCGCGGAACCCGGCATGTGCCATGCCGGCACTTCGCGCGCGGACGATCGCGCGTCGCGCGCAAGCCGCGACGCGGGCGTCGTGACGATTCCCACTTGATGGAGACGAACATGTCGATTCGACTAGGCGAGGACGCGCCCGATTTCACCGCGGAGACCACCGAGGGAACGATCCGCTTTCATGAATGGATCGGCGACCACTGGGCCATCCTGTTTTCCCATCCGAAGGATTTCACGCCGGTGTGCACGACCGAACTCGGCTACATGGCCGGGCTCAAGCCGGAATTCGACAAGCGCAACACGAAGATCATCGGGCTGTCGATCGATCCGGTCAGCGATCACCGGAAGTGGGTGTCGGATATCGCTGAAACGCAGGGGCACGCGGTCAACTATCCGCTGATCGGCGACGACGAACTGAAGGTCGCGAAACTGTACGACATGATTCATCCGAATGCGAGCGGCGGCACGCGCACGGCGGTCGACAACGCGACCGTGCGCTCGGTGTTCGTCATCGGGCCGGACAAGAAGGTCAAGGCGATGCTCGTCTATCCGATGAGCGCGGGGCGCAACTTCGACGAGGTACTGCGCCTGCTCGACGCGCTCCAGCTCAACGCGAAGCATACGGTGGCGACGCCGGTGAACTGGAAGCCCGGCGACGATGTCATCATTCCGACGTCGGTGTCGGACGATGCTGCGAAGCAGAAGTATCCGGAAGGCTTCCGGACGCTGAAGCCGTACCTGCGCTACGTGACGCAGCCGCGCTGACGCGCCGTGCGGGCCGGATGCCGGCCATGCAGGATCACGACGGGGCGGCCCGCGCGACATCGACAGCGGCGGCGCGGGCCGGGCAATGCGCACCAAGTCCGTATGAAGCACGCATCAAACAAGCATCAACCAGCGACGGAGCGACTTCGCGATGATCTTCCGGCAACTCTTCGACCCGCAATCGTCGACGTATACGTACCTGCTCGCCGACAGCACGTCGCGCGAAGCGCTGCTGATCGATCCCGTGTTCGAGCAGGTGCGCCGCGACGCGGCGCTGCTCGACGAGCTCGGGTTGCGGCTCGTCGCGACCGTCGACACGCACGTGCATGCCGATCATGTGACGGGCGCATGGCTGCTGAAGCAACGCACGGGCAGCACGATCGCGATCTCGGCCGCGAGCGGCGCGCAGGGCGCGGATCGTTACCTGAACGACGGCGACCGCTGCGCCTTCGGCACGCGCTACCTGACCGTGCGCGCGACGCCCGGCCACACGAGCGGCTGCATCAGCCTCGTGCTCGACGACGAATCGATGGCGTTCACCGGCGATTGCCTGCTGATCCGCGGCACGGGCCGCACCGACTTCCAGCAGGGCGACCCGCGCGCGCTGTATCGCGCGGTGCACGGCCGGCTCTTCACGCTCCCGGCCGCGTGCCTGCTGTATCCGGCTCACGACTATCGCGGGCTCACGGTGACGAGCGTCGGGGAAGAGCGGCGTTTCAATCCGCGTCTCGGCGGCGATCTGAGCGAAGACGATTTCGCGGGCTACATGCGCAACCTCGGGCTCGCGCATCCGCGCCAGATCGACGTCGCGGTGCCGGCGAACCTGCAATGCGGCGTCGCCGCGCACGCGCCCGACGCGCAGGCGGCAGCCGACTGGGCGCCGCTCGTCTATACGTTCGCCGGATTCTGGGAAATCGATCCGCAATGGCTCGAGGATCATCTGCCGGCCGTGCAGGTCGTCGACGTGCGCGAACCGGACGAATTCACGGGCCCGCTCGGCCATCTGCCCGGTGCGACGCTGATCCCGCTCGGCGAACTGGCCGCACGCGCCGGCGAGATTGCGCGCGACCGGCCGGTCGTGACCGTGTGCCGGGCCGGCGGGCGATCCGCACAGGCGACCGTGATCCTGCGGAGGGCCGGCTTCGACGCGGTCGCGAATCTCGGCGGCGGGATGCTGCGCTGGCGTGCCGAAGGGCGCGTTGTGACGGACGGCCGGTCGTAACGGCCCGAGTCGCACGATAAAAAATTCCGGGTTGCTGTCGAAACGGCCGCGTGCCGTTCGTCGTGAAGGTATCCGATCATGCGGCGCCGCATCAGGCGGCGCCGAAACCCCTGAGAGACCGCACGATGATGCCGACACTTTACGCCCACCCCTTTTCGTCCTACTGCCAGAAGGTGCTGACTGCGCTGTACGAGAACGGCACGCCGTTCGAGTATCGCGTGCTCGCGCACGACGATCCGAAGCCGATGCAGGAACTGGCCGCGCTGTGGCCGCTGAAACGCTTTCCGGTGCTCGTCGATGCCGGCCGCACGGTGATCGAGGCGTCGATCATCATCGAGTATCTCGGCCTGAATCATCCGGGCCCCGTGCGCCTGCTGCCCGACGATCCGCATGCGGCGCTCGAGGTGCGGGTGATGGATCGTTTCTTCGACAACTACGTGTCGACGCCGCAGCAGAAGGTCGTGCACGACGCGTTGCGTCCGGAAGCCGAGCGCGATGCGCGCGGTGTTGCCGATGCACGCGCGATGCTGGAGACGTCGTATGCGTGGCTGGACAAGAAGATGGCCGATCGCGAATGGGCGGCCGGCGACCGCTTCAGCCTCGCCGACTGCGGCGCGGCGCCGTTCCTGTTCTACGCTGACTGGACGCACCGGATCGATCCGTCGTTCGCGAACGTGATTGCGTACCGCCGGCGCCTGCTGGCGCGGCCGTCGTTCGCGCGCGCGGTCGACGAGGCGCGGCCGTTTCGATCGTTCTTTCCGCTGGGTGCACCTGATCGCGACTGATCGGCGCGGCCGTCGCGCGGCGCGCGGTTGCCGCGCATGGCCGGCAGCGGGTGCCGGGGCGACGGCGGAACGTAAGCAGTGGCACCATCGTGGCGTCTCCCCGTTACATCGTGTGGGTGGCCGACTGCGCAAGCGTCGGCAACGCGTCGAACTGCGTGATCAGCTCGAAGCACGGCAGGAACGCGAGCGTATAGGCCGGCGCGGGGAAGCGCCGGATCGTCGCCAGCACCTGCGGCGCGAAGCGCGAGCGGATCGTGTGATGCATCAGCGGACCGCACGTGATGCGGGTGACGAAGATCTGGATCGTGGTGTCGAAATGGTTCATGTCGTGCGACCCCGGCGGACCGCAGGGCATGAAGTGCGGCCGGCAGGATCTGGAAGCGCGCTCGCACCGGAGCGCAACGGGGGCAAGTATGTCACCCGTTATTTCGAAGAAAATGCGAAAAAATACCGGGAATCCCCTGATAAAACGGGGCTGTGCGGTGGGGCCGGATGGGTGAGCGCCGCGTGGCGGGGCGCATCGGATCGTCCGGCGTTTTCGCATCGATGCATACGGCCGCCGGAAAAATAATGGGTTGAACTGGACATTCGTTCGAGCCGGTGCGGATCTTGCGCGGAATGGGCGCTTTTCATGCCGAATTCGCACGAATCTGCCAGGCATGCGCAGCGGCATGCGTGCGCTGATCGAAAATAAAAGAAAAGGCGGGCAAGCCCGGTGGACCTGCCCGCCTGGTATGTGCGATGCAGATATTCAGTGGCGCCAGATCCGCACGGCGAGCGCGGCCAGCGAGGTGACGACGGCCAGCGCGGTCACCGCATTCCAGCCCAGTTGCGCGAGCAACAAACTGCCGATCGCGGCGCCGGCCGCCATTCCGATGAACATGCCGACGAACAGCACCGCATCGAGGCGGCTGCGCGACGCCGGGTCGATCCGGTAGACGATCGCCTGGTGCGCGATCAGCGTGGCCTGCATGCCCAGGTCGAAGCCGATCGTCGCGACCGCGAGCAGCACGAGCTGCGCATGCGGCGACATCAACGGTGCGGCGGCCATCGACGCGAACGACACCGTCGCGATGCCGACGCCGATGCGCGTGACGCGTTCGGGGCCATGATGGTCGGCCAGGCGTCCGGCAATCGGCGCGGCCAGCGCCCCGGCCGCACCTGCAAGGCCGAAGGCGCCCGCGGCTGCGCTGCTGGGGGTGGGTGCGTGCGTCGGCTCGTCATGGATGCTGGCCGACCACCTCGCGCGCGGCGAACTCGTGCACCTCGCGCCCGAGTGGCAGGCCGCGCCGTTGCCCGTCTACCTGACCTACCCGCATACCCGACGCGATAGGCGCCGGGCGGCCTCGGCGGCTTCAACCGCGCCGGATGCCTTCGGGCAGCGCGCTGATGCGGCGCACCTCGGGCGAATCGAGCCACGCACGCGACGTCGCGCAGTCGGCGAACATGTCGGTCGCGTCTTCGCCCCAGAACAGGTCACCGTCGAGTTCGAAGGTCGGCACGCCGAATACGCCATGCGCGATCGCATCGTCGGTGTTCGCGCGCAGCGCGTCCTTCACCGGCTGGGCGTCGACGGCGGTCACGCCTTCCGGAAAGCCGACGGCTTCGCACAGCGCGGCGAAGCCTTCCGGCGTCGACACGTCCTGGCCGTCGCGCCAGATATGCCGGAAGATCCGCCGGATCGCGTCAGGCGAATTGCCCATCGCGATCGCGAGGCGCAGCGGCTTGATCGGATTGAACGGGTGCGCGGGCGGCATCCGGAACGGGATGCCGAGCTTGTCCGCGCGATATTGCGCGTGGCGATAGGTGAAGACGCGTTTCGCCGCGATCTCGGCCGGCGCTTTCTGGCCCCAGTGTGCGAGCAGTGCGCCGAGCACGATGGGCCGCGGCTCGAACGCGGCGGCGGGCGGCAACCGGTTGAATTGTTCCTGCTGCAGGTAGGCGAACGGGGAAACGAAATCGAAATACCAGGTGGCGGTGCGCGCGGCGTTCATCGCGAGAGTCTCCTCGTACGGGCCCGGATGGGCGGGTGCGGACCAGTGTCGCACGCGGCGGCGTTTTGCGCTGCCGCATCGCTAGCCCGTCGCCGGCGCGGACGGCCGCTACGTGGCCTCCACCAGCGCCGCGAGCCTTGCCAGCGCCATTTGCCAGGCGGCTTCGTTGTCGGTGGCCGGCACACCGGGCGGCACACCGTCGTGCACGGCTTCCACGCGCGTGCCGCCCGCTTCGTCGGACAGCGTGATCGTGATCGTCATCGCGCCGCGCAGCATCGGATCGTCGGTCTCGAACACGTCGATCTCGACGATCCGCTCGTCGGGCACGAGCGTGACGAAGCGGCCGTGATAGGTATCGGTGCGCGCGGTGGTCTTGCCGGCGCCGGCCGACGGCGCGTCGTAGCTCAGCGACACGCGCAGCGCGCCGCCCTCGCGTGCGTCGTACGCATGCACACGGCACGTCATGCCGTCGGGCACCTTCCATTGCTCGACCGCGTGCGGATCGAGCAGTGCACGGTAGACGCGGCCGCGCGGGGCGTTCAGGTGCCGGCTGACCCGGGTCGAATGCGTGTGCGTGTGCAACATGTTGCCTCCCGCGAAGCGCGCGACGGTGCGCGCCGGCGGCCGGCGTGTCGTCACGCTTCCTTCAGGAATCCTAGGCGCGCGCGACGCGGCATGCAATGACCGCGCACCCGCCGCGCTCAGCGCAGCGCGGCCGCGAAGGCGCCGAGTTGCGTGATGCAGATGTTCCAGCCCTCGAAAAAACCGTGCGCTTCATGACGTTCGCGGGTGGGGGCGTCCGAATGCATCACGCCCGCTTCGTAGCGGCTGCCGGCAGCGTCGTCGGCCATCCGAACGGCGCTGCAACGGAAATTTTCATCGCGTAGGATGATGGGGCGGTAACACGCGCCGACCGGGTGCGGCGTTGCCGCAAGCCCGCCGCCGTTGCGCGAGCCGCGACGATCGGCCGGTGCTCCTTCCGATCCGGACGCACGCCGAACCCGCGCGTGCGGCCCACCTGACTACTGACTACCGGAGATGGCATGACCGAATCCGTTACCGTCCGCCGTGTCGACGCGGACGAAGCGAAGACCTGTATCGATGCGCTGGCCGACGTGCTGATCGATTGCGTCGAGGGCGGCGCGTCCGTCAGCTTCATGTTGCCGATCGAGCGGACGACTGCCGTCGCGTTCTGGACGAAGGTCGCCGACGGCGTCGCGAACGGCGAGCGCATCCTGCTCGTTGCCGAGGACGCGGCCGGCCGGATCGTCGGCACCGTGCAGGTCGTGACCGCGCAGCCCGAGAACCAGCCGCATCGCGCGGACATCTCGAAGATGCTCGTGTCGCGGCACGCGCGCCGGCAGGGCATCGCCGCGCGGCTGATGGCGGCGGCCGATACGGCCGCGCGCGACGCCGGCAAGACCGTGCTCGTGCTCGATACCGTGACGGGCGGCGACGCCGAGCGGCTGTACGAGCGGGCCGGCTGGCAGCGCGTCGGCGTCGTGCCGAACTACGCGCTGATGCCTGACGGCACGCTCTGCGCGACGACGTATTTCCACAAGCAACTCGCGTAGCCGGGCGCGCGATGCAATCCGTTGCACCGATGCTCGTGTTCCTCACGCTGGCGGCCGGTCTCGTCGCGCTGCTCGCGCCTGCGTGGCTCGCGGCCGCGTGGCGCTGCCGCACGCAGGTGCCGTGGCGCGTGTTCTTCTACGGGATGCTGACCTTCTTCGTGTTCCAGCCGGTATTGCGCATGTCCTGGCAGATTCCGCTGTACCGCTGGCTCGCGCACGACCCGCGCTGGCACTTGCCGATGCTCGTGTTTGCGGCGTTGACGGCCGGGCTTTTCGAGGAATGCGGGCGCTGGGTTGCGTTCCGCTATCTGCTGCCGAAGCGGCATGACGCGCCGGCGGCCGTGATGCTCGGGCTCGGGCACGGCGGGCTGGAGGCGATGCTGCTGGTCGGCGTCGGGTTTCTCGCGCTCGGCACGGGCTATCTGCTCGCGTACGCGGGTGTCGTGGTGCCCGAGGGCGTGCAGTCGCTGATCGGGTCGGAGTTCGCGGGCATGACGCTGGCGTCGCCGTTTCTGGCGCTGCTCGAACGCACGAGCGCGCTGGCCGCGCATGTCGGCCTGTCGCTGATCGTGTTGCAGACGTTCGTGCGCGGGACGAAACGCTGGCTGGCGTATGCGATTGCGCTCCATTTCGTATTCGACCTCGCCGCCGTGCTGCTGACGCGGTACTGGCATGTCGAAACGGTGCTGATCGAGGTGATCCTGTTCGCAGCCAGCGTCGCGCTCCTGTTGCTGGGCATTCGCTGGAGCCGCCGGCCGACGGGTGCCGGCGACGCGAGCACGGGGCATATTGCCTGATGGTCAGGGGCCGGTTCGGCCATGTGCGGCGGGGTTCAGCCGCCGGATGGCCGGCGCATGGCCCGTGCGCCACCGGCTGACGAGGCTCAGGGCCATGCCGGCCGTGACGATTGCGATGCCGGCCAGCGCCGCCGCATGCGGCCGTTCGTCGAGCAGCAGCATGGCCTCGAGCGTGGCAAGCGGGGGCATCAGCGCGGCGAAGGTCGCACCGATCGCCGGGCCGAGCGCGACGACGGCCTGGCTGAAACAGTAGAGCGCCAGTACCGACATCAGCACGCCCTGGTAGATCGCCTGCGTCGCGATGGCAGCGACCGGCGCATGCAGCACGGCGCCACCGCGTACGGCCAGATAGAGCGGGCAGTAGAGCACCGCGGAGCCGACCGACACGACGGCCGTCGCGTGCAGCGCACCGCAGCCGGCGCGTTTCGTCGTGACGTTGTAGACGGCCCACAGCAGGCCGCCGAGCATGAACAGCACGAGGGCAGGCAACCCGATCGCGCCGCGCAGCGCATCGGACGCGGCCAGCGCGATGCCGGCCAGGATCGTGACGATGCCGGCGATCTGCGCGGCGCTCAGCCGCTCGTGCGCGACCTGCCGGCCGAGGATCGCCGTGAACGCGATCATGCTGCCGGGCGTCAGCGCGAAGTAGCCGGCCGGCGCATGGCTCAATGCCGCGGCGACGGTCAGGATGTAGGGCGCGCCGGCGCCGATCACCATCGGCGCGACCGACGCCGGGCGCAGCGTGCCGAGCCCGTTGCGCAGCAGGACGGGCAGCAGCAGCGTGCCGGATACGGCGAAACGGATGAACGCGATGTCGTACGCATCGAGGGCCGAATGCGTGACACCGAGACGCGTGACGACCGGAAAGCCGCCCCAGATGAGCGCCGCGAGCAATCCGTAGCCGATGCCGGCGAGCCGTTCGTTTCCGTTCATGTCCTGTCCCTGTCGTGCGGCCGTTGCGGGCCGGTTGAGGGCAAGGATGCGGTGCGCCCGGTAATGCGTCCAATATATTATTCAGGCGCTATTAAGTCGTCAAAAGTCTTTGTTCCGGCGAAGCGGCAGATCGCAGTGGCAAGCGCCGGAATGTCTCCCGGGTTGCGGCGAGCGCAAGCCGGCAATTGGGCGTTGGCCGTGAATCAAGCAGGGCCGGAGATATCGCCAGTCCGTTATAGTCACGCAGGAAAACTACAGCAGAACGCCCCGGAACCACCGCCCCGATGAAACGCTCGCATGTCGCTTTCGCCCTCACGGGCCTGCTCGTTGCGCTGCCGATTGCCGCGTATGCGCTCGTCAAGCCGTTGCGCGTCGTCGCACCCGCGCTGGTCCCCGGCGTGTCGTGCCCGAGCGCCGATATCTGCACGGACGATGCCGCGAGGCTCGGCGACGCGCGACAGCTTTATCGCGACGGCTATGCGCGCGCGGCGGCAGCCGTTGGCCCATTCCAGGAGGCGCCGCGCGTCGTGTTCTGCTCGACGCGGGCGTGTGCGGATGCATTCGGCCTGGGCCAACGCGCGGCGCTGACGCTCGGGAATTTCGGCGTGATCGTCGCACCGCGCGGCTGGCAGACCTACTTTCTCGCGCACGAGCTGATCCATCACCGGCAGGCGGAAGTACTCGGCAACCTGGCCGTCGCGACCAAGCCGCGCTGGTTGATCGAAGGGATGGCGTATTCGCTCAGCGACGATCCGCGCCACCCGCTGGCGGAGCCGTTCGAGTCGTGGCGCGCGCGTTTCGATGCGTGGCATGCGGCGCTCGGCGGGCAGCCGCTGTGGGAGGCCGCGCGGGCGGTTGAATAGCGCGGCAAGGGCACCCAGCGCGTCGACTTGTCCGTCATGCCGGCGCGAGCGGATCGTCGCGTTCGGCGGTGAGCGTGTCCGGCCCTGCGGCGAGGATCTCGTCAGCCAGCGCCGGATCGGTGCCGGCGATCGCGCGCGACAGCACGAGCGCGCCGACCATCCGGCTGAAGGCCGCGTCGCGACGCGTCCGTGCTGGCGTTGCGCCTTCCACGGCCACCATCGGTTCCAGCCGATCGAGATACGTGGCGAGGCCGTGCGCATGGAACCGGCGCCGCGCTGACGTCACCGGAATCCCGAGCCCGTCACCCCCGCGGCGCGTGCAGCGGGGGCGGCGGGCCGTACCGTCAGACGGTGGTGTCGATGATGCCCGGGATCTTCACGTCCGGGTTCACGTCCGCGTCGTAGTCGACGCCGGCGATCTCGAAGCCGAACAGGCGCAGGAACTCGGTCTTGTAGCCGGCGAAGTCGGTCAGCTCGTACAGGTTGTCGTTCGTCACGTGGTTCCACTGCGCGACGACCTTCGCCTGAACTTGCGGATCGAGCTCCTTGTAGTCCGCGCGCAGGCGGCCTTCTTCGTCGACGTGCGGCGTCGCACCGTACAGGCTGTCCTTGAACAGGCCGTACACCTGCTCGATGCAGCCTTCGTGCGTGCCGTTTTCCTTCATCGTCTTGAACAGCAGCGACAGGTACAGCGGCATCATCGGGATCGCCGAGCTGGCCTGCGTGACGACGGCCTTCAGCACCGACACGCGCGCGTCGCCGCCGTGCGCGGCCAGCTTGTCGCGGATCGACAGCACCTTCTTGTCGAGATCCTTCTTCGCTTCGCCGATCGAGCCGTTCCAGTAGATGTCGTGCGTGATCTGCTCGCCGAGATACGTGAACGCGGTGGTCTTCGCGCCGTCGGCCAGCACGCCGGCTTCATCCAGCGCGTCGATCCACATCTGCCAGTCCTCGCCGCCCATCACGGCGACGGTGCCGTCGATCTCTTCCTGCGTCGCCGGCTCCAGCGTGACGTCGCGGATCACTTCCTTGTCGGTGTCGAGGCCGCGGAACGTGACCGTCTTGCCGATCGGCTTGAGCGTCGAGCTGATGGTTTCGCCGGTCTTCGGATGCGTGCGGCGCGGTGCCGCGAGGCTGTAGACGACGAGATCGACCTTGCCGAGATCCTGCTTGATGGTGTCGATCGTGATTTGCTTGACCTTGTCGGAGAATGCGTCGCCGTTGATGCTGCGTGCATAGCGCCCCTTTTCGGCGGCGAATTTCTCGAACGCGGCGCTGTTGTACCAGCCGGCCGTGCCGGGCTTCGTTTCGCTGCCGGCACGCTCGAAGAACACGCCGAGCGTGTCCGCGTCCGAGCCGAAGGCGGCCGAGATCCGGGCGGCGAGGCCGTAGCCGGTCGACGCGCCGATCACGAGCACCTTTTTCGGGCCGTTGGCGATCGGGCCGTGCGAAGTCACGTAGTCGATCTGTTCCTTGACGTTGGCTTCGCAGCCGACCGGATGAGTCGTCACGCAGATGAAGCCACGCACGCGCGGTTTGATGATCATGGAAACCTCTACTCTAGTCAGAAAGGCTGGGACGGCCTGAATTCGGAAAATCCCGCGCATTGTAATGGATGCGGCAGATCGCGGGCGGGCGTGGCCGGAACCCGGCGGATCGTCCGGTTATTTCTCTCTTGACAGAAATAACTGAAATGCCTAAATTTCACGTCATGGAACTCACACCGATTGCCGAACGATTCATTCTCCACTGGGGCGAAATGGGCTCGCGGTGGGGCGTCAACCGCACCGTCTCGCAGATCCACGCGCTGCTCTATCTGGCCGGCCGGCCGATCGCGGCCGACGAGATCGCGGAGACGCTCAACGTGGCGCGCTCCAACGTCAGCACGAGCCTGAAGGAGTTGCAGGCGTGGCGGCTGGCGAAGGTCGTGCATGTGCTGGGCGACCGCCGCGACCACTTCGAGACGTCGACCGACATCTGGGAACTCTTCAAGCTGATCGTCGAAGGGCGGCGGCAGCGCGAGATCGAGCCGACGCTCACGGTGTTGCGCGATTGCCTGACGAATCCGGAGATCGCGAACGAGAGCCGCGAGACCGAGCAGCGCATCCGCGACACGCTGCAGTTCGTCGAAACGCTCACGACCTGGTCGGACGAGATGCTGCGGCTCAAGCCCGATACGCTGATGAAGGCGCTCGGCATCGGCGCGAAGATCAGCCAGACGGTCCGGCGCAAGCCGTCGAAGTAAGCGGGACACGCAGTGCGGGCAGCCAGCCCGCTTTTTTCGGGATTGTTATTTCTGTATGTACAGAAATAACTGTAAAGAGAGGATGAAAATGGACGCTGTCTTGCCGTCGAGCCGCCCGCATGACCGCACCGGGGCGCGCAGCACGACCGTCTTCGTGTGCGGCGCGAACGGCTTCATCGGGCGGGCGCTGTGCGCGCAGCTCGAAGCCGGCGGCCACCGAGTGCTGCGCGGCGTGCGTCATGCGGTCGGTCCGTCCGATGTCGCGATCGACTTCGCGAAGGACGTCGACCCGGACGCGTGGCTCGCGCGGCTCAGGGGCGTCGACGTGGTGATCAATGCGGTCGGCATCCTCGCCGATCGGCGCGGCGCGACGCTCGACGCCGTGCATCGCGCCGCGCCGTGTGCGCTCTTCACCGCGTGCTGCCGCGCCGGCTTGCGGCGCGTGATCCAGATCTCGGCGCTGGGCGTCGAGCGGGGCGACACGCGCTACTTCGCGAGCAAGTACGCAGCCGACCGCTTCCTGCAGACGCTGCCGATCGACTTCCGGATCGTGCGTCCCGCGCTCGTCTATGGCACGGCCGGCGCGTCGGCGCGGCTGTTCCGGATGCTCGCGAGCCTGCCGGTGCAGGTGCTGCCGGCGGGTGGCCATCAGAGGCTGCGCCCCGTGCACGTCGACGATCTCGTCGAAGTCGTCACGCGATGCGTCGATGCGCCGACGGCCGGCCGCGCGGTGATCGACGTGGTCGGCGCCGACGAAATCGAATACCGCGAGATGCTGGCCCGCTATCGCGCCGCACTGGGGTTTCCGCCGGCCGCCCGCATCGCATTGCCGGGCCCGCTGGCCGGCGCGGTGGCCGTGCTGCTCGGCACGCTGCCGGGGGCAATGTTCACGCGTGACACGTGGGCCATGCTGCGCAGCGGGAACACGGGCGATCCGGCTGCGGCCACGGCGATGCTCGGCCGGCCGCCGCGCGGGATCGACGGCTTCATCGGCGCGGAATCGGCCGCGCTGCGTCGCGACGCGCTTGCGATGTGGCGTCGTCCGTTGTTGCGCGGCGCGCTTGCGATCGTGTGGATCTGGACGGCCATCGCCAGCGCGTTCATCCATCCGCTGCACGCGAGCCTCGCGCTGCTCGCGCCCGCGCACCTGACCGGGCTGCCGGCGTTGATCGCGCTCTACGCGGCCAGCGCGCTGGACTTCGCGTTCGGCATCGCAACCGTCGTCGCGCCGTCGCGCCGCCTGTGGGGCGCGCAAGCTGCGCTGATCGTCGCGTATTCGGCGGTCATCGCGGTCACGATGCCGGGCCTGCTCGCCGAACCGTTCGGCCCCGTGCTCAAGAACGTGCCGATTCTCGCGATCCTGTTGATCCTTTTTTCAGAAGAAGAACAAGCATGAATACCTATCTCGTCATCAAGGCGCTTCACATCCTGTCCTCGGTGCTGCTGGTCGGCACGGGGTTCGGCACCGCGTTCTACCTGTTCTTCGCGAACCGCACGCGCTCGGTGCCCGCGATCGCGGCCGTGTCGCGGCTCGTGGTGCGCGCGGACTGGTGGTTCACGACGCCGGCCGTGATCTTCCAGCCGGCATCGGGGCTCTGGCTCGCGCACACGGCCGGCTGGCCGTGGCATACGCCGTGGCTCGTCGCGTCGATCGTGCTGTATGCGATCGCCGGCGCGTGCTGGCTGCCGGTCGTGTGGCTGCAGGTCGAACTGGCTGCGATGGCGAAGCTCGCTCATGCGCACGGCGCGGCCGCGCTGCCGGAACGGTACTGGCGCTACGCGAAGCGCTGGGAACTGCTCGGCTATCCGGCGTTCTTCGCGATGCTGACCGTCTACTTCCTGATGGTGCTCAAGCCGATGTAAGCGCGCTGCCGCCGCTGCACGGAAGCGGCGATGCGGCATGACGGAAAGCAGTCGATCGATTCATGAGGCATGCGACAGACAAAAAGAAGGAATGCGAATCATGAGTTCAAGCGAACTGGTGCTGTACTTCGACGGACGATGTCCGTTATGCGTTGCGGAGATCAGGCGTCTCGGGGCCCGCGACGCGCGCCGGCGGCTGGCTTTCGTCGATATCGCCGAGCCGGGTTTCGATCCCGCGCCGCTGGGCGTCGATCTGCCCGCGCTGAATCGCGAGCTGCACGCGCGCCTGCCCGACGGACGCATGCTGACCGGCGTGGACAGCATCCTGGCCGCCCATGCGCTGACCGGGCGCCGCTGGCTCGTCCGGCTGCTTCGCGTGCCGGCCGTGCGCGGTGCGCTGGCGCCGCTGTATCGCCGCTTCGCGCGCAACCGGCATGCGGTGTCGCGGTGGCTCGGCTATCGCGCCGACGGGCCGTGCGACGGGGCGACGTGCGGTAGCGGTCGCGGCCGTGCCGCCGAACCCGCGGCGGATCGTGCGACGGATCGTCCGGCGGGTGACGCGGCGCGCCGCATCGTGGTGACCTGGATGTATGGCGCGGCGATCGCACACCTGCTCGTCGGCATGGCCGTTCCGCGGATGGCCGGCGCGCCATGGCTGGACGCGTATCACCGCGTCATCGAGTTGCACTTCTGGGCGGGCGCGGCGCCCGCACCGGCGCGGGCGCAGCAGATCTGGTGGATGTCGCTGATCGGCGCGACGGTGCAGTGCGCGTCGGTCTGGATGCTGGCGCTCGTCCACCTCGGCAACCGGCTGCGCCGGCGGGAAGTGTGGGGATGGTTGCTGGCCGGCCTGTCGATCTGGGCGCCGCAGGACATGCTGTTTTCAATGCAGGCCCATGTATCGGGCCACGTGGCGATCGATGCGGCGGCACTCGTCGCGATGGTGCCGCCGCTCGTCTGGCTGTGGAGGAGGGACACCGAATGAACACCTTGCCTGCTTTCGACTGGGCGCTCAACCTGCTGATCGTGCAGGGCGCGATGGGCGCATTCGATACGCTCTATCACCACGAACTCACGCAGGATCTCCCGCACCGCCCGCGCGCGCGGCTCGAGCTGGCGATTCACGCGGTGCGTTCCGTGCTCTACGGCCTTGTGTTCGCGTCGATCGCGAACGTCGCTTTTCACGGCGCGTGGGTCGCGGCAATCGCGGCGGTGGTCGTCGTCGAGGTGGTGCTGACGCTGTGGGATTTCGTCGTCGAAGATGAGAGCCGCAAGCTGCCGGCAACCGAGCGCGTGTTGCATACGCTGCTGGCCGTCAACGGCGGCGCGCTGTTCGGCATGATCGCGATGCAACTGGCTGCGTGGGCGCACGAGCCGACCGCGCTGCAGGCGATCGATCTGGGCTGGCGAGGCTGGGTGCTGAGCCTGTTCGCCGTCGGCGTGACGGTATCGGGAATCCGCGACGGGATGGCGGCCTGCCGGATCGCACGTTCCGCGCCGATCGCCAATCCGTTCGCGGGGCAGCCGCCGGGGAACGTGCTCGTGACCGGCGGGACCGGCTTCATCGGCGAAACCCTCGTGAACCAGCTGCTCGATGCGGGGCATGCGGTCACGTTGCTGGCGCGCGATCCGCTGCGCGCGGCCTACCTGTTTCACGGCCGCGTGCGCAGCGTCACGTCCGTCGAACAACTGCAGCCTCACGAACGTTTCGACACGGTCATCAATCTCGCGGGCGCGCCGGTGCTCGGGGCGCGCTGGAGCAAGCGCCGGCAGGCGGTGCTGCTTGCCAGCCGCGTCGGCGTCACGGAATCGCTGATGCGCTGGGTCGAGACCGCCGAGGTCAAGCCGCGCACGTGGATCCAGGCATCGGCGATCGGTTACTACGGCGTGCGTCCTGGCGACGAGCGGCTCGACGAAGGCAGCAGCGCCGGCACCGGCTTCATGTCCGAACTGTGCCGGCAGTGGGAGCAGTCCGCGCAGCCGCTCGCGCGCCACGGCGTTCGCTCGGTGGTGCTGCGACTGGGCGTCGTGTTCGGCCCCGGCGGCGCGCTGCGCCCGATGCTGTTGCCGCATTACTTCGGGATGGGCGGGCGATTTGGCGACGGCGCGCAGGTGATGAGCTGGATCCACCGGGACGACGTGCTGCGGATCGTCGCGCGGGCGATGGCGAACCCGGGCATGCACGGCGTCTACAACGCGGTCGCGCCCGCGCCGTTGACCCAGCGCGAGTTCGTGCAGGTCGTGTCGAAGGTGCTGCACCGCCCGGCCTGGCTGCATGTGCCGGCCGCGCCGCTGCGCATCGCGATGGGCGAGATGGCCGAGCTGCTGCTGGACGGGCAGCGCGTGGTGCCGGCGCGGCTGCATCAGGACGGATTCATGTTCCGGTTCCCGACGGCCGAGCATGCGCTGCGCGACCTGACGAATCGGCCGCATGCGGATTTTTCGCGTACGGCCTGTCGTGTGCCGCGTGGTCGTGTATAAATTCGGCATGAACGCGTTCGGGACGTGTCGTGCGTCCCGGGCGCTCCGCATCCGACCTCACAAGGAGACTGCATGCTGCACATCCTCGGCAAGATCCCGTCCATCAACGTTCGCAAGGTGCTGTGGCTGTGCACCGAGCTGAATCTGCCGTTCGAACAGGAAGACTGGGGCGCGGGCTTTCGCACGACCAACGATCCGGCGTATCTCGCGCTGAATCCGAACGGTCTCGTGCCCGTCATCAAGGACGACGATTTCGTGCTCTGGGAATCGAACACGATCATCCGCTATCTCGCGAACCGCTATGGCGGCGACGCGCTGTATCCGGCCGAGCCGCAGGCGCGCGCGCGGGTCGATCAATGGATCGACTGGCAGGGTGCCGACCTGAACCGCTCGTGGGTGGGCGCGTTCCTCGGCCTCGTGCGGAAATCGCCCGATCACCAGGATCCGGCCGGCATCGCGCAGTCGATCGCGGGCTGGACGAAGCACATGCAGGTGCTGAACGCGCAGCTCGAAACGACCGGCGCGTACGTGGCCGGCAACAGCTTCACGCTCGCGGACATTCCGATCGGCCTGTCGGTGAACCGCTGGTTCGGCACGCCGTTCGAGCACCCGGATTTCCCGGCGGTCTCGCGCTATATCGAGCGTCTCGCGACGCGCGAAGGTTTCCAGAAATACGCGGGCAGCGCGAACCCGTGATGTCTCGCAGGTAGCGCGCGGCGCGGCGGCGTGGCAATCGCCGCCGCGTCCGCGTCATGAACGGCATGCACGGGCCCGCGGGCCCATTGTCATGCGCCGGGCGCCGGCACCGCGTCAAGCACGCGTGCGAGGAACGCCTCGTGATTCCACGCGGATTCCGGCCGCGACAGCCCGAGCCGCACCACCACCAGTTGCCGGCTCGGCACCACGCTCACGAACTGGCCTTCATGGCCGACCGCATGGAACGCGTCGGCCGGCATCGCGACCGCATGTGGATCGCGATCGTTGAACGGCTCCGGCACCTTGACCCACAGCTGCGCGCCGTACTCCTGTCGCTCGGACTGCGGCGTCGCGCGCGTCAGGTAGCGCACCCAGCCTTCCGGCAGCAGCCGTTGCCCGTCCCATACGCCGTCTTGCAGCAGCAACTGCCCGAAGCGCGCCCAGTCGCGTGCGCTCGCATACATGTACGACGGACTGACGAGCGTGCCCGATGCATCGGGCTCGAACACCGCGCTGCGCATCCCGAGCGGCGCGAACAGCGCGCGGCGCGGAAACGCGAGGTAGTCGTCCTCGCTGCCGCCTAATGCTTCGCGCATCACGCGCGCGATGATCGCGCTCGTGCCGCTCGAGTAGGACCACCGCGTGCCGGGTGTCGCGGCGAGCGGCTTTGCCGACGCAAACCGCGCGGTATCGGGCTGCTCGTACAGCATCAACGCGACGTCGGACAGCGCGTCGTCGTAGTTCTCGTTGAATTGCAGGCCGCTCGTCATCCGCAGCAGCTCGTCGAGCGTGATGGCCGCGCGCGGATCGCCGCTGTCGCGCCATTCGGGCAGCAGGGCCGACGCGTTCGCCGACAGCTTGTGCTGGGCGACGAGCACGCCGACCAGCGCGGCCGTCACGGTCTTCGTCATCGACCAGCCGAGCAGCGGCGTGTCGGCCGTGAAACCGGGCGCATAGCGTTCGGCGATCACCTGGCCGCGCCACATCACGACGACCGCGCGCGTGCGCCGCGGCCGCGCCGGATCGGGCTCGTCGAATGCGCGGTCGAGCGCGGCCCGCAGCTTCCGCGCGTCGATGCCGGCCGGCGGCGTGGCCGGTGCCGGCTGCGCGGGTGGCGGATCGGGGAGCGGCGGCAGCGCGGCCGGCAACGCGCCGGGCGACGGCCCGATCGCGAGCGTGCAGCCGAGCCCGGGTCGAAAGTCGGCTTCACGTCCGGCGAAGCCGGCGAAGGTCGCCGTCGCGCGATGATGGTCGGGGTCGATCGAGGGGCGCACCAGCTTCAGCAGCGGATGCACGCCGGCCATGATGTCGACGTCGATCACGGACGCGGCCGGGCGGCCCGACACGTACACGCCGGAACACAGCGTCTTCGCCGCATAGCCGGTCGCGATCGGCGCGAGCCGGGCCAGCATGGTGCCCGTGTAGCCGACCGCGGCGACGACGCCGAGCGCGACGCCGCCCAGGATCAGCTTCTTGAAGGGGATCGTCATGCGCGAGCGTCCTCGGTGGTATGCCGGCAGGCAGCGATCCGGCAGTGTCGCAGGTTCGGGCGATGCGTGGCAATCACGGTGGCGTGACGCGCGATGGCGACCGTGCGGCGGCCGGTGCGTGACGCGTCATGCCTTCCACGTCCCGCGCAACGATTCGGCCGCCGTCGCATGGCGAACGAGTTGGCATCGGTCCCGCCGTCGGCCGATAATCGTGCGGCATCGCTTGCCCACTCTCCCAGTCCAACCGTTATCGGAAAATGCCATGTCCTACGACAACAACAACCCGTTCGCCAAAATCCTGCGCGGCGAACTGCCGTGCGTGAAAGTCGCGGAAGACGACGCGACCCTCGCGATCATGGATCTGATGCCGCAGGCCGACGGCCACGTGCTCGTGATCCCGAAGGAGCCGGCCGCGCAGATCTTCGAGTTGTCCGGCGACGCCGCCGCGGCAGGCATTCGCATGACGCAGCGCGTCGCGGCGGCGGTGCGCGCGGCGCTCGAGCCGGACGGCGTGTTCATCGGCCAGTTCAACGGCGCGGCAGCCGGCCAGACGGTGCCGCACGTGCACTTCCACGTGATCCCGCGCTGGGAAGGCGCGGAGCTGCGGATGCATGCGCGCGAGATCGCCGACGCCGCGACGCTCGAAGCGCTTGCGCAGCGCATTCGCGCGCGCTTCGTGTAACGCGTGCGATTGCACGTGGCGACGGCGCGGCCTGGCGCACCGGCCGGCCGCCGCGCCATCGCCTGTTTCAGCGGTCATGCGAGGTAACACGTGTAACCGCCGGCGAAACTCGGCCCGGCCAACCCGGCGCTAGACTCGGCGCATTGCATCATCGAGCGACAGGAAGGGCGGATCGCCTCTTCGTGCCGGCCGCCGCCGTTTGCGGCGGCCAGGCTTTCGCGAGGTGCCATTCGTCTTTCGCGCCGGGAATCGAGCCATGACCAGACTTCTCATCACGCTTGCCCTGATCGGCGGCCTGTCCGGCTGCTACGTCGCGCCGCCGTACGGCTACGCGCCCGCGCCCGCCTACTATGGCTATGCGCCGGCGTATTACGCGCCGCCCGTCAGCGTCGGGATCGGCGGCAACTTCCGCATCCGCTGATCCGGCACCGGGCGTTGGCGCGGGCCGCATCGGTCAGCGCCAACGTGTGGCGCCGGAGACTCGCGCGGATTCGCGTATCGCATGACGGCGGTGCGCTGCACGGCGTGCGCGCGGTTCCTATACTTCACAGGAAAGTGCATTCCGCATGCCGGTGAGGCAGCCATGACAGTCACCCGCAAGGTCGCCGCCCTGTCGGGCATCTCCACGCTCGTCTATCTCGGGCTCGCGGTGCTCGGCAGCGGCGGGTTCGCGGCCTTCTTCTCGCATCCACCGCTGACCGTCGTCGTCGTCGCGACGCTCGCGATGGCCGGCGCCGCGCTGTTCACCGAAGGCAACCTGAGCAGCGGCGAGCGCGAGAACCGCGACAACCGCTGGGTGCTCGCGGCGTTCGGGATCAGCGGATTACTGCTGGCGTACCTGCCTGCCCTGACCGACCGGCTCGACTTCTGGACCTTCGGCGGCGATGCGGTGCGCTGGATCGGTGTCGTGCTGTACATCGCGGGCGGCGTGCTGCGCATCTGGCCCGTATTCGTGCTCGGCAAGCGCTTCAGCGGGCTCGTCGCGATCCAGTCGGGCCATACGCTCGTGACCGACGGCATTTACAGCCGCATCCGCAATCCGAGCTATCTCGGCCTGCTCGTCAATTCGGTCGGCTGGGCGCTGGCGTTTCGCTCGGGCGTCGGCGTGCTGCTCGTCGTGCTGACGATGGTGCCGCTCGTCGCGCGCATCCGCTCCGAGGAGGCGCTGCTGCGTGCGCAATTCGGCGCCGAATACGACGCGTATTGCGCGCGGACCTGGCGTCTGCTGCCCGGCGTGTACTGACTCCCTTCATTTCTTCCCCGCCGTCGTTTCGGGCTTCACGATTCGTTCCCGATGTGTTGCCACGTGTGTCGCAAACGTGCGACGCCGCACATGGCCGGCGTGTCGTCCAGCCGCGCCGGATCCTCCGCGGAGCCAATGCCGGCGCGGGTTTGCGGGCATTCCGGTGCGTGCGTTCAACGTCGCTTATTCGTAAACAACTTGTTACCAGAATGTCCGCGGCAAGGATGTGGGACCGGTGCTATTCTTCGCCGCAAGCTCATTGAAATGAATTGGTCCGCGGTTCGGCACAATGCCTGACCCGACGTCGATCGATTCAGATCGTCGTACCGAGCGGACCTTCAATAACCAGATTGCGAACAAGGAAGAATACGGGAATGTGGAAGAAAATCGCCCCCGCTCTCGTCGTCGCCGCGTTGACCGGCGCGACTGCACTGCCGGCCATGGCAGGTGACATGAACAACGCGCTTGGCGGCGCGCTCGGCGGGGTAGCCGGCGCAGCGGTCGGCGGTGCGCTCGGCGGCAGCACGGGCTCGGTGATCGGCGGTGCCATCGGCGGCGGCGCGGGTGGCGCGGTGACGTCGAACCGTCGCGAGCGCACCGGCGCGATCATCGGCGGCGCCCTCGGCGGCGGCGCAGGTACCGCGGCGGGCAACGCGATGGGCGGCCGCACGGGCGGCCTGCTGGGTGCGGCTGTCGGCGGCGGCGCCGGCGCGGCGCTCGGCGGCCACATGTCGCGCAGTTCGTACGAACGCGACCACGGCGATCGCGGCTATCGTCACCGCAAGCACCGTCACCACCGCGACTGGGACTGATTGCCGCTGGCGCGGCTCGGTGCGCGAACGGCGCACCGGCGCGCCGACGGCGTCGGCACCCGACGCGAGATTCGGCCCGGCGGCTTGCCGGGCCGCCATCGCCGGCCAGATCGGCGAACCCATTCCGGCCGCTTTGGCCGCAGCCCGATGCCCGATCGACGGGCTGGCAAATTTCCCTCCTCGCTGCTTCTCCCCGTTTTCCGACTACATCGACTCTCGCGACTGAATGCGTCCGGGCAGTGTCGATACCATTCGCGTTTCGTTCGATTCCCGCTGGCCCGTTCTCCGGCCTGACGACGGCAGATGATTGGCGCGGTGCAGCTTGGTGCCGTGCGCACGTCGTCGCACGCCAATCTGCGTAACCGGATGTATCGTGACCCGCGTGCGCGACCGGAATGGCAGCGGTCATTCGCCTGCGCCGCTTGCATCCCGGCGAACGTGCGCGTTGCTTGGCCCGTCAGGATTTCCCTGATGGCCAGACCGTTGCGCCACGCGGCCTCACCGCGTATCACGGGTGCCGGTGGGTAGTGGGAAATCGAATGGAATCCATCGCAACATTTAATTGGTCGATCGCGAACGACTTCGCTATCGTCGGCGATGCTCGCGTATGGCATCGCACCGTGCCGCTGGCCGCGCCTCGCCGCATGGTCGCGAGCGCCACGGCCCGGTCGCCG
This sequence comes from Burkholderia sp. AU30280, assembly GCF_020420125.1. Lineage (NCBI taxonomy): Bacteria > Pseudomonadati > Pseudomonadota > Betaproteobacteria > Burkholderiales > Burkholderiaceae > Burkholderia > Burkholderia sp. AU30280. The sequence continues at coordinate 366,035 of NZ_JAIZRY010000005.1, forward strand.
GCCCACAAGCATGGGCCGCCGCGTCCGAAGAACCGGACGAACCCGTCGCGAAGCCTGGCCGACCGAACGAAGGTGCATGCGCCTTCAAGCCAGCCCGGCAACGACGTCCCGCCGCCGCATGCGTGCCCTGCGTGCGCGTGTGCCGCCCGATGTCGTTGGTGCCCGGGGCCGGACCAACCCATTGCCTGGATGCACTATGTCTAAGACAACGTATTACGCGCCGCATGGCGGCCACCCGCCGCAGACCGATCTGCTGACCGATCGCGCGATGTTCACCGAGGCGTACGCGGTGATCCCGAAGGGTGTGATGCGCGACATCGTCACGAGCTGGCTGCCGTTCTGGACGAACACGCGCCTGTGGGTGATCGCCCGCCCGCTGTCGGGGTTTGCCGAAACCTTCTCGCAGTACATCGTCGAAGTGAACCCGGGCGGCGGCAGCGACAAGCCCGAGCAGGACAAGAACGCCGAAGCCGTGCTGTTCGTCGTCGAAGGTGAAGCCGAACTGACGCTGCAGGGCACGAAGCATGTGCTGAAGCCGGGCGGCTACGCGTTCATTCCGCCGGGCGCGGACTGGACGCTGCACAACGTCAGCGATACCGCGGTGCGTTTCCACTGGGTGCGCAAGCATTACCAGGCGGTCGACGGTATCCCGCTGCCGGAAGCCTTCGTGACCAACGAGCAGGACGTCGAGCCGATCCCGATGCCGGGCACCAACGGTGCATGGGTGACGACGCGCTTCGTCGACATGAGCGACATGCGCCACGACATGCACGTGAACATCGTGACGTTCGAGCCGGGCGGCGTGATTCCGTTTGCCGAAACGCACGTGATGGAGCACGGGTTGTATGTGCTCGAAGGCAAGGCCGTGTATCGACTGAACCAGGACTGGGTCGAGGTCGAAGCGGGTGACTTCATGTGGCTACGCGCGTTCTGCCCGCAGGCGTGCTATTCGGGTGGGCCTGGGCGCTTCCGTTACCTGCTGTACAAAGACGTGAACCGTCACATGAACCTGTTGCTGAATCCGGCGCGTTAAGCGTCGAGCAGGCAGTTGGATGTGAAAGCCCGCCGGGGGGATGCCGGCGGGATTTTTTTTGGAATATTCGTGGGTTTATGGGGACGTTGCTTGCCGACTCGAAGCGGCCATGCGTAGATCTCCGAAGCGGTCGTTTAGCGTGCGCTCGCCTGACAAATACCACTGTCGACGTGGCGAAGTACGCCGATCCCAACTCCGTTCGCACCGAGCGGTAGACTGGACCGAACACCGGGCTGGACGCGTCGCAAGCGTGCTGCCAGCGCCCGCGTTGCACTGGCCGGCGGTCGCATCGAGGATCAGGTTCGCGGCCCCCACCGGATGCGAAATGAGCACGAGGTGACTTGCCTTGAAGCGCACACGATCCGAATTGGTGGTGCGATCTTCTTTCGATACCATGTGCCAGCTTCGATCAGTCCACCGATGTCAGATCAATATCAAGTCGATATAATCTGGAGTACATATCTATTGTTGTATTCGCACGGCAACGGAAGCGTCGCTTCTCACCCCTTCTCTAGATTTTCACCGAACGGGTAGCCTGCGGTTTCCTGCGAAGATAAAGCGTTTGAGCGATCAGCCCCAGAACGAGCGCGACGAGGAGCGCGGCTTGGGCACCGAGAAGCAGTGGCGACTTCGGATCACTGACCAGCGGATGTCCGTCGGGCACACGCTTCAGCGTTTCGGTAACCGTGGGAACCATCAGCACGAATGCGGTCAACGTCAGGCAGAAGGTTTCCAGGTAGATACCGGCTCGACCGGGCAGAGGCAGATACGCAACGCCATATCCAGCCAGTAACAGCACGACGGCTCCGACTCCGATGATGTAGCTGACACCTTGATGCGCTATGGCGAACACGGTCAGAGAACCAATCAACATGGTAACGAAGTACACCCGCCCGGCAACTGACTGCGGAACGATCCTGCCGTAGCGCGCGAACATGTACACGGCCATGGGTATCGCGGGTAGACTGCCGAGAGTGTGTATCCAGCCGAGCGGCGAAATTCCAAACATGGTTTCAATCCTTGTCTTGCGTGATTTCGTTGGTGGTCGACGCTTACTTTAGGCTCACGAAACCCGAATTGACATGACTGAACCTGGGAAAAACTTGACCATTTTTCCGGATCGGGCGTTGGCTGGTCTGGCTAACGGTGATCTCCTGTCTCAGGTTCTTGCGCGTATGCGCATGACAGGCGACCGCGTCTTTTCGTCGATGCTGCAGCCATTCGCGCAGTTGGACATGTCGGCGCGGGCGGCGCACGCGTACGCAGTCATGGAAGGCATGGTGCAAATTGCCGGTGATGAGGCAGACGCTTCCGAGATTCGGTCGGGCGAACTGCTCCTGTTGCCGCGCGGACCTGACGGCCTGCGCATTTCCGCCCTGGACCAACCGGCGAATGTGGTCGTCTGCCACTTCTGGTTTGATCCGGCGAGCCAGCCGGATCTGCTTCTGACGTTACCCGTCATGATCCACCTTCGCCAGGCGGAGACAGGCGACTGGCTGCCGAACATCATGCAGTTTCTTCTGCATGAGGCGGACAATGACGAGGCGGGATCCGCCTTGATGGTCTCCCGCATGATCGATCTCGTGGTGGTGCGTGCGTTGCGTGCCTGGGTTCATCATGGTCATGCATCGAACTGGTTAGGCGGATTGGCGGATAAGCGTATTGCCCGTGCGTTGAAGGCCATCCATGAGCAGTCGCCACGTGGTTTGACGATCGATGGTCTCGCTGCCGTCGCAGGCATGTCCCGCTCCAACTTTTGCGAACGTTTCAATGCGCTCGTCGGCAAGTCGCCGTTGCGTTACCGCAATGAATGGCGCTTGAGCGTCGCGCGGGACATGCTGGCGAAAGGTGACGCACGCGTGGGCGAGGTTGGAAGGTCGGTTGGTTACGAGTCGGAGGCCGCTTTCAGTCGTGCCTACAAGGCCTACTTCGGCCACGCACCTCGAGAAGCGAAGCCATCCATCACGCCCGCTGAATGACGGCGCTGCCCACGACGCCATGCGGTCGCTTCGCTTCGTCGAGCTGTCAGCAAAAATGATCTCGCTATCGCCCATTTTCATGCGGCTGCGGTCATTGCGAGACTCTCGTCGATCCGAACGACGGGCTCATCAGCCAACTGTAGCGTTACTCGATCCTCCATCCCGATCCCCTTGAAAGTGCCGATCCCCGATACGCGGATTGCCACCCATCCAGGATGCGTTGTCGAATGTCGCAAAATGGCCGACCGCCGTCGGTCTTCCCCAGGTTCCTCGTAAATTCGCGACGAACTTGTTTTCTCGGGCGACGCGTACTGCTACAGGCCGAGCGCAGTCGCCGCGAGCGTAGCGACCTGCAAACGCGTATCGGGTAGCAGCCCGTCCTCGATCAACCACACCGCCGACAAACCCGACCACGCGAGAATCCACTGCATCAGCCGGCGGCGGTCTAACGCCGCCGCATCGGCCACGAGCGTGACACGCCGCTCGAAGCGCGCGGGATCGACCGCAATATCGTGCGAGGGATTACAGAACAGGTTCGCGTAGTCGAACGCGCGATCGCCGCGCAGCCCTTTCGGATCGATCGCGAGCCAGCCGCGTTCGCCGAAATGGAGGATGTTGCCGTGATGGATGTCGCCGTGCAGGACGACTTCGTCGATGGGCGGCCCGGCCAGCAACTGGTGCGCGACCGTTGCCGAGCGACGAAGCACGTCGCTACTCGAAGCATCCGACAACAGCGCATGGAACCAGTCATGCAGCGGCACAACCGAAGGTGGCGCCGAAGCACGATGCGCATGCAGCCGCGCGACGACATCACACGCAATGCGCATCGCATCATCGTCGTGCCCCGATTCCGAATAACCGGCCAGCGTGGGCGCCGGCTGCGCCCGTTCGAGCAGGACAGCATCGCCGTCGTGCCGCCACACCTGCGCGGCGCCTTGCCCGTTCCACCAGGTCATCAGCGCATTGCCACGACGTTCTTCATCACACGTAGCGACCTTCAGCATCGCGGGCCGGCCCTGCCAGACGACAGGCAGCAGGCCGCCGCTGGCGGTCAGGATCGGGCCGCCGTCGGGAACGAGGCCCCACAGGCCGAGGTATCGATCGAACATCACGCGATGCTACAGCCGAATCGGATCGCGCGCAGCGCGGTTCGCCTGACGATGTGTCGCACGGTCGCAGATGCGACGTGAACGGCTCCGCCGCACTTTCCTAAATAAAATTTAGCCAGCCAAACTTTGGCTAAAGAATGTTCCGGTTTCGCGCCATCCCTTCGACAATGCGCGTCTTTCGTGACCAGTCGTTGCCTCTCGCGCACCGGCCGTCACAGCATCGAAGAAGGAGCCCGGCATGACCGACCACACCGCATCCCCGCCATCGCCACCCGCGCCGCCGCCACGCCGTCGCCGCGTGTGGCGCACGCTCGCGGGCGCGCTGCTCGGCCTGACGTTCGCATGCGCGGGCATCGGCGCATGGACGATCCAGCGCATCTGGACGCAGTTGCCGTCCGTCGAGCACCTCGCCGTCTATCGTCCCGCGCTGCCGCTGCGGATCTTTTCGCGCGACGGCGACCTGCTGGCCGAATACGGCGTCGAGCGGCGTGAGTTCGTGCCGCTCGAACGCATCCCGCCGCTGATGCGGCAGGCGCTGCTCGCGGCCGAGGACGCGAAGTTCTACCAGCACGGCGCGGTCGATTTCGGCGGCCTCGCGCGCGCGACGTTCGCGAACGTCGTGACAGGGCAGCCGGGGCAGGGCGGCAGCACGATCACGATGCAGGTCGCGCGCAACTTTTACCTGACGCGCGACAAGGTGCTGAGCCGCAAGCTCGCCGAGATCCTGATGGCGGCCAAGCTCGAACGCGAATACAGCAAGGACAAGCTGCTCGAGCTGTACATGAACGAGATCTACCTGGGCGAGCGCGCGTACGGTTTCGCGGCAGCCGCGAACGTGTATTTCGGCAAGCCGCTCGACGCGCTGAGCGCGGGCGAGGCGGCGGTGCTCGCGGGGCTGCCGAAGGCGCCGTCCGCGTTCAACCCGGTCGTCAATCCGGCGCGCGCGACCGCGCGGCGCAACTACGTGCTCGGCCGCATGCATGCGCTCGGCCAGCTCGACGACGCGACGTATCGCGCGGCCGTCGACTCGCCGATCGCGCTGGCGACCACGCCGCCGCCGGGGATCGTCGCCGCGCCGTACGTCGCCGAGCGCGCGCGCCGGATGATGGTCGAGCGTTTTCACGACGACGCCTACACGCTCGGCCTCGACGTGACGACGACGATCTCGATGCGCGACCAGCGCGCGGCCGAAGCGTCGCTCGAACGCACGCTGAGCCGCCAGCCGCGCGCGAAGCGCGATGCGCGCAACGGGCTCGAAGGGGCACTCGTGTCGCTCGACGCGGCCACGGGCGACATGCTCGCGCTCGTCGGCGGCGCGGATTTCAACCGGAACGTGTTCGACCATGCGCTGCAGGCGTATCGCCAGCCGGGCTCGAGCTTCAAGCCGTTCGTCTATTCGGCGGCGCTTGAGAAAGGCTACTTCCCGGGCGTGCTCGTCGACGATACGCAGCGCACGCTCACGCATGAGGAAACCGGCGCGCGGCCGTGGCGCCCGCGCAATTTCGCCAACAACTACGAGGGCTTCATTCCGGTGCGGCGCGGGCTCATGCGCTCGAAGAACCTCGTTGCGGTCAGCCTGATGCAGGCCACCGATGCGCGCTACGTGCAGCAACACGCGGTGCACTTCGGTTTCGACGCGCAGCGCAATCCGGCGTCGCTGCCGCTCGCGCTCGGCGCGGGCGCCGTGACGCCGCTCGAACTGGCGAGCGCGTACAGCGTGTTCGCGAACGGCGGCACGCGGATGGAGCCGCGCCTGATCCTGTCGGTGAAGCAGCGTCATGGCGGCGCGATGTACGAGGCGACGGCGCCGGCAGGCGAGCGCGTCGTATCGGCGCGCAACGCGTTCGTGATGGACAGCATGCTGCGCGACGTCGTGAAGGCCGGCACCGCGCGCGGCGCGCTGGCGCTGCGCCGCGACGACGCGGCCGGCAAGACGGGCACGTCGAACGGCTCGAAGGACGTCTGGTTCGCCGGTTATTCGTCGGGCATCGTCGCGGTCGCGTGGCTCGGCTACGACACGCCGCGCCCGATGGGGCGTGCGACCGGCGCATCGCTCGCGCTGCCGGTCTGGCTCGACTACATGAAGACGGCCGTCGACGGGCGTACGCCGGTCGAGGCGACCCCGCCGCAGGACGTCGCGCTCGTCGACGGCGACTTCGTCTACGCCGAATACACGCGCGGCACGTGCACGGCCGACGTGCCGTCATACATCCGCAGCCGCTTCGCGTGCGGCGGGGGGGCGGCGGCCGATACGTCGGACGCGCCGGGCAACAACGGCAAGCCTGCCGAGCCGATGCCTGCCGCGGTCGACGCGGCCGAGCGCGAACGTGTGCTCGACCTTTTCCGGACGGATGACTGACGCGCACCATGCATACGCTTTATCTGATTGCAATCGTCGCGGAAGCGATGTCGGGGGCGCTGATGGGCATGCGCCGCGGGATGGATCGCTTCGGGCTCGCGCTCGTCGGCGCGGTGACGGCGCTCGGCGGCGGTACCGTGCGCGACGTACTGCTCGGCCACTATCCGCTCGGCTGGATCGCGCATCCCGAGTACCTTGTGATCACGCTCGTCGCGGCGACCGTCGCGTCGTGGGTCGCACGGCATGTCGCGCGAATGAAGACGCTGTTCGTCACCGTCGACGCGATCGGCCTCGCGGCATTTACGATCATCGGCTGCGACATCGGCGCGTCGACGGGCACCGCGCCGATCATCGTCGTGCTGGCCGGCGCGATCACCGGCGCGTGCGGCGGGATGCTGCGCGACCTGCTGTGCAACGAGATGCCGCTGATCCTGCGCGAGGAGCTGTACGCGAGCGTCGCGTTCGTGACTGGGGCGCTGTATGTCGGGATGCAGCACCTTGGCATCGATGCCGGGGTCGCGACGGTGGTCGCGCTCGCGGCGGGCTTCACGATGCGGATGCTCGCCGTGCGGCTCGGCTGGAAGATGCGGACGTTCGGCGCGGCGGACGTCGGGCATTGAGCGGGAGCGCGTGCCGCCCGCTTGGCGCGCGGGCACGGATCGAGCCGGCCACGGCGCTCCGGTGAACGCCCAGGCCGGAGCGAACGTCAGTCTGCCTGCATCACCTGGAAGACGTTGCCTTCCGGATCGATGCCGTCGTACATCGTGTATGCGAACCCGTCATAGCGCTTGAGATCGCGCACCGTCACGCCGTTGCCGGCCAGCCGCTCGCGATGCGCGCCGATGTCCTGGCCGATCGAGAACACCAGCTTCACGTGACTGGCTTGCGCACGCGCTTCCGCATCGGCAGGTACCGCGTGGCGGAACGCCGGGCCGGCGAAATGCAGCGCGAGCTCGATGGCGCCGGCACCGAGCACGATCCACTCGTGTTCGATTTCCTCGATGACGGGCAGATCGAAATATCGTTGGTAAAACGTCTTGAGCGACGCGACGTCCTGGACGTACAGGATGAGGCGGGTCATCGGAAGCGGCACGTGGGCCTCGTTGAAGGGATGCGCGAAGCGCGAATGATGTGTCGTGAAAGTCGTTGCTATCGATCATGCATGACACCGCGCGGCGCAATGCTCAGGCGACACGCGACACGCGACACGCGCTACGCGGGCACCATTACCGGCGGCGCACCGTCGCCGGTCTCCACCATCTTCACCGCGAACCCGTAGCACCGCGCGATATGCGCCGGCGTCATCACGTCGCGCGGCGTGCCGTGCGCGACGATCGTGCCGTCGGCGAGCATCGCGATCGTATCCGCGTGCCGCGCGGCGAGGTTCGGATCGTGCACGATCGCGAGCACGCCGAGCTGCCATTCGCGTGCAACGGCGCGTACGGTTTCGAGCAGGCGGTGCTGATGCGAGAGATCGAGCGCGGCGGTCGGCTCGTCGAGCAGCAGGTAGCGCGGGCCGCTTTCCGTCGCTTCGTCGTCCGGCCACAGCTGAGCGAGCACACGGGCGAACTGCACGCGCGCGAGTTCGCCGCCCGACAACGTCGTGACGTCGCGGCCGACGAGGGCATCGGCGCCCGCGCGTTCGAGCGCGTGCCACGCGATGTCGCGATCGCGACGTGACGTTGCACCGCTGCGGCGTGCATGCGGATAACGGCCGAGCAGCACGATTTCGTCGACGCTGAACGGAAACGCAGGCTGCGCGGCCTGCGGCAGCACCGCGCGCAGGCACGCAAGTCGCGGCGCGTCGATGCGCGCGAGCGGTTCGCCGTTCAGCGTGATGTCGCCGGTCACGCGCACGCCGTTCGGCGCGGTGCCGCCGGTGAGTTCGCCGGCAAAGGTCTTCAGCAGCGTACTCTTGCCCGCGCCGTTGCGGCCGAGCAGCGCGGTCACGCGGCCGGGTTCGATCGACAGCGACAGGTCGCGCAGGATCGCGTTGTGCCGACGGGCGACGTCGAGGTGATGGGCGGTCAGCATGGTCGTCGTGAGAAAAGGGTTAGCCGCCGAGCGCGCCGCGGCTCTTCCACAGCAGCGCCAGAAAGAACGGTGCGCCGAGCAGTGCGGTCAGCACGCCGAGCGGAATTTCCGCGGGCGCGGCAACCGTGCGCGCGGCGAGATCGGCTGCGAGCGTCAGCAACGCGCCGAGCAGCGCGGCGCCCGGCAGCACGATGCGTTGGTCGGGGCCGCACGCGAGCCGCACGCAATGCGGCGCGACGAGCCCGATGAAGCCGATGATGCCGGCGCACGACACCAGCGCGCCGACTGCGAGCGCGACCGCGACGAGCACGCGCCGCTTTAGCCGCTGCACGGGCACGCCGAGGTGCAGCGCCTCGGTTTCGCCGAGCTGCAATGCGTTCAGCGCGTCGCGTTCGCGCGCGAGCAGCAGGCAGCCGATCGCGACGCACGGCGCGACGGCCGCCAGCGCGGGCCATTGCGCGCCGCCGAGGCTGCCGAGGCTCCAGAACGTCAGTGAGCGCAATTGCGCGTCATCGGCGACGAACGTGAGGAGCCCGATCGCCGCGCCGGCCAGCGCGTTGATCGCAATGCCGGCGAGCAGCAGCAGCGGCAGCGCGAGCCGGCCGCGCGATGCGGCGAGCCGGTAGACGAGCGCCGCGACCGCGAGCGCGCCTGCGAATGCGGCAACGGGCAACGCGGCCGCGTTCACGTGCGCGGCAAAAAGCGCGGGGCCGAGCACGATCATCGTCGTCGCGCCGAGCGCGGCCCCGCTCGACACGCCGACGAGCCCCGGATCGGCGAGCGGATTGCGGAACAGCGCCTGCATCGCGGCGCCGGTCGCGCCGAAGCCGCCGCCGACCAGCAACGCGAGCGCGACGCGCGGCGCGCGGATGTCGAACAGCACCGCGCGCGCCTGCTGCGCGCCCGCATCGCCGGTCAGCGCGGCCCAGGCTTGCGCGAGCGGAATGCGATACGCGCCGACGCACAGTGCGACGACGGACATCGTGCAGACGAGGCAGGCGAGCGCAACCAGCGCGAACCGCGCGAAGCGGCGCGACGTGCCGATGCACGCGGCGCCGGAGCGCGGCGCGGGCGACGAGGCGGGGAAAGACGAAGCGTGAGCGGGCATCGGGGCAGTCCGGAATCAGGCGAGCGCATCCGACAGGCGTCGATGCAGGGTCGTGACGGCGAGCGGCAGGCGCGGGCCGAAGCCGAGCAGGAACAGCGCGTCGAGCGCCACCACGCGCTGTGCACGGCCGGCCGGCGTCGCGCCGAAGCCGGGCGTTGCGAGCAGCGCGGCGCGGCCGCCGACGGCCGCGAGCCCTTCGTCGGAGATCAGCACGACGTCGGGCGCGGCGGCTGCCAGCGCCTCGGTCGTCAGCGGCTTGTAGTGATCGAAGCCCTGCATCGCGTTGCGCGCGCCCGCGTAGCGGATCATCGCGTCGGCGGCCGTACGCTGGCCGGCGACGAGCGCCTGGTTGCCGGTGTGGTTCAGCACGAACAGCACACGCGGCGGCTGCGCGCCGCCGGGCGCACGGGCAGCGACCGCATCGCGCGCGGCCTGCCAGTCGCGGTCGAAACGCTGCAGCAGCGCGGCACCCGCGCCACCCACATCGAGCGCCTGCGCGACGCCCGTGATCTTCGCGCGCACCGAATCGACGTCGTGGCGTTCGTCGAACGTGGTCACCGCGACGCCGGCGCTTTTCACCTGTGCGATCGCGGTGGGCGGGCCGGCTTCCGCCGATGCGAGCACGAGATCGGGCCGCAGCGACAGCAGCCCCTCGGCAGACAGCGCGCGCTGGTAGCCGACCTTCGGCAGCCGCTTTGCGGCGTCGGGGTACGTGCAGGTCGTGTCGGCGCCGACGAGCCGGTAGCGCGGCGTCTCGGCGCCGCCGAGCGCGAACGCGGTTTCCGCGAGTGCGCCGCCGATCACGACCACGCGTTTCGGCGCGGCCTGCGCACCCTGGGCGAGCACGCTGCCGGGCAGCGCGCCCGCGAGCGCGCCGGCCGCCGCGCTCGCCAGCACCGCGCGGCGGCGCGGATCGAACGGTCGCGCGCTCACCGCGCGCCCCCGCGTGCCGCGGTCGGCAACGTCGCGACGAGCGCGCGCCAGTCATCGCGTTCTACCTTGCCGGGTTTGCGTTCGCCGAACAGCAGCGCGACGTGGTCGCCCTGCCGGTCGAACAGCTCGAGCGACGTGACGATGCCGTCGCTCGTCGGCTTCTTCACGACCCACGCGGCGGCGATCAGGTCCTCGCGCACGTGCAGGTTGAAGCCCGGGTCGAGCACGTTGATCCATGCGCCGACCTCGCGCACGTTCGCGACGGGTCCCGTATGGATCTGGATCATTCCCGCGTTGCCGACGAATACCATGATCGGCTGGCCGCTCTGCGCCGCCTGCTGGAGCACGTGACGCAGCGCATGCGCGGTTTCGACCGGATACGCATATTGCGGATCGGCGAGGCGCAGCGCCTGCATGCGGCTCACGCCGAAGCGCTGCGTGATGCCGAAGAACTGGTGCGTGTCGGTCATCGCGTCCCACGCGGCGCGAAAGCCCGCGACGTCGATCTCGGTGTCGGCGCGCTCGGGTGTTTTCGGCGCAGCGGGCGCGACCTCGAGGCCCGGCTCCTGCGACGGCGCACGCCAGCGTTCGACGAACGCGTCGTACGCGGCGTGGTCGCTGTGTGCACGCAGGTAGACCTTGTGGATCGCATGGCCCTGCGCGTCGAAGAACTGCAGGCTCTTCAGCGGGCCGTGCGCGGTTTCGTCGCGCACGGCGAACGCCGACACCCAGTGGCGATAGAAGATGCGCAGGTCGATATCGCCGAGCGCGAGGCCGACGGGGCCGTCATGGCTCATCTGCGCATATTCGCCATCCTTTTCGTGGACGGCCGTGTCGTTGCGCGTGAGCGCCATCACGCGGCCGAGGCGCGGCATTTCCTCGAACATCGCCGGAAAGCGCGCGTCGAGCCGCACGACGTGCTCGCCGACGAACGCGGCGAGCGCCTCGCCTTCGCTGACGCCGAGCGCCTGCGCGACGTCGCGGTTGCGCAGCTGGCGCTCGGTCTTGAGCTTGACGAACGCGTCGCGCAGCGCGGCGGCCGCGCGGGCCGGCGTGGCCGGTTGACCGGGAAGGGCGGATTGCATCATGTCGGACTCCTTCAAGTAACGGTTGGGGTGGCAGCGCGGGCGGCGCGCATCAGAAATCCACTTTCATGCTGACGGCGACCGTGCGTCCGGACGACGTATACGCATCGAGCACCTGCGAATCGGCCGCGATGCCGCGCACGTCCGACCAGTTCCAGTATTTGCGGTCGAACAGGTTGCGGATGCCGATCGTCGCGCTCACGTGCTTGTTGAAGCGGTAGCCGCCGCGCAGGTCGACGACCAACGACGACGGCGGCGCGAAGCACGCCTTGTTCGAACAGTCGGACTTGTCGATGTCCTTGTCGCGTTTCGCGGCCTGGAACAGCAGGTCGGTCTGCACGTACCAGCGCTCGGTCGGCTCGTAGCGCACGCCGAACACGGCCGAGAACGGGTTGACGGTGTTGAGCGGCTGGCTGGCCGCGCCGTCGTTCTGCGTCGAGCCCTTCGTGAACGCCATCGCCGTCTTCAGCGTGACGCCGTTCGGCATCACCCATTCGGCGCGGCCTTCGAGGCCGTGAATGCGCGCGTCGGCGAAGTTCACGTACTGGAACACGGACGGGTCGGTTGGCCGGCCGCTGCCGGCGATCGTCGTGCGCGAGATGAAGTTGCGGTAGCGGCCGGTGAACGCGGCGGCGCTGTAGCGCACGACGCCGTAGCCGGTGCCGGCCTTGCCGCGCAGGCCGGATTCGAACGTATCGCTCGTCTCGGGCTTCAGGTTCGGATTGCCGATCGACGTGTAGCCGTACACCGGGTTCGAGAAGCTGCTGTTCACCTGGTCGGGCGTCGGCGCGCGGAAGCCGTGCGCGTACTGCACGTACGGAATGACCGCGGGCGTGATCTCGTAGAGCACGGCGACGCGCGGCGACAGTTCGTTCGCGCTCGTCGACACGGCCTTGCCGGTGAACAGCGGATCGTTCCCGGTCGGGCTCAGCCGGTACGTGTCGAAGCGCAGGCCCGGCGTGACGAGCAGGCGGCCGTAGCCGATCTGGTCCTGCACGAACGCGCCGAACAGCGTGTAGTCGGTGTCGGGGAACGCCTTGTTCGGGAACGCTTCGCCGACGCCCGGCACCGTGCCGTCGCGCAGGTTCGTCACGCGCGACACGCTGCCGTCGACGCCGTACAGCAGCTTGTGCGCGAACGGGCCGGTCGCGAAGCCGCTTTCGGCGAATGCGGAGCCGCCGAACGTGCGCTCCTTGTACTGGTTGTCGCGCGAACGCGAAGCCGCCCTGCCGCGCGTCTCGAACGCGTACTGGTCCTGCTTCGCGTCCTGATAGTAGAACTGCACGTGCGCGGTCTGGAACCAGCGGAACGCATCGTCGCGGAAGTCGTAGTCGACGCTGAAGCGGTTGCGCTCGAGCCGGTCATAGGTCGTGAGGCCGAGCGTGGTCGGCGGGCTGATCGCCGACAGCACGTCGGTGCTCACGCGGCGCTGTACCGTTTCGGCGGTGAACTTGATCGTATCGCGCGCGGTGGGCGTCAGCACGAGCTTGCCGAGCAGCGATTCCGAATAGACGTCCTGCGGGTTCGACGTGGTGCGCAGCGTGCTCGCCGAGTTGTTGCTGCCGCGCGTGTCGACTTCGTGGCCGCGCCGGCCGTCGGCGATGATCATCCCCTGCACGCGATCGTTGCCGCCCGCGGCCGACACGGTCGCGCCGATGCTGCGATCGGCCGAGTCGTAGCTCGGCCGGAACGAGAAGTAGTAGGGCTTGTTGTAGATCGACAGCAGGTCGCGCGGATCCTTCGTGATGAAGTTCACCGCGCCGGTCAGGCCGTCGCTGCCGTAGAGCGCCGAGGCCGGCCCGCGCAGGATCTCGATGCGCTTGAGCGTGTCGAGATCGGCGTAGTCGCCGCGCCCCGCTTCGAGCGGCCCGAACGAAAACGCGTTCGGCAGGCGGATGCCGTCTTCCATCAGCAGCACGCGATTGCCTTCGAGGCCGCGGATGTTGATGCTCGAATCGCCGTCGCGGCCGCCGCCGAGCGCGGCGCTGCCGGGCCGGTACGCGGTGCGGCGCACGGTGATGCCCGGCTCGTAGCGCAATGCGTCCTTGATGTTGGTGGCCTGCTGTTCTTCCAGGTCCTCGTCGGTGATCACCGAGACGGACGCCGCCGTGCGGCTCGCGGCCGTGGCGGTACGGTTGGCCGTGACCGTCACGGGGTCGAGCAGCGCCGCATCGCCGCGCGTGGATGCGGCGACGAGGATGGCGGAAGGCGGGGTGGCGCCTTGCGGCGTCGAATCGGCGTGAGCCGAGGCGGCGGACAGGCCGAACGCGCCGAACAGCGCGGCACAGATCGGCCGCCGCGCCAGCGTATAGCAATGCACAGGTGGTCTCCCATTGACGATGACAAGCCCGGAGGCTGGCTGGGTGACGCGTTCACCTGGCTGGCCCGCCCGCGCACGGAAGGCGGCGAGCGGCGAATTGAAAGGAAACTGATAACTTTACCAGTGTAAATGAGAATTATTATCAATACAAGGAAGGAAAGCGGCCTGTGGGGGTGAGCGCTTACCTGCGCGGCTCGGGCGAGCCGCGGCGGGAAATGGGCGAGAAGCGCGCCAGCGCACCGGCGCTAGGCGAGCGCTTCGATGCGGATCAGCAGGTTGCGCGCATGCGCGATGAACGCATCGTGCGTCGCGCGATCGCTGTGGCTTTCGAGGCCCGCCTGTTCGGCGAACGCGATCTGTTCGGTGTAAAGGTCGACGAGCGCACGGCGTTCGTCAAGGGGAAGCGCGCGGATCATCGACACGAGCAGCAGTTCCTGCGCGCGAAGCATGCCGGACAGCAATTGAACGTTCATGCCGACCTCCTCGGACGATGCGGCGGCGGGCCGCTCTTTCCATACTAGGCGGTCGGCGTACGCAGCGCAGGCGCGGGCCTTGCGAGGATGCGGCGGGACGCGATTCGATGATGATGCTTCGGCCCGATGCAGCGATGCACCGCGAGCCGAAACGCGCCACGCGCGTCTGCACACCGCGCATCGAAGCGTGCAGGGGAGGGCGAACGGAATCAGCCGGCCGTCGTTGCGGCCTGCGCATCGCGCACGACCTGCGCGACGCGTTCGACGAACTCGACGTCGACGCTCGACAACGCTTCGCGCTTGCCGTCGGGCATCTCCACCATCAGGCGGTACGTGACATCCTGCGTGGTCCACGCCAGATAGCCGACGACGGCGAGCATCACGCCGACGACGAGCACGGCGCTCGATCCGGCGATGCCGCCTGCGACGGCGGCGGCCACGCCGATCAGCGAGATCAGCGACGGCACGAGGCGGTTCTTCGGAATCTTGACGACATCGACCTGGCGAATGTCACGCAGTGCGAATACCTGGCCGGCGGCCGACAGGCCGTTGCGCGTGATCATCACGCCACGTTCGTTGAATGCGTTTTCCATCGTGTGTTGCGTGGACGAAAACGCGCAGCGTAGCAGGTTTCGTTGCAGCATCAAACGAGACCGACTGCCGCACGATTCGTGCGGCGTGGCCGACATGCGGGAAGCGGGGGGAACGGGAAGGCGTTCAGAACTGCAGGCGGCCGTCGCCGTAAAGCCGGCCCGGCACGTGCGAGGCGACGACTTCGGCGATCTCTTCGTCGGTCGATTCGGCCGGCACGATCTGGCGCCGCGCGGGCGCGTCGAGATGCATCGTCCATTCGACGAGGCGATACGGCCGGCCCCACGGGCGCTGCATTTCGACCGATACGCGGCAACTCTGGACCGGCAGCGAGTGTTGGCACGTCAGAATCGCGTGCAGATGGCTGAAAACGGTATCTTCGATCATCATGGCCTCCGATCCTGTCTTGTGGGCAATCGATGGCGGCGCCGTCGGCGGTTCAAAAAAAAAGCCGCCGATGCTCAGGCGGCCAACAGGGGGGGTGAGAGCATCCTCTCAGCCCAGAATTAAGCGAAACTTAAAAGCACATAAAAAAGCGCCCCGCGTGGAGCGGGGCGCTTCTTGCAGTCGTGATCCGCGAGTTAAGCGGATGCTTTAGAACTTGTGACGGATACCGATACGTGCGGCGATCTGGTTCTTCGAACCCGTGCCCGACGTGTTGAAGTAGCTCGTGCTCGAGCCGATCTGCGCTTGCACGCCCTTGCCCGATGCCTGCTGGTACACGACCAGGCCGTACACGTCCGTACGCTTGCTGAGTGCGTAGTCGGCGATACCGTTGACCTGGTTCCAGTGCCACGAGTTGCCGTTCTGCGTTGCGTTCGTGTACGTGTAGCCGAGGCCGCCCGACAGAGCCGGCGTGAATGCGTACTTCGCGCCTGCTTCATACGCGTTGTAGAACGTGCCGCCCGCGCCCGAAACGGTCGAGAACTGCGTACGCGTCCACAGCAGCCATGCCGTTGCCGGGCCCCAGACGTAGCGGCCGCCGACGCCGTACGTGCGCAGGTCGCGGACGTTGCCCGTGCTCAGGTTCGCGATCGTCGTCGAGAAGGCCGGCGTCGACTGGCTCGGGAAGCGGATGTCCGTGTAAGCGGCGCCGAGCGAGAACGGGCCGTTCGCGTAGTTCAGGCCGAAGCTGTATGCGCGCGACGAGCCTGCCGTCGTCGTCGTGCCCGACGTCGTGGCCGGTGCGCCTGCGAAGTCCGTCGAGTTCGAGAAGCCGTACAACGCGCCGAACGTGAAGCCCGAGTAGTTCGCGCTCTGGAACTTCACGGCGTTGTTGATGCGGCTCGACGTGAGCTGGTCGATGTCGTTCACGTGGTACGCGTAGTTACCCGCGACGGTGTTGCCGCCCGTCGAGTAGTTCGAGCCGAGGACGTCGGTCGAGAACGAGTACTGGCGGCCGAACGTGACCGTGCCGTATTGCGACTGGCTCAGGCCGACGTAAGCCTGGCGACCGAAGATCGCGCCGCCTTGGCCGATCGTGCCGTTGCCGCTGTTGAAGCCGTTTTCGAGCACGAAGATCGCCTTCAGGCCGCCACCGAGGTCTTCGGTGCCGCGCAGGCCCCAACGGCTACCCTGGGCAACGCCGTCGTCGTACTTGAACAGCTTGCCCGTGCCGCCGTTGGCGGTCTTGCTGTGGTTCACGTAGCTGATACCGGCATCGATGACGCCGTACAGGGTCACGCTGCTTTGTGCGTGCGCCGTGCCGGCCGTTGCTGCCAGGGCGGCGATGGTCAACAGTTTCTTGTTCAAAGGATTCTCCGAGCGAATGAATGGCGTGTCCAGTTGCGGTTCCGGCGCTCTCACTGGGCGCTTTCACGGACCGGCGGCAACTTTATCGAGAGGCCACGTAATGAATATGACAGCGACTGTCATATGAAGAATGTGTGGCGTCGATGCGACACTGAATTCTGCCCGGTTGCGCTATCGGGGGTTATACCGAATTCGGCTGAGAATCGATCAGGGGCCGGAATATACACATGAAATAAGCTTGGTTGGTGGCGTTCCGGCCCCATGCCACGATCCGTGTTCCAACAAACGACACGGGACGAGAGGACACCATGCGACGTTCATTCCTGACCGGCCTCGGCGCACTCGCCGCGGCGCTGGCATTCGCGGCGCCCGGCGCGCACGCCGACCCGCAAACGCTGAAGATCGGCACGATGAGCGGCCCCGACGCGCAGATCTGGACCGAGGTGACGAAGGTCGCCGCGCGTGAAGGCCTCGCGATCAAGGTCATCGAGTTCAACGATTACGTGCAGCCGAACGCGGCGCTCGATTCCGGCGATCTCGACGCGAACGGTTTCCAGCACCAGCCGTTCCTCGACAGCCAGATCAAGCAGCGCGGCTACAAGATCGTCAACGTCGGGCTCACGTACACGGCGCCGATGGGCTTCTACTCGAAGAAGCTCAAGTCGCTGAAGGACTTGCCGGCGGGCGCGAAGGTCGGGATCCAGAACGATCCGTCGAACGGCAACCGCGCGCTGCTGCTGTTGCAGAAGTACGGCGTGATCAAGCTGAAGGCGGGCGCCGGTACCAACGGCGTGAACGCGACGCCGCTCGACGTCGCCGAGAACCCGAAGAAGATCAAGATCGTCGAACTCGACGCCGCGCAGCTGCCGCGCGCGCTGCCTGATCTCGATGCCGCGTCGATCAACACCGACTACGCGGTGAAGGCCGGGCTCACGCCGGTGAAGGATGCGATCGCGATCGAGGACCTGCGCGGGCCGTACGCGAACCTGATCGCGGTGCGTGCGCAGGACAAGGACAAGCCGTGGGTGAAGAAGCTCGTCGCGGCCTATGAATCGGACGACGTGCGCAAGTTCATCGACCAGAAGTTCGGTGGCGCGATCGTGCCGGCGTTCTGAGCGCTCAGGTGTGCCGCCGCCCGGCCGGATGGATCGCCCGGGTATTCCGGAAAGCAAATCGCCCGCGCAAGCGGGCGATTTCGTTGGTGCGCACGGGTGAGCGCGATGCGCGCCGTTCTCCGGCGCGTGGGCCGGCCGCTCAGGCCGACAGCAGCGAACCCGTGCGGATCGCGGTCGCGCCGGCGATCCGCGCGACTTCCATGCCGGCCGTCGCGAAGCGCACGATCTGGCGCGCGTACAGCACGCCCGACACGCTGCTCTTCAGCGTGACGACGCGATCGGTCAGCGGATCGACGATGTCGGCCACGGCCTGGCCGGCCTCGATCATCGCGCCGACCGGCGTGCGGAACACGATCACGCCCGACACCGGCGCGACGAGCGGATCGGTGCCCGCGAGCGGCGTGGCCGGATGCGCGAGCGGCGGCAGCGGCGCCGGCGTGCCGTCGACGACACCGCGCTCGGTCAGGTATTCGACGATCGCCTGCGCATCCTTTTCGGCGAACTCGTACGACACGTCGCGCTCGCTGCGCAGCTCGACGGTGACGGAAATCGCGCCGTTCGGGATCGGGAAGCGGTCGCCGAAGCGGCTGCGCAGGTCCGACCAGCAGAAGCTGTGGATCTCGTCGAACGGGTTGCCGACCGAATTCAGCGCGAGCAGCGATGCCTGCGCGTCGAGATAGCGCGACAGCGGCTCGACGTCCGGCCACAGATCGGGGTTCGTGTAGAGGTGCATCACCGCGTCGCTGTCGCAGTGCAGGTCGAGCACGATATCGGCGTCGAACGACAGCTTCTGCAGCGCGAGGCGCTGCGAGTCGAGCTCGGTGCGCGGCTTCTGCTCGTCGAGCGCTTCGCGCATCGCGGCACGCACGGCGACGAGGTTGTGCTGCGCGTCGTGCGTGAGGCGGCTTTCGACGCGCGGTAGCACGAGTGCCGCGAGATCATAGAAATTGCGGTTGAAGTTCTGCATCGAGCCGAGCTCGAAGCGGCCGAGGTGATCGCCGAACACGTGTTGCGACAGGCCGATCGGGTTCGGCACGGGCACGATGACGACTTCGCCGCGCAGCTTGCCGGCCGTCTCGAGCGCGGCGATCTTGCGGCGCAGCAGCGTGGCGACCAGCATGCCGGGCAGTTCGTCCGCATGCAGCGACGACTGGATATAGACCTTCTTGCCGCCGCGCGGGCCGTAGTGAAAGCTCGTGATGTGGCGTTCGGTACCGACGGCGGGGGAAATCAGCGGATGGGTCTGCGTTTGCATGATGGGGGAGTGCGGCGCAGCCGCGAATGATCCGGTGTGCGTGGAGGATCGATTGTACGTTGCCCCCTCGCCGCCATCAAACCGGCGCCAGAGCACGTCGATTTTCTTTGAGAATCATCAGGTTGGCGCGGAAAAAATAACGCAGCCGGCGCCGCGCGCGAAAAAAAACGGGCTCCGTTGCGGAGCCCGTTTGCGATGAGGCGCGGCGTGCGCCTGCGTGGCGGATTACTTGCCGTAGACGTCGAAATCGAAGTACTTCTTCGCGATCTTGTCGTAAGTGCCGTCCTTGCGCATGCCGGCGATCGCGCCGTCGATCTTCGCCTTCAGGTCGGTGTCTTCCTTGCGCAGGCCGATGCCGGCGCCGTTGCCGAGCGTCTTCGGATCGTCGATGTCCTTGCCGGCGAAATCGAAGTTCGCGCCGCGCGGGGTTTTCAGGAAGCCGATTTCAGCCTGCACCGCGTCCTGCAGCGCGCCGTCCAGACGGCCCGAGATCAGGTCGGCGTAGACCTGGTCCTGGTTCTGGTAAGGCACGACGTTCACGCCCTTCGAGGCCCAGTACGTCTTCGCGTAGGTTTCCTGGATCGTGCCCTGCTCGACGCCGACCGACTTGCCCTTCAGCGATTCGGCCGTCGGCATCAGGCCGGCGCCCTTCTTCGTGACGAGGCGCGTCGGCGTGTTGAACAGTTTCGCCGAGAAGGCGATCTGTTCCTCGCGCGCCGGCGTCATCGACATCGACGACAGCACGCCGTCGAACTTGCGGGCCTTCAGTGCCGGAATCATCCCGTCGAAGTCGTTTTCGATCCACACGCACTTCGCGTTCATGCGGCGGCAGATTTCGTTGCCGAGGTCGACGTCGAACCCGACCACCTTGCCGTCAGCGCCTTTCGATTCGAAAGGCGGGTAGCTTGCGTCGACGCCGAACCGCACGGTCGTCCAGTCCTTCGCATACGCGCTGCCTGCCGATACGGCGAGCAGGGCTACGGTCACAGCCGCAAGAATCTTTTTCACTCGGTGACTCCTCGTTTTGTTCGATGGGTGCGCGGTTGTGCCGCGCCGTAAGCCTTCGGCCCGGCGCGGCTTCGCGACAGGCTGTCCGTTTCGCCCACCCGATGCGGGCGTGCGACGTGCGCAAGATTATCAAGACAAAATACCGGCAGGGCGCCTAGGACAAGCCCCGATACCGGGCCCGGCGGCGGCGCGCGGGGGCGCCGCCGTTTCAGGCACAGGAACGATTCAGCCGAGCGTTTCGTTGACCGCGCGCTGCAGGCACGTGACGAATTGCGTGACGGCGGGCGTGGGCAGCAGGTCGCGCCGCGCGATGATCGACAGGTCGAAGCGCGGCATGCTTTCGTCGAGTTCGGCCGTGCGGATGCCGAGCGGCGCGACCATCGCGGCGAGCGGGCGCGTGAAGCAGCCGATCACGTCCGAGCGCGCGACGAGCCCGAGCGTCACCGCGAACGACATCGGCGATCGCAGCAGGCGCTTCGGCAGCGGCAGCCCGCGCGCCTCGAACATCCCGACCATCACGCTGTGCGGAAACTGCTCGGCGCCGACGGTGACGATCCACTCGGCATCGAGCAATTCCTCTAACCGGCGCGCATGCGCAAGCGGGTGGCCTTCGCGCATCACGATGGAGAATTCGGTCGACAGCAGCGGCGATTGCGTGAAGTCGCGGTCGAGCGCGGGCACATGGTGCATCGCAGCGACGTCGAGCGTGCCGTTGCGCAACTGCGCGAGCGCGTCGGGCACCGTCACTTCCACCAGATGCAGGCTGACGTTCGGCATCGTCCGGCGGAACGCCGTCACTGCGTGCGGCAGCGCGGTCAGCGCGATCGACGGCATCGTGCCGACCGCGACGCGCCCCGACATCTCGCCTTTCACCTGCTCGACGGCCTCGACCGTGCGGCGGATATCGCCGAGCAACTGCTCGGCGCGCGGCAGCAGCGCCTGGCCGCACGCGGTCAGCTCGACGCCGCGCACGCTGCGCGCGAGCAGCTCCGCGTTGAGCGCGGTTTCGAGCTCGCGGATCGTATGCGTGATCGCGGGCTGCGTGACGCCGAGTTCGCGCGCGGCGGCGCGCAGGCTCTTGAGATGCGCGGCGGAGACGAACGCCTGGAGCTGCGCGATGTTCAGGGGATTGCGGATGCGGGTCATCGGTCGGATCTGGTTAGTGTGATTCTGTGGCGGGCGACGGGGTATGGCGGCATTCTGTAGCGATCCTGACGGTTGCGTGCGCATGGTTTGCGCAACGGGGGTGACGTATCGCGAGCCGAGGCGCGGTGTGGCTGTCGGTGAAGCTCGCGGTGGTCGCGCTGTCGGTGCTGCACGGGATGCTGGCCGGTACGCCGCGGCGCATGGAACGCGACGATCTCGTCGTCGTACCCGCGCAATGGCTCGGCCAGGCAGCGGGCGCTGTCGTGGTCGCGACGGCAATCGTCGTCGGGTTGGTCGTGATCAAGCTGTTTTGATGCGCGGGCCGGTGCGAATCGGCCATCGGCAGGGGCAGTCGCTACGCCAGCGCCATCTCGACCGCCGTCAGCGTGCGGCGTCGAATCCAGCCGCTCGCCATCCGGATCGCGAGCCAGTACGGCGTGAACAGCAACCGCGTGCGGGCGGTCGGGCAATGCACGAAGGTTTCGGTGCGCAGCAGGTGCGCGCCCGACGCGAGCCCGACGACTTCGAAGCACAGCACCAGCTTCGCATCGCGCGGGTCGTCGTGTTGCACGAACGCCGCCGCGTCGGCGATCTTCAGCACGCCGAGGTCGGGACGCCAGAAGCGGCCGATCAGGCCGAGCGACAGCGACGTTTCGTCGCGATGCAGCGGCGTGAATGCGTGGAGGCCGAAGCGTTCGCGTTCGACTCGCGGGGTGCCGTGGCGCAGCGACGCGGCAACGGTTGCCGGGAATTCGCGGACGTTGAGCAGCGCATCGACGACCGGATCCGTGCGCATGTCGAGCGTGGAGACCGTGTCGATGATGCGCGCCGGCGCGGCATCGATCGGCCTCGATTCATGCACTTCGTGGAAACCGAACGACGGGATGAACGGCGGCTTGTGCGCCGAAGTCCGGGTGTTCGATTCGGAGACGATGCCGAGCGCGTCCATGGGGGCTCCTGAAGGCAAAGTGCGATCGTAGCACCACCGGGTGCGGATTCGTGCCGCGCCGTTTCGGCGATGCGCGCGCACTGCGCGCAACAACAAAAAAAGCCCGGAAACTTGCGTTCCCAGGCCTGGAGACCATCAACGACGATGGTGGAGGAGACGATGTCGTCCCGATGCGCGCCGTCCTTCTGCCGGCGACGTCGCGCACGATTCGCGGTCAGATCGCCCAGCCGCCGAGATAGAACGTGACGAGCACGGCCGCGATGAGCACGGTGCCGACGTTGAGCTTGCGGAATTCGCCGCTCGCGATGCGGCCGATCACGAGCGTCGAGAAGCCGAGCATGATGCCCGTCACGATGTTCGCGGTCAGCACGATGAACACCGCGCACACGAGGCCCGACATCGCATCGACCATGTCGTCCATGTGCAGCTTGCTCACGCTGCCGAGCATCAGCAGGCCGACGTACATCAGCGCCGGTGCCGTGGCGTACGACGGCACGAGGCCCGCGAGCGGCGAGAAGAACATCACGACGAGGAACAGCAGGCCGACCACGGCGGCCGCGAGGCCCGTCTTCGCGCCGGCGGCCACGCCCACGCTCGACTCGATGTAGGCCGCCGCCGGCGCGCCGCCGAGAAAGCCGGAGAAGATCGAGCTGAGCGAGTCGGCCGTCAGCGCGCGGCCGCCGTTGATGATGCGACCGTTCTCGTCGAGCTGGCCGGCCTGGCCCGCGACCGCGCGGATGGTGCCGGTCGCGTCGAACACGGCGGTCATCACCAGCGCGAGCACGCTCGGCAGCACGGCCATCGACAGCGCGCCCTTGATGTCCATCGCGCCGATCAGCGACGCATGGCCCGGTGCGCTCAGCGACGGCAGCGCGAAGATGCCGTGGTACTTCACGCTCGGATCGAAGATCAGGCCGAACACCGAGATCGCGATCACGACGAGCAGGATGCCGCCCGGCACGCGACGCTTTTCGAGGCCGAAGATCGCGGCGAGGCCGATGATCGACATGATCACCGGGAACGCGGTGATCTGGCCGAGCGAGACCGGCAGGCCGGCGCCAGGGTTCTTGATCACGAGGCCGACGTCGTTCGATGCGATCAGCAGCAGGAACAGGCCGATGCCGATCCCGGTGCCGTGCGCGACGCCCGCGGGCAGGTTGCGCAAAATCCACGAACGCACGCCGGTGACGGAAATGCCGGTAAACACGAGACCCATCAGGAACACGGCGCCGAGCGCGACCGTCGGCGACAGCCCTTTGCCGAGTACGAGGCCGAACGCGGTGAACGCGGTCAGCGAGATCGCGCAGCCGATCGCGATCGGCAGCTTCGCCCACAGGCCCATCAGCAGCGAACCGAATGCGGTGGTGAGGCAGACCGCGACGAAAACGGCACTCGTGTCGAAGCCGGCCTTGCCGAACATGCCGGGAACGACGAACACGGAATAGACCATCGCGAGGAAGGTCGTGACGCCGGCAATGATCTCGCGGCGCTGCGTGCTGCCGCGCGATGAAATGCCGAAGTACCGGTCGATGACTCCCTTGGTGCCAAAGGCAGTTTCTTCCGCGCCGACGCCGACCGTCGGCTGCACCGGGGTATCACTCATGAGCTTGCTCCTTTATCAGCATGCTGAAACGGCCCGTAGCGAACCGTCGTCAGGGTGTCTCGTATCTAGTTGGGATTGTCGGCAACGTCGTGGGGACGAATGACGCGTGATCCGTGTCGTTACGTGCGAATCGAAACGATCGCGAGGGTGTCGCGTCGTGCGACGCGTTATGGTGTCGACCCCGTCACGTGCGCTTTGCCGTAGCGAAGGTTAGGCGAACCGCCCATCACGTCCCATTGGGGGATGAGCATGCAGCGCATGTCTCAGCGCTTATATCGGCGTGCAACGGGGCTCCGTCGTGACGACACGCGTGTATACGCCTAGTTCGAATCCGTTAAGGCGATTATTTGAATGCGGGGTCGACGGGGTGGGGGGAAGCGGGGGAGGCATCGAAAATTACAAATGTCTTGCGTTGTGGCCGGGCGGGCTGGTGGAAACGGAGGCTGGCGACGGCGTTCGACGCCGTGCGCAACCTGCATTCGCACGACATCGCCATCGCGCGCGGGCGGTTCTTGTCGTCGCCCCGGCCTCAATGGTGCGCGAGATGGTCGAGATAGGCGCAGAACATGTCGGCCATCGCGTTCGAATACGCGTCGATTTCGTCGGGCGAGCGCTCGCTTTCCGAAAACGCCTTGCCGGCCGTGGTGAGCGTGGTGGTGATCAGGTCGCACGCGAGCGCGCGCGTGGCCGCCGGTGCATCGGGCAGCGCCTCCCGCATGAACGCCTGGAAGATGCGGTTGCCGGCCGCCTTGGCTTCCTGCGCCTCGGGCGCGTCGCGATAGAGCGGCGCGGCGTCGTCGAGCGCGATGCGCATCCGCGCCTCGTCGCATTCCGAACGGATGAACGCGTGAACGGCCGTGCGCAACCGCTCGGGCGGCGTCCGGTTCACGTCCTCCAGCATCCCGCGCAGCATCTCGGCCGTCTGCCGCCACTCGTCGTGCTGCAGCCGGAACAGCACGGCCGCCTTGTTCGGGAAGTACTGGTAGAGCGAGCCGACGCTCACGCCGGCGCGTTCCGCAACCCGCGCCATCGTGAAGCGCTGCGCGCCTTCGCTCGCCAAAACCTGAACAGCGGCCTGCAGGACATCCTCGACGAGCCGGGTGGAGCGGGCCTGCCGAGGCTGTTTGCGCGTGGCAATCCGGGCGTTCGGGCGGTCGGTCATGAGCGATGTGCCAATGCGAATAGTAAAACCTGAATACTTCGTCATATTCTAATCGGGTGCAACGACGCACTCAACCCGAACCCGGAGATTCGCATGACCACCCTGACGCTCGACCCGCTGGCTTCGCTGCTGGCACGCCTGTTCGACGAAGCCGACGCCTCGTCGCCCGCGACGAGCCCGGACTTCGCCAGCCTGTCGCGCGACGAGCAAGCGCGGCTGATGCGCAGCAAGACCGGCTACACCGATCTGTATGCGCGCCTGAAGGATTATCCGCTTGCCGTGTCCCGCGAGACGGGCGTGCTGCTGTACATGCTCGCGCGCAGCGGCGGCGCGCGGTCGATCGTCGAATTCGGTACGTCGTTCGGCATTTCGACGCTGCATCTCGCGGCCGCGCTGCGCGACAACGGCGGGGGCCGGCTGATCACGAGCGAATTCGAGCCGTCGAAGGTCGTGCGGGCGCGGGCGAACCTGACTGCGGCAGGGCTCGTCGATCTCGTGGAGATTCGCGAGGGCGATGCGCTGCGTACGCTGGCCGCCGATTTACCGGATTCGGTCGACCTGTTACTGCTCGACGGCGCGAAGGCGCTGTATCCCGAAGTCCTTGCACTCGTCGAGCGGCGGTTGCGGCCCGGCGCGTTCGTCGTTGCCGACAATGCCGAATACAGCCCCGACTATCTCGCTTACGTGCGCTCGCTGGAGAACGGCTATCTGTCGGTTCCGTTCGGCGGCGATGTCGAGCTGTCGATACGGATCGGCTGAGCGCAGCGCGACCTGGATGCCGGTCGAATCCGCTCATCAAGGATAGGATGACTGATCAATCCGTCGCATGTCGGACACCACCGAGACGGTGCCCGGCGCGTCGGGCGCCGTCGTGCGTTATTTCAGGAACACGTAGCGCGCGAAATACGGGAAGCGACCGACGGCATGCTCGGTCGAGCACCCCGCATCCGGCGGCGTGCCGCCCACGGTATCGAGCCGCTGTACGAAGCGCACGCCGGCGAGCGTGCCGGTCGCGCCCGTTGCGGCAGGCGTCGCGGCGAGCAGGAGTTGCGCAATGCTGCCGGCGCGCGCGCTCGGCGCTTCCGCGAGTTTCTTGCCGGTGATGCGGCTGCCGTCGAGCGCTTCCCACGACGGCCCCGCGCCGTGCCGGACCACGAGCGTGCCGCTCGCGTCGAACAGCATCGCCTCCGGGCGCTGGAATGTCCACGCGAGCCGATGGTCGTGATCGTATTCGCACGCATAGATCTGCACGCCGGTCGCGGTGGTCGACAGCACTGCCGTCGCGGGTTCGGGCGGCGTGAGACCGGCGTCGGCATACGCTGGCGCCGTGCAGGCCGCAAATGAAACGCCGGCTACGATGGCCAGCAGCGTGTCGCGTGTGGGGGAGCGGCTTGGCATGGCGGGCGTCCTTTCAGGTCAGGGGCACGGGGCGGAGTCGATCCCGTAAAGGCTAGACGCCGATCGTCCGGGCCGCAATCGGGAAATGACAATCGCGACGATAGCTGCCGCGAATGCGCGCGGTTGCGCGGGCGCATGCTGCGCCGCAACCGCTCGCCATTACGCGCCTGCAGGCGTCGGTGCATGCGCGGCAATCAGGTGCCCGGCCTTCAGCGCATCCCACAGTTCGGGCGGGATCGATACCGCCGCGAGACGCAGGTTGTCGTCGATGCGATCGGGCCGGCTCGCGCCGGGGATCGCCGCCGCGACGGCCGGGTGCGCGAGCGAGAATTGCAGCGCCGCCGCGCGGACGTCAACGCCGAATCGTTCGCAGATCTGGCGGATGCGCGCAACGCGGTCGAGCATGGCCTGCGTGGCCGGCTGATACTCGTAATGGGTTCCGCCTGCCAGCACGCCCGAGTTGTACGGGCCGCCCACGATGATGCCGAGCCCGCGCGCCGCGCTTTCCGGCATCAGCCGCTCGAGCGCGCCTGCATGGTCGAGCAGCGTGTAGCGCCCGGCGAGCAGGAAGCCGTCGGGGTCCGCGCGTTCGAGCGCGAGTTCGCACGGCTCGACGCGGTTCACGCCGAGGCCCCAGCCCCGGATCACCTTCTCGTCGCGCAACCGCGTGAGCGCCCGGGCCGCTCCCGACATCGCGACGTCGAACACGTCGTGCCACGCGTCGCCGTGAAAATCGACGGCCGGATCGTGAATCCACACGGTGTCGAGCCGGTCGGTGCGCAGCCGCTCGAGGCTCGCGTCGATCGAGCGCAGCGTGCCGTCTTCGGTGTAGTCGTAGACGATCCTGTTCGGCAGCCCGTGGCGGAACAGGCCGCCCTTTTCGCCGAGATCGCGTTGCGATGCGTCCTCGTGTTCGTCGAGTACGAGCCGGCCGACCTTGGTGCCGAGCGAATACGCATCGCGCGGACGCCCGGCAAGCGCTTCGCCGAGACGCCGCTCGGCGAGGCCGGCGCCATACAGCGGCGCGGCGTCGAAGTAGCGGATACCGCTTTCCCACGCCGCATCGACCGTGGCCAGCGCCTCTTCGTGCGGGATGTCCCGGTACATGTTGCCCAGCGGCGCGGTGCCGAAACCCAGGCGGGAAGGGAGCGTGATTCTCATGAGCAGTCTCGGGTATGCCGGCTCAGGCCGCGGCCTGGGCCAGCGTCGGATAGTCGGTCAGGCCGCGCTCGCCGCCGCCGAACAGCGTGGTGCGGTCGTGCGGCGCGAGCGCCGCGCCGGCGCGCAGCCGCTCGGGCAGGTCGGGGTTCGCGACGAACGGGCGGCCAAACGCGACGAGGTCGGCCCAGCCGGCGGCGATCGCGTCGCGCGCGCGCTCGGCGGTGTACGCGCCGGCGTAGATCAGCACGCCCGGGTACGCGGCGCGCAGTTGCTGCTTGAATTCGACCGGCATCAGCGGCGCGTCGTCCCAGTCGGCTTCCGCGATGTGCAGGTAGCCGACGCCGAGTTCGCCGAGCAGCGTCGCAGCGGCGAGGTAGGTCGCTTCCGGATCGTCGTCGACGCAGCCGTTCAGCGTCGTTAGCGGCGCGAGGCGGATGCCGACGCGCGACGCGTCGCCCGTGCTTTCGATCAGCGCCTGCGTGACTTCGCGCAGGAAGCGCAGCCGGTTTTCGAGCGAGCCGCCGTACGCGTCGGTGCGCGTGTTCGCATTCGAGTCGATGAACTGGTTCACGAGATAGCCGTTCGCGCCGTGCAGCTCGACGCCGTCGAAGCCGGCCTCGATCGCGTGGCGCGCGGCGGCGCGGTACTGATCGACGATCGCGCGGATCTCGTCGATCGTCAGCGCGCGCGGCTCGGACGCCTGCACGAAGCCCGGTGTGCTGCCGTCTTCGCCGGCCACGAACACGTTCACGCCTTTCGCCTGCAGCGGCGACGACGACACCGGCTGCTGGCCGCCGAGCAGGCTCGTGTGGCTCAGCCGGCCGACGTGCCACAGCTGCGCGAAGATGCGGCCGTGCGCGGCATGCACGGCGTCCGTCACCTTGCGCCAGCCCGCCACCTGCGACGGCGTGTGTATGCCGGGCGTCCACGCGTAGCCCTTGCCGAGCGGTGCGATATAGGTGCCTTCGCTGACGATCAGGCCGGCGCTCGCGCGCTGCGCGTAATACGCGGCCATCAGTTCGTTGGCTTCGTCGCCGGGCTGGCTCGCGCGCGAGCGCGTCATCGGCGGCATCACGATGCGGTTCGGTAGCGTCAGCGCGCCGAGTCGCAGCGGTTGAAAAAGCGGGTCCTGGGTCATGGGGATGTCCTGTCGGTGCCGCGGCCTGCGGGCCTTGGCGGATCAAAGGAGGCGTGGCGCATTCAGTCCCACGCCGGTGCGAGGCCGGCCGGATCGACTTCGCGGCCGTTGCGTTCGAGCGCGGCGATCTGCGCCATGTCTTCGTCGGTCAGGCGCAGCGTCTGCGCGAGCAGGTTGCTCGCGAGGTTCTCGCGCTTCGTCGACGACGGGATCACCGAGTAGCCGAGCTGCAATGCCCACGCGAGCGCGACCTGCGCGGGCGTCGCGTCGTGACGCTGCGCGATCGCACCGATCACCGGATCGCCGAGCACCTTGCCGTACGCGAGCGTCATGTACGACGTGACGTGGATGCCTTCGGCGTTCAGGAACCCGACGAGCTTGCGGTTCTGCAGGTACGGGCTCAGCTCGACCTGGTTCGTCGCGATTGCATCCTTGCCGACGGCCGCGATGGCCTGCCTCGTCAGTGCGATGTTGAAGTTCGAGATGCCGATCCGGCGCGTGAGGCCCTGCGCCTTCGCATCGGCGAGCGCGGTCATGAACGTGTCGAGCGCGACGCCGTTGTCGGGGGCCGGCCAGTGGATCAGCGTCAGGTCGACATGGTCGGTGCGCAGCTTGCGCAGGCTTTCCTCGAGGCTCGGCACGAGCTTGCTCGGCGCGTAGTTGTCGACCCAGATTTTGGTCGTGAGGAACAGGTCTTCGCGGGCCACGCCCGAGGCGTCGATCGCTTCGCCGACTTCGGCTTCGTTGCCATAGATCTGCGCGGTGTCGATCGCGCGGTAGCCGACTTCGAGACCATTGCGCACCGAGTCGATGACAACCTGGCCTTGCAGGCGGAACGTACCGAGGCCGAATGCGGGAATCTTGCTCATCATCTGCTCCTGGGAGAGTGGAACGGGTTCGATATGGAAGTCATTCTGGCGTTTTGGATTGGTGAGATAAACGCCGTTTCAAGTCAAAAATATTTGATCTGAAATCAAGTATCCGGCGTGGTTTACACGGGCTCTACGCTGCGGAGTCGTACACCGGCACGTCGCGCACCCGGAGCGCACGGAGGTCAAGCGTGTCGGCGCGTGGGGCGAGCGTCGCGTGGTGTGCGAGGCCGGGTACGCCGGAGCGGCGGCCGTCGTGCAGGCGACTTCGCCCTTCGCACCCGAGCAGGGGCCTTCGGTGATCTCGTAGCCCATGGGGTGGCCGCCATCGTCGTACGCGTTGAGCGCGGTGAGGCCGTCGCAGCGCACGGCGAACGTCTTGCCGGCGAACGGCGAGGGCGATGCGTTCACGTGTGCAAATTCCTGCAACGAGGTGGCATTCAGTGCGCGAGCTGAACCGGTTCGGCCGTGCGTTCCGGCAGGCCCGCGCTGCGGTCGAGCCGGCCGCTCAGCGCGGTGAGCGCGAATGCGCCGAGCGTGACGGCTGCCGCCATCCACGGCGTATGGCCGAGGCCGACATGCGCGACGATCACGCCACCGAGTGCCGAGCCGCCCGCGACGCCGAGGTTGAACGCGGCGATGTTGAAACCGGACGCGACGTCGGTGGCGTCGGGCGCGAAGTGCCGCGCCTGCTTGACGACGTACACCTGCAGGCCCGGCACGTTGCCGAACGCCACCGCGCCCCACGCAAGCATCGTCAGCACGGCGAGCCATTTGACGTGGATCGTGAAGGCGAGCGCGAGCAGCACGATCGCGAGCAGCAGGAAGATCCGCTTGAGCGCCTTCACGGGGCCGGCGCTATCCGCGAGTTTGCCGCCCCATACGTTGCCGAACGCGACCGACACGCCGTAGCCGACGAGTACGAGGCTGACCTGCGACGGCGTGAAACCGGCGATCTGCTCGAGCAGCGGTGCCATGTACGTGAACGCGATCAGCGAGCCGCCGTAGCCGACGGCCGTCATCGCGTAGACCAGCAGCAGGCGCGGCTGCGCGAGCACGCGGAACTGGCGGGCGAGCGGCGCCGGCGCCGTTTGCGGCAACCCGCGCGGCACGAACGCGACCGCGCCGACGAACGCGACGAGGCCGAACAGCGCGACGACCAGGAAGGTCGCGCGCCAGCCGAAGTGCTGGCCGATGAAGGTGCCGAGCGGAATGCCGGCGACGAACGCGACCGTCATCCCGCTGAACATCGTCGCGATCGCGCTGGCGGCCTTTTCCTTCGGTACGAGCGTGGTCGCGATGATCGAGCCGACCGAGAAGAACACACCGTGCGCGAGGCCGGTGAGGATGCGCGCGACGATCAGCGATTCGTAGCCGGGCGCCTGCCACGCGACGAGGTTGCCGACGGTGAACAGCGCCATCAGCGCGGCGAGGAGTGTCTTGCGCGGCACGCGGCCGGTGAGCGCGGTGAGGAGCGGCGCGCCGATCGCGACGCTCAGCGCGTAAAGACTGACGAGCAGGCCGGCGGACGGCAGGCTGACGCCGAGGTCGGCACCGATCGTCGGGATCAGCCCGACGATCACGAATTCGGTGGTACCGATGGCGAATGCGCTGATGGTCAGCGCAAGCAGGGCGAGTGGCATGATGGGTGCTCCAGGGTCCGGTGAGGATGGAGCGCAGTGTGCCGCCTTTACTTTTGCTGAAAAACGCGTCTATAAACCAAATTGTTTTGATTTGAAATCAAGAATCACGCGATGAAGATTACGCTCGACGAACTCCAGGCCTTTGCCGCCGTGGTCGATTTCGGTTCGATCACCGCGGCCGCGCAGCAGCTCGACCTCACGGTGTCGGCGACGAGCCGCACGCTCGGGCGGCTCGAGGAGAAGCTGAAGACCACGCTGTTGCGCCGGACCACGCGCCGGCTCGAACTGACCGAGGAAGGTCGCGCGTTCCTGCAGGACGCGCGCGCGATCATCGAATCGGTCGAGACGGCGGAAGAGCAGATGCTCGCGCGGCGCGAGATGCCGTCGGGGCGGCTGCGCGTGGATGCGGCGACGCCGTTCATGCTGCACGTGATCGTGCCGCTCGTGCGCGGTTACCGCGAACGTTTCCCGAAAGTCGAGCTGGAGCTGAACAGCAACGAGGGCATCATCGACCTGCTGGAGCGGCGCACCGACGTCGCGTTCCGGATCGGCCGGCTGAAGGATTCGACGCTGCACAGCCGGCGCGTCGGCACCAGCCGGATACGCATCCTTGCAAGTCCCGGATATGTTGCCGCGCACGGCCAACCGCGCAAGGTGGAGGATCTCGACAAGCACACGCTGCTCGGCTTCACGCAGCCCGAATCGCTGAACGTGTGGCCGATCCTCGGCACCGACGGCGAGCCGCGCCGCATCGAGCCGGACATCCGGTCGTCGAGCGGCGAGACGCTGCGGCAGCTCGCGCTCGATGGCGCGGGCGTCGTCTGCCTGTCTGACTTCATGACGGCGCAGGATCGCGACGCGGGCCGGCTCGTGCAGGTGCTCGCGCGCCAGACGCTCGAGGTCGAGCAGCCGATCCACGCGGTGTACTACCGCAATACCGCGATCTCGTCGCGGATCGCGTCGTTCGTCGACTACCTGATCGAGGCGCTGGGCGGCAGCGGCAACGATGCGCCGGGGCGGCGCAAGGCTGCATCGTGGATGGAGCCGCGGTAGGTGGCGGGAACGACGGGGCGGGTCATGCCCCGTGCGATTTGACGCGCGATCCGGCGTGCCGTACGCCGGATCGCCGTCGCATGGCGGTTACGCCTCTTCGGACCAGGACATCCCGTCGCGCGCGAGCAGCGCCGACGAAGCCGCGGGCCCGAACGTGCCGGCCGTGTACAGGCGCGGCCGGTCGCCGAGCTGCTTCCAGCCGTCGAGGATCGGCTCGACCCACGACCATGCGGCTTCGAGCTCGTCGCGGCGCATGAAGTGCGTGAGGCGGCCGCGGATCACGTCGATCAGCAGCCGTTCGTACGCTTCCGCGCGCCGCTCCGGAATCGCCTGCTGCAGGTCGAGGTTCAGGCTCACGGGCACCATGTTCATGCCGCTGCCCGGTTCCTTCGCGAGCATCTGCAGCTGGATCGACTCTTCCGGCTGGAGCTGGATCACGAGACGGTTGCTGTAGTGGCGCGGGCCGGTCGGGATGATCGAGAACGGCATGTCGGCGAACTCGATCACGATTTCCGACTGGCGGCGCTGCAGCCGCTTGCCGGTGCGCAGGAAGAACGGCACGTTCGCCCAGCGCCAGTTGTTGATGTGCGCGCGCAGCGCGACGAAGGTTTCCGCGCGGCTGTCCGCCGGCACGTTGTCTTCCTCGAGATAGCCCTTCACCGGCTGGCCGTCGACCGCACCGGCCGTGTACTGGCCGCGCACCGTGTCGCGCGCGACGTCGGCCACCGCCATCGGCCGCAGCGAGCGCAGCACTTTCAGCTTCTCGTCGCGCACCGCGTCCGGGTCGAGCGACACCGGCGGTTCCATCGCGACGATGCACAGCAGCTGCAGCAGGTGGTTCTGCACCATGTCGCGCAGCGCGCCGGTATGGTCGTAGAAGCCCGCGCGGCTGCCGACGCCCACCGTCTCCGCCACCGTGATCTGCACGCTGCGGATGCTCGGCGCCTGCCACAGCGGCCCGAAGATCGGGTTGCCGAAGCGCAGCACCATCAGGTTCTGCACGGTTTCCTTGCCGAGATAGTGGTCGATCCGATAGATCTGCGATTCCTCGAAGTGCTTGCCGACCGCATCGTTGATCGCCTTCGCGGACGCGAGATCGTGGCCGAGCGGCTTTTCGAGGACGACGCGCGAATGCTTGTCGACGAGATGCGCGGCCGACAGGTTGTCGCAGATGGTGGTGAACAGCTCCGGCGACGTCGACAGGTAGAACACGCGGATCGCATCGCCGCGCGCCGCTTCCGCGAGCCGCTGGTAGTCGTCCGGCGCGTTCACGTCGATCAGCACGTACTTGAACAGGTCGAGGAAACGGCTCCATGCCTGCGGGTCGAACGCCTTTTCGTCGATGAACGGGCGCGACTGCTCGTCCACGAACTTGCGATAGCCGTCGATGCCCCAGTCGCGGCGGCCGACCGCGATGATGCGCGTCTCGGGCGGAAGGTTGCAGTGCAGGTGCGCCATGTACAGCGCGGGCAACAGCTTGCGGGCGGCCAGGTCGCCGCCGCCGCCGAAGATGATCATGTCGACGGGCCGGTCGGCTCCGGTCTGGGTAGGCTGATTCGTCATGGGAGGTTCGCGGTTTGAAACGGTGAACATGAAACGAACGTCGAGGTACCGGGCGCCGATACGAGAACGCACCCGTACGTGAAAACGCTAATAGTGCACGGTTTTGATGGATTGCGTATGGGTTCTCCCGGATGTAACAGCGCTTGCATGCCATAGGATCTTGCCATTATGATTGAGCACTCACTCATTAAAAGTATCGAACGTGGCCCGTCCGCGCAGTCCCGACAAGCACGAAGCCATCCTCGCCGCGGCCGCACGCGCGCTCGCCGAGGACGGCGCCACCGCGACGACCGCGCGCATCGCGCGGCTCGCCGGCGTGGCGGAAGGCACGGTGTTCACGTACTTCGAGACCAAGGACGCGCTGCTGAACGCGTTGTATCTGAGCCTGAAGGCCGGGATGCGCGAAGCGATGATGGCCGGGTTTCCGGAACACGCGCCGGTCGAGCAGGCCGTGCGGCATGCATGGAACGGCTATGTGTCGTGGGGCGTCGCGGATCCGGACGGGCGGCGCGCGCTGCAGCAACTCAACGTGAGCGGGCGCATCGACGATGCGCATCGCGCGGCCGGCGCCGAAGGCTTCGGCGGGATCAATGCGCTGCTGCGCGAGCAGGTCGCCGCTTCGGGCGCGCTGAAACCCGACGAAGCGTATGCGTTCTGCGCAGCGTTGTTTACGTCGATCGCGGAAACGGCGATGGAGTCGATCGCGCGCGATCCGGCGCGGGCCGATGCGTACCGGGAGGCCGGGTTTCGCGCGTTGTGGGCCGTGTTGCACGCGGTATAAGGCAACGGTTGCCGTCGAGGCGGCGTGTGCGGTTTCACGCTCACGTGCCGCGGCGATGACGGGCAGCGGGTTTCAGGCAGGGCGATGGCGGTCATGAACGACCGCTGCATCGTCGTTATTAATGAGTGAGTAATCATTCATTTTTGTGGTTTCACCACGATCAAGGAGTGGAAAATGTCGAAAGTCTGGCTGGTAACAGGGGCCGCGCGCGGCCTGGGGCGAGCAATTTCGGAAGCCGTGCTGGCGGCGGGCGACCGGCTGGTGGCCGGCGCGCGCGATCCCGCGCGGCTGGCCGATCTGGCCGAGCGTCATGGCGATCGATTGCTGCCGGTCGCGCTTGACGTCACCGACGAAGCGGCGGCCGCGCGGGCCGTCGCGGCGGCCCGCGACGCGTTCGGCCGCATCGACGTGCTGGTGAACAACGCGGGCTACGGCCACACGGTGCCGTTTGAGCAGATGGGCGCCGACGATTTCCGCGACCAGATCGAAACGAACCTGTTCGGCGTGATCAACCTGACGCGTGCGGTGTTGCCGACGATGCGCGCGCAGCGCGCGGGGCACATCTTCCAGGTGTCGTCGGTCGGCGGGCGCTCGTCGACGGCCGGCTTGTCCGCGTATCAGGCCGCGAAGTGGGCGGTCGGCGGGTTCAGCGACGTGCTGTCGAAGGAAGTCGCGCCGTTCGGCGTGCGCGTCTGCACGCTCGAGCCGGGCGGGATGCGCACCGACTGGGCCGCGCAGGCGAAGCGCGGCATCGACGGTCTGCTGCCCGACTATCGGCCGTCGGTCGGGAAGATTCTTGAACTGCTCGGCGCGTACGGCGGCCACGAAGTCGGCGATCCGGCGCGGATCGCGGCGCTGATCGTCGAGCTGTCGCGCCGCGAGGATGTGCCGATGCGTTTGCTGCTCGGCGGCGACGCGCTGTTCGTGTGCGAGCAGGCGGAGAAGCAGCGCGCCGAAGAGGCCGCGCGGTGGCGCGACACGTCGCTGTCGACGCAGTTTCCGGATGCGAAGCTGCCGGACGGGCTGGAGGTGCTGAAGGGGCTGGAGTGAGCGCTGACATTGGCGTTGCTGTCGGGTGCGCGTGAGCAACTGACCGATGCCGGCGCGTGCACCGGCGCGTCGGCATCGGCCGGCCGCGCCGATGCGACCGACGGGCGCTGTCGTGACGTCAATCGGCGCGCGCGACGAGCCGCCGCTCCCGTGTGCGCTGCCGAACGGCGAGGGCGCTCAGCGTCCCAGCGCGTAGAACTCCGCATTCGGCCGCATGTTCGTCACGTTCGCGATGCGGTTGGACATGGCGAAGAACGCCGAGATCGCCATGATGTCCCACACGTCTTCTTCGACGAAACCATGTGCGTTGAGCGCGTCGAAGTCTGCTTCTCCAACCTGATGCGCGGCCTGCGACACCTTCATCGCGAAGTCGAGCATCGCCTTCTGCCGGGCGGTGATGTCGGCCTTGCGGTAGTTGGTGGCGACCTGGTCGGCGATCAACGGATCCTTCGCGCGAATGCGCAGGATCGCACCGTGCGCGATCACGCAGTACTGACACTGGTTCACGCTGCTGGTGGCCACGACGATCATCTCGCGCTCGGCCTTGCTCAGGTTGCCAGGCTTGTCCATCAGCGCGTCGTGGTAAGCCATGAATGCGCGAAACTCGTCGGGGCGATGCGCGAGTGTCAGGAACACGTTCGGGATGAAGCCCGACTTCTCCTGAACGGCCGCGATGCGTTCGCGAATGTCCTCGGGCAAATCGTCGAGCGCGGGCACGGGGAAGCGGCTGATGGCGGCGGTATGCGGGGCGGTCATGAGGTCTCCTGGATAAAGTGGCGTGGGCGCGCTCGATGCGCGAGCCGCCGGCGTAAAAAAGATACGCCGGTGGCCGTCACCGGCGTCATGCGTTGACGTCGACGACGATACGCCCGCGAACCTTGCCGGCGATCAATTCCCCTGCAAGCGGGATGACGTCGCCCAGGCCGACCTGGTGACCGATCGCGCCCAGCTTCTCGACGTCGAGGTCGGACGCGAGCCGGCGCCACGCTTCCAGGCGGTCGGCGCGCGGGCACATGACGCTGTCGATCCCGACGAGCGTGACGCCGCGCAGGATGAACGGCATGACGGTCGCGGGGAAATCCATGCCGGCGGCCAGGCCGCAAGCCGTCACGACGCCGCGGTACCGCGTGGTCGCGCACACGTTGGCGAGCACGTGGCTGCCTGCCACGTCAACCGCGCCGGCCCATCGTTCCTTGCCCAGCGGCCTGCCGGGTTCGCTGAATAGCGACCGCTCCAGGATCTCCGCCGCGCCGAGCTGCCGCAGGTAGTCGGCATCGGCGGGGCGGCCCGTCACGGCGACGACGCGGTATCCGAGCTTGGCGAGAATGGCCGTGGCGACGCTGCCCACGCCGCCTGCCGCGCCGGTCACCACGATCTCGCCGTCGCCCGGGCGCACGCCATGCCGCTCCAGCGCCATCACGCACAGCATCGCGGTGTAGCCTGCCGTGCCGATGGCCATCGCCTGTTGCGGCGAAAAGGCGGACGGCAGCGGCACCAGCCAGTCGCCATCGACGCGGGCTTTCTGCGCGAGGCCGCCCCAGTGCGTTTCGCCGACGCCCCAGCCGTTGAGCACGACCCGGTCGCCGGGGCGATAGTCCGGGTGCGTGCTCACTTCGACTTCGCCAACGAGATCGATGCCGGGCACCATCGGGAACGTGCGGACCACCGGGCTCTTGCCGGTGATCGCCAGCCCGTCCTTGTAGTTCAGCGTCGAATAGCCCACGCGTACCGTGACGTTGCCC
The DNA here is from genome assembly GCF_020420125.1 of Burkholderia sp. AU30280. NCBI lineage: Bacteria > Pseudomonadati > Pseudomonadota > Betaproteobacteria > Burkholderiales > Burkholderiaceae > Burkholderia > Burkholderia sp. AU30280. Next base: position 403,447 of record NZ_JAIZRY010000005.1, read on the forward strand.
GCGGGCAACTGCGCGTCGTCCAGCGTCTGGAGCCGGGCCTGCTGGCCGGTTTCATGCCTGTCGATCACGATGCCTTGAAACATGTGTCCTCCTTTCTAGACCGATCGTCTAGTTAATGGCAAAAAAATTCAGCGGCGGCGCAGTGCATCGAAGAAAAACTGCGCGAACAGCGCCAGCGGCCCGTCGCTGCGCTCCAGCTTCGCGCGCAGCACGGCGCCTTCCCAGCCGATCCAGAAGAATGCGGCCAACTCGGCGGGATCGGCCGAACCGGCCAGTTCGCCGGCTTGCTGCGCGGCGGCCAGGCATTCGGCGAGGCGGCGTTGCCAGTCCTCGAACGTAGTGCGCAGGCGGGCGCGGAAACTTTCGGGCAGCGCACACATTTCCTGCCCGAGGTTGCCGATCAGGCAGCCGCGGCTGTAGGCGTAGTGGGCCATGGCGTCCCGGGCATCGTCGACGAACGCGTGCACGCGCTGCAGCGGCGAACGTGCCGGGTCGCTGAAATGACGGTCCAGCTTGCGCGCGAAGAAGTCGGCATAGCGGTCGATCAGTTCGAGACCGAACGCTTCCTTGCTGTCGAAGTAGTGATAGAAGGAGCCCTTGGGCACGCCGGCGCGACCGAGGATCTCGTCGAGCCCGCTGGCCGAAAAGCCCTTCTCGGTGAGCACCTCCAGCCCGGTGCGCAGCAGCATGTCCCGCGTGGCGACGAGGTCCTCGTGCTGTTTCGGTGGCCTGCCGCGACGGCGAGGCGGATCAGTTCGAACGTCCATGTGCGAATAATAGACCGTTCGTCTCAAAAATCAACGGGTCGCGTATCGAGCGTGCCGAGCATGGCCGATCCGGTAAGTCGTACCAGTATTAACCCTGATTAAAAAATCTTATCGCGGTGAAAAATTCAGCATCTTATTGAACCGATATCGGCTCGCTATAGTGGCTCGCTTTCCCGCACGCACCGTCCGCGTGTGGCCGACACGCAGACAAACAGCAGGAGCCCCTTGATGACCACCGATACCCGATTCACCGAAGTCGAGGATCTGATGCCCGCCGCCGGCGGGTTGCGCGAGATCCGTCACCACATCCATCACCACCCCGAACTCGCGTACGAAGAGCATGACACGGCAGCGCTCGTCGCCGACAAGCTCGAACAGTGGGGCTGGCAGGTGACGCGCGGGGTCGGCAAGACGGGTGTGGTCGGCACGCTGCGCGTGGGCGACGGCACGCGCAGCATCGGCATCCGCGCCGACATGGACGCGTTGCCGATCATCGAGGCGACGGGGCTGCCCTATGCGAGCGGCACGCACGGCAAGATGCACGCCTGCGGCCACGATGGCCACACGACGATGCTGCTCGGCGCCGCGCAGCACCTCGCGAAGACACGCAACTTCTCCGGCACCGTGCACCTGTATTTCCAGCCGGCGGAAGAGCATGGCGTCGACAGCGGCGCGAAGAAGATGATCGACGACGGCCTGTTCGAACGCTTCCCGTGCGACGCCGTGTTCGGCATGCACAACCATCCGGGCGTGGCGCCCGGCGTGTTCCTCACGCGGCGCGGCCCGTTCATGTCGGCCGGCGACAAGGCGATCATCACGATCGAAGGCGTCGGCGGCCACGCGGCGCGGCCGCACCTGACGGTCGACCCGGTGGTCGTCGCGGCGAGCATCGTGATGGCGCTGCAGACGATCGTCGCGCGCAATGTCGACCCCGCGCAGCCGGCGGTCGTCACGGTCGGCTCGATGCACGCGGGCACCGCGAACAACGTGATCCCGAACGGAGCGCGCCTTGAACTCAGCGTGCGCTCGTTCAGCCCCGACGTGCGCGCGCTGCTCAAGCGCCGCATCACCGAGCTGGCCGAAACGCAGGCCGCGAGCTACGGCGCGACCGCGAACGTCGAGTACATCGAAGGCTATCCGGTCGTCGTCAATTCGGATGCCGAAACGGATTTCGCCGCGCAGGTCGCGCGCGAGCTCGTGGGCGACGCGCACGTGGTCGAGCAGACCGACCTGCTGATGGGCAGCGAGGATTTCGCGTTCATGCTGCAGCAGCGGCCGGGCTCGTTCGTGCGGCTCGGCAACGGCGAAGGCGAGGACGGCTGCATGGTGCACAACCCGAAATACGATTTCAACGATCGCAACCTGCCGATCGGCGCGGCGTACTGGACGCGTCTCGTGGAGCGTTACCTGGGGCGGTGAGGCCGGCGGCGGGGCGAGCGGCCGGCGCGGCCGGCCGCATTGAGAGGAGACGATAACGATGCAGAAAGACCATCTCGCGCTGCACCCCGCGTCGACGGGGGCTGCCGAAACCGGCGGGCCGGGCGCACCGGCCGTCACGCGGCGCGGCGCGATCGCCGCGGCCGTGATCGGCAACTGGCTGGAATTTTTCGATTTCACCGTGTACGGCTTCTTCGCGGTGTTGATTGGCAAGCTGTTCTTTCCGTCGAGCGACCCGACCACGTCGCTGCTGCTGTCGGTCGCGACGTTCGCGGCCGGCTTCTTCACGCGGCCGCTCGGTAGCGTCGTGCTCGGCGTCTACGCGGACCGCAAGGGGCGCAAGGCCGCGCTGAACCTGACGATCATGCTGATGGCGCTCGGCACGGGCCTGATCGCGATCGCGCCGACGTACGCGCAGGTCGGCGTGGCCGCGCCGCTGCTGGTCGTGTTCGCGCGGCTGATGCAGGGCTTCTCGCAGGGCGGCGAATTCGGCGCGGCGACGTCGACGCTGCTCGAACAGGGCGGCACGTCGCGCCGTGCGTTCCGCGCGAGCTGGCAGCTCGCGACGCAGGGCGGCGCCGCGCTGATGGGCTCGGGCTTCGCGGCGCTGCTGTCGAACACGATGACCAAGGACGCGCTGGAGAGCTGGGGCTGGCGGCTGCCGTTCCTCGTCGGCGTGCTGATCGCGCCGGTCGGCATGGTCCTGCGCCGCCGGCTCGCCGACGATGCGCCCGGCGACAGCCATCACGGCATCGAACGCGGCGTGCTGCGCGAGTTGTTCTCGAAGCACGCGCGCACGGTGCTGCTGCTGATGCTCACGGTGATGGGCGGCACGGTATCGACCTACATCCTGACGTTCTACATGCCGACCTATGCGATCCACACGCTCGGCCTGCCGACGAAGCTGTCGATGTTCGTCGGTGTCGCGTCGGGCTGCGTGATGCTGGTCACGTGCCCGCTGTTCGGCTGGCTGTCGGACAGGCTGGGCAGCCGGCGCCTGCCGATCTTCGTCGGCCGCGGCGTGCTGGTCGCGCTGCTGTTCCCGGCGTTCTGGCTGATGAACCATCACCCGACGTTGTCGGTGATCCTGCCGCTGACCGCGCTGATGCTGCTGTTCTATTCGCTCGGCTCGGCGTCGGAGATGGCGCTGATGTGCGAGTCGCTGCCGCGCCACGTGCGCGCGACCGGCATCTCGATCGCGTATGCGCTCGCGGTGACGATCTTCGGCGGCAGCGCGCAACTGATCGCGACGTGGCTCGTCAAGACGACCGGCAGCAAGCTCGCGCCGGCCGGCTACGTGGCCGCGTGCGTGGTGCTGTCGCTGATCGCGGTGGCGATGCTGCGCGAGACGGCGCGGGATTCGATCGACTGACGCAAAGCATCGCGCAGCACGACGGGCGGCAAGCGGCGATACGCGCTTACCGCCCGCGCACCACCCTCAGGTACGACGCGAGCATCGTCGCGAGTTCCTGCGCGGCCGGCGTGAGCGGCACGGCCGCGCGCTGCAGCAGACAGATGTCCTGCGATTCGGCCTGTTCGCGCACCGGCACCTTCGCGAGCGCGCCGGCAAACGGCCCGTGCCGCGTCACGGCTTCGGTTTCGAGCGACAGGCAATCGGTCTGCGTGACGAGCTGCAGCGTCTCGAACATCCCTTCGACGGTGGCGAGGATCCTAGGCGGCGGCAGGCCGTGCAGGTCGAAGTACGCGAGCAGGCGGTTGACGACGGGGTCGGCGCTCAGGTTCGGCGAGCGCGTCGACACCCACGCGTAGTCGGCCAGTTCGGCGAGGGACTGCGCATGCATCGCCGGATGCCCGTTGCGGCACACGACCACCGGCGCCGATGTCCGCAGCGGCGTGACCGCGAGATCGGTCGTGTCGGTCTGCTTCGCCACGAGCGCGATCGCGAAATCGACCGCGCTTTCCCGCAGCCAGCCGATCATCATCCGCGACGTGCCGGTGCGCAGGTGCACGTCGACCTTGTCGAAGCGCGCGCGGAACGCGCTCAGCACGGGCGCGAACGCGTCGATCAGCGGCTCGGCCACGAGGCCGAGCGTGACGGTGCCTTCGTACGCGCCGCTCAGTTGCCGGATCTCCCGCTCGACCTGCTCGCATTCGCCGAGGATCGAACCGGAGCGCGCGAGCAGCCGCTGGCCGACGGCCGTCGGCACGATCCCGCGATTGGTGCGCGTGAACAGCGTCGCGCCGAGCGTCGCCTCGAGGCTCTGCAGCTGCTGCGTGACGCCGCTTTGCGCGAGATCGAGCGCGCGCGCGGCGGCGCGCAGGCTGCCGTGCTCGACGACGGCCTGGAAGATGCGGAGCTGGGAGAGCGTGAACGCCATGGGCAAGCGCGAGGCCGGTGATCGGGAAATGTGATCATGATAAGGCAGCGGGCGATTCCGGCGGGGGCGCGGGCGCACTACGATCACAAACAGTCCGGCTCGCGCCGTTTGTCCCTCGTCCCGCCCTTCGTCGACCATGAAACGCACCCTCATTCCGCTCGTTTCCCTGTGCCTTGCGCTTGCGGCCGGCGCCGCGCACGCGCTCGATGCGCGCCCGGTGCGCCTCGGCATCGATCCGACCTATCCGCCGATGGATTCGAAGGCGCCCGACGGCAGCCTGAAGGGCTTCGATGTCGATCTGGGCAACGAGATCTGCCGCCGCGCGCAGTTGCGTTGCCAGTGGGTCGAGCTCGAATTCTCGGGGATGATTCCCGCGCTGCAGGCGCGCAAGATCGACGCGATCCTGTCGTCGATGGCGATCACCGAGAAGCGCGAGAAGCAGATCCTGTTCTCGTCGAAGCTGTTCCGCTTCAAGTCGCGGCTCGTCGCACGGCCCGGCAGCGGCGTCGACAGCACGACCGCGTCGCTCGCGGGCAAGCACGTCGGCGTGCAGTCGGGCACGCAGTTCGAATCGTGGGCGCTCGCGCACTGGGCGCCGGCCGGCGTCAGCGTGGTGCCGTACAAGAGCCAGGACGAAGTGTTCGCCGATCTCGCCAACGGCCGCCTCGATGCGGCGCTGCTCGGCACCGTGGAAGCCGACTACGGTTTCCTGCGCACGCCGAAGGGCAAGGGCTTCGCGTTCGTCGGCGCGCCGCTCGACATGGGCGATCGGGGTGTCGGCATCGGCATGCGGCAGTCGGATACGGCGCTCAAGGCGTCGATCGACGGCGCGATTGCGTCGATGCTGAAGGACGGCACGTACGAGCGGATCGCGAAGAAGTATTTCGACTTCAACCCGTACGGCGACTGAGCGCCGCGCTTACCGTCGTTTTCACCTGCTGCCCCGTTTTCATCCGTTCGAGACCATCGATGCAGATTCGCACCACGCCGCTCCTGTCGCCGTCGATCGGCACGCAGCGCACGCTGACGAGCTTTCATTTCGGGCCGGCCGGCACCGGCCGCAAGATCTACCTGCAGGCCGCGCTGCACGCGGACGAGACGCCCGCGATGCTCGCGGCGTTCGTGCTGAAGCAGCGGCTCGCGCAGCTCGATGCCGAAGGCCGGCTCGCGGCCGAGATCGTGCTCGTGCCGGTCGCGAACCCGGTCGGCCTCAATCATCATCTGCTCGGGCAGTTCATCGGCCGTTTCGATCTTGCGAGCGGCCGCAACTTCAATCGCGGCTTCCTGCCGCTCGCGGAGATCGCCGCGCGTGCGCGCGACCGCCTCGGCGACGATGGCGAACGCAATCGCGCGATCGTGCGCGAATGCGTGGGCTCGGCGCTCGACGAGATCGCGCCGCGCACCGAATTCGATGCGCTGCAGCTGGCGCTGCTGAAACTGTCGCTCGACGCCGATGTGGTGATCGACCTGCATTGTTCGCTGGAAGCGGTGATGCACGTGTACACGAGCGACACCGCATGGCCGGAAGTCGAGCCGCTCGCGCGTTATCTCGGCGCCGAGGTGTCGCTGCTCGCCGAAGATTCGGGCGGGCACGCGTTCGACGATGCGCATCACCTGCTGTGGTCGCAATTGCGGCAGCACTTGCCGGCCGGCACGCCGATGGCGGCCGGCGCCGTGGCCGTGACGGTCGAGTGCCGCGGCCAGCGCGACGTGACGTACGAACATGCGGAACGCGATGCCGATGCGCTCGTCGACTATCTTGTGTGGCGCGGCGCGGTGCACGGCGAGCGCGCGCCGCTGCCGCCGCTCGCCGCGCCGGCCACGCCGCTCGCGGGCAGCGAGCAGTTCTACGCGCCGGTGAGCGGGATACTCGTGCACCGCGCCGCGATCGGCGCGACGATCCGCGCCGGCGATCCGCTGTTCGACATCGTCGATCCGTTGACCGACGCGATCACGACGATCTCGAGCGGCACCGACGGCGTGTTCTACATGCGCCGCGCGATCCGTTTCGTGACGGCGGGTGCGCCGCTCGGCCGCGTGACGGGCACGGTGCCGGTGCGCAAGGGAATGTTGCTCGGTGCATGAGCGGCGCGGTGTCCTACCGGTGTGCGATGTAATTTCGTTCTTGTCAAATTGACCGGTTTTGCGCGCATCACTAAATTGTGTCGCGCGGAGTTTGCTCCGTGTTCCGTGAGAAGAACGTTGCAACAGAGTCAGAGTATTGAGCGGGCGGCCGGGTGCCGCCCGTCTTTTTTTCGAGAATCGCGGTGTCGCCGATCCGGTCATCGAGCCGGACGTTGGCCCGGTTCGCGGGGGAAGCGCCGTGCAGGCGCGGCCCGCCGCGCGTGGCGCGCGCCCCTTCGCTCACCCGCGCCGCGCGACCAGCTCCGACACCGTCTGCGCGGCCTGCTGCAGCGGCCCGAGAAACTCCTTCACCATCTGCTTCGCCGTATGCCGCTGTGCGTTGCCGCTGATGTTCATTGCGGCGATGATCTGCCCACGCCGGTTGCGGATCGGCGCGGACAGCGACATCAGTCCCACTTCGAGTTCCTGGTCGACCACGGCCCAGCCCTGCTGGCGCACCTGTGCGATCGCCGCCTTCAGTTCGCCGAGGTCGGTGATCGTGCGCGGCGTATGCGCGCGGATGCCGCTTTGTGCGAGCGTTTCGTCGAGCGCGGCGTCGTCGAGCGCGGACAGCAGCACGCGGCCCATCGACGTGCAGTACGCGGGCAGCCGGCTGCCGATCGACAGGTTGATCGTCATGATCTTGCGGGTCGGCACCCGCAGCACGTAGACGATCTCGGTGCGGTCGAGCACGGCCGCCGAGCAGCTCTCGTGGATCTGCGCGGACAACTGCTCCATCACGGGATCGGCGAGATTCCAGAACGGCATCGACGTGAGGTACGCGAAGCCGAGCTCGAGGATCTTCGGCGTGAGCCGGAACAGCCGGCCGTCGGCCTCGACGTAGCCGAGCGTCTGCAGCGTGAGCAGGATCCGGCGCGCGCCCGCACGCGTCAGGCCGGTGGCCGATGCGACCTCGGTGAGCGTCTGCTCCGGGCGTGCCGCGTCGAACGCGCGGATCACCGCGAGGCCGCGCGCGAACGACTGCACATAGGAGTCGCCGGGTTTCGTCTGGGTGTCTTCGGTTGTCATGAGCGGGTGGAATATCGTGCAGCCGAGAAGATAGCGCATGGGGCCCGACACGCCAACCGCACGGCGGAGCGGGCGCTTGACAGGTCGTCCCCGCACTCCCTATGATGCGTTGAACGTTCGATACACGATCTTATGTTCGTATATAGAACATTTAAGCGCATCCCGGCGGGCAATGCAAGGGGCGCGCCCTGTTCATTCCCCAGCCTGCCCTGGGACCGGAGACACTGATGACCGAAGCTTTTCTGTGTGATGCGATCCGTACGCCGATCGGGCGTTACGGCGGTGCACTGTCCGGCGTGCGCGCCGACGACCTGGGCGCGGTGCCGCTCAAGGCGCTCGTCGAGCGCAACCGCGACGTCGACTGGACGGCGATCGACGACGTGATCTACGGCTGCGCGAACCAGGCCGGCGAGGACAACCGCAACGTCGCGCGCATGTCGGCGCTGCTCGCGGGGCTGCCGCAGGGCGTGCCGGGTTCCACGATCAACCGCTTGTGCGGTTCGGGGATGGATGCGGTCGGCGTGGCCGCGCGTGCGATCAAGTCCGGCGAGGCCGCGCTGATGGTCGCGGGCGGCGTCGAGAGCATGACGCGCGCGCCGTTCGTGATGGGCAAGGCCGCGAGTGCATTCGCGCGCCAGGCCGACATCTACGATACGACGATCGGCTGGCGCTTCGTCAATCCGCTGATGAAGCAGCTGCATGGCGTCGATTCGATGCCGGAGACGGCCGAGAACGTCGCGGTCGACTACAACATCAGCCGCGCCGATCAGGACCTGTTCGCGCTGCGCAGCCAGCAGAAGGCTGCGCGTGCGCAGCAGGACGGCACGCTCGCCGAGGAAATCGTTGCGGTCACGATTCCGCAGAAGAAGGGCGATCCGGTGGTGGTGTCGCGCGACGAGCATCCGCGCGAGACGTCGCTCGAAACACTGGCGAAGCTGAAGGGCGTCGTGCGCCCGGACGGCTCGGTGACGGCCGGCAACGCATCGGGCGTCAACGACGGCGCCGCCGCGCTGCTGCTCGCGAACGAAGCCACCGCGAAGCGCTTCGGCCTGACGCCGCGCGCACGCGTGCTCGGGATCGCGACGGCCGGCGTCGCGCCGCGCGTGATGGGCATCGGCCCCGCGCCGGCCACGCAGAAGCTGCTCGCCCGGCTCGGGATGACGATCGACCAGTTCGACGTGATCGAACTGAACGAGGCGTTCGCATCGCAAGGTCTCGCGGTGCTGCGCATGCTCGGCGTGGCCGATGACGATCCGCGCGTGAACCCGAACGGCGGCGCGATCGCACTGGGCCATCCGCTCGGCGCGTCGGGCGCGCGTCTCGTGACGACCGCGATGTATCAGCTGCATCGCACGAACGGCCGCTTTGCGCTGTGCACGATGTGCATCGGCGTCGGCCAGGGCATTGCGATCGCGATCGAACGCGTCTGACCCGCGTCTCGTGGCGAAGCGGCCGGGTACGGCCTGCTTCGCTGCTTGACCGCGTTACCGTTTCCGAATCGATGCGCGGCACGAGCTTCTCGTGCCGCGCATCGTCGTTAACCGGCCTGCGACAACCGCATGAGGCGCGCATCGCGCGCGTCGATCCCGGTGTCCGCGAACGCTTCTTCGCCCGCGTGCCGGTGCGTCAGGCGGTCGGTCCTTCCAGATGAATGTCTTCCGGCTCGAGCGCGTACAGCGCCGGGTCGGGCGATGCGCTGACCGTGAAGCCGAGCCGCAGGTAGAAGTCGATCGTGTTCTGCGACGGCGTGGCGGACACATACAGGCGTGCAGCGCCCATCGCGCGCGCCTGCTCGCGGGCCGCGCGGTAGAGCTGCTCGCCGAGCCCGCAGCCGCGCCAGTCGCGGCTCACGTGCAGGAACTTCAACTGCAGCATGTCGCGGTGCGGGCCGAGCGGCTCGCTGTCGACGACGACCGCCGCGACGAGCCGTGCGCCGTCGAACAGGCCGAGGCACCAGCCGCCGCGATCGTGGCAGTCGAGCAGGATCGGCGTGTAGTGGTCGGCTTCGCCGTCGGGCCAGCCCGCGACGTCGTAAAAGTCGGGAACGAGATGGAGCGCGCCGTCGCGCAGCACATACAGGTGTTCGATGATCTCGCGCCGGTCGATGGTCCACACGAGCGGCACATCGTCGCGCGTGAGCAGGCGGGCGGAAAGCGCGTCGCGTTCGACGGCGGTGCGGCGCGTCATGCGGCCTCCCGATGCGCGGCGATCGCAAACATCAGCGGCAGGCGCGGCATGCCGTCGGGCGGCACCATCCGGCGGCCGTCCAGCTCGCGCATGCCGTCGAAGCCCTTCCAGCCGTTCGCATACGGATATTCGGTCAGGCGGTCGATCGCGAGCCCGGCCGATAAGAGCGCGTTCACGACTTCGCCGATACCCCACATGAACTCGTAGCTCGGATGCGGGTTCGCGAAGTCGACGACGCCCGGATGGTCGTGCAGCGCGCCGAGCCCCGTGCCGGATGCGGCGACGTAATCGCCGACACCTGTCGGTTCTTCGGTCGCGTCGCCGTTGAAATAGTCGTAGTGCAGCTTCCAGCGTTCGTCGAAAACCAGCGCAAACGGATGGAACTCGACCATCGCGAAACGGCCGCCCGGCGCGAGCAGCGCGGCGATCCCGCGTGCCCACGCGTTCAGGTCGGACAGCCAGCAGAGCGCGCCGTACGACGTGAACACGCGATCGAAGCGCTCGCCGCGCGCGGCGGCCTCGGGCATCCAGTCGAGCACGTCGGCGCGCTCGAAACGCGCGGGCAGGCCCGCGTCGGTCGACAGTTGTCGTGCGAACGCGATGGCTTCGTCGGAGATGTCGACACCCGTCGCATCCGCGCCGTCGCGCACGAGGCTCAGTGTGTCCTGCCCCGCGTTGCACTGCAGGTGCAGGAGCCGCAGCCCGCGGATGTCGCCGAGCAGTTCGCGTTCCTCCGGAAAGAGTGTCGAGCCGCCGTCGCGGAAGAACGCGGCCTGATCGCCCTTGTGACTGTTATGTGCGACTGTCGCCGTATTCCAGGACAGCCGATTCAGTTCGTGCAATGCCTTTTTCATCGAATTCGAATGCCGATTGAATGGAGCAGGATAAACGGAATCGTTTCGCCGCGTGCAACGGCTGACGGCAATGGGATGCCGTGCAGCGTGGCGTGACATGCGGATGGACACGCGCCGCGATTATTGCCGGATTATTTGATCTAAATCATGGCAGCCGCCGAATTGAATATTTTATGCGAAGAAAGGGTAAGGTTTTTCCCCAATATGCCGACAGTACGATGAAGACTGTCGTAAAGCGATAAACCGTTTTTCGGCTACTGAGCGTGAAGTCAGCGCGGTGCGGACGACAGATCCGCTTTTCGGAGCCTTGCATGCGCAATAACCAGCCCGTTACCCAACAGGAATTCGATTTTTCCGACGACGTCACGCTGATGTCGACAACCGACGCAGACAGCATCATCACCTACGCCAACACGACGTTCGCGCAGGTGAGCGGCTTCACGAACGAGGAACTCGTCGGCCAGCCGCACAACGTGGTGCGCCACCCGGACATGCCGCGCGAAGCGTTTGCCGACATGTGGGCGACGCTCAAGGGCGGCGAGCCGTGGACCGCGCTCGTGAAGAACCGCCGCAAGAACGGCGATCACTACTGGGTGCGTGCGAACGCGATTCCGGTGATGCGCAACGGCGAGCCGCAGGGCTACATGTCGGTACGCACGAAGGCGCCGCACGACGAGTCCGAGGCCGCCGACGCGCTGTATCGCGCGTTCCGCGAAGGCAAGGCCGGCCGGCGCCGGTTCCACAAGGGGCTGGTGATCCGCACGGGGCTGCTGCGGATCGCGTCGCTGTCGCAGACGATGTCGGTGCGCGCGCGCGTGCATTCGGCGCTGTGCGTGCTCGCGCCGGCGGTCGTCGGCGCGGGCTGGGCGTGCGGGCTGGCCGGTGGCGGCCTCGCGGCGTTTGCCGGCGTGACGGTCGGCGTGGCGGCGGCGGCCGGCCTGTGGCTCGATGCGCAGATCGTGCGTCCGCTGAAGCGGCTGCACGAGCAGGCGCTGAACGTCGCGACCGGTGAAAGCCGGCGCGGCGTGCGGATGAACCGCGTCGACGAGATCGGCATGACGCTGCGCACGATCAACCAGCTCGGGCTGATGTTCCGCTGGCTCGTCGACGACGTCAGCGAGCAGGTGCTGAACGTGCAGCGCGCGAGCAACGAGATCGCACAGGGCAACAACGACCTGAGCGCGCGCACCGAGCAGGCGGCGTCGAGCGTGCAGGAGACGGCCGCGTCGATGGCCGAGATGACGGCGACCGTCGACAGCAACGCGGAGACCGCGCTGCAGGCGAACCGGCTCGCGATGTCGGCCAGCGAGGCGGCCGGGCGCGGCGGGCAGGCGGTGGGCGAGGTGGTCGCGACGATGAGCGACATCACCGCCAGCTCGCGCAAGATCGCCGACATCATCGGCGTGATCGACGGCATCGCGTTCCAGACCAACATCCTTGCGCTGAACGCGGCCGTGGAAGCGGCACGCGCAGGCGAACAGGGGCGCGGCTTCGCGGTGGTCGCCGGCGAGGTGCGGGCGCTCGCGCAGCGCAGCGCGAATGCGGCGAAAGAGATCAAGACGCTGATCGGCGCGAGCGTCGAGCGCGTCGAGTCGGGCGCGCGGCGGGTGGACGAGGCGGGCAAGACGATGGAGGACATCGTCGCGCAAGTGAAGCGCGTGTCGGATTTGATCGCGGAGATCAGCTCGTCGACGGCCGAGCAGAGCACCGGCGTGTCGCAGGTCGACCAGGCGGTGGTGCATCTGGACAACATCACGCAGCAGAACGCGGCGCTGGTCGAGCAGAGCACGGCGGCGTCGGAGAGCCTGAAGCAGCAGGCGACGCGTCTCGTGGATGCGGTGAACGTGTTCCGCTGATCGTCGGGGCGCGCACGCAATGTGCGCGCCCGATCCATGCATCGTGATTGCCGTGCGCAATACGCGTTCCGGTTTTTCCATTCAATCAAAATGCACAAAACGAGAAATATTCTTATTTAATATTTTGCGTTTATGCGTCGGCCTGATATTGGGTAAATTGCGCCGAATGATCAGACGAATGGCCGTCAAACCGTTTCCTGGTCTGGTGTTTAGTTTCATCCATAAACAAATTGTTTGGTAAAAGAAAGATTATGCATTTTTAATGCATATTTTCCCGAATACACCATCATGTTTTCGCGGAATGTGCCGAAAGCGCAGGTGTCAGATCTACGCGCATGCGGATAGACCGAAATGCGCGGGGTCGCGAATCAATCGACAAGCGGACGCAAGATCCGTTACCCGGAGTTCCACACCATGCGCAACAACCAGCCCGTCACGCAACGCGAATTCGATTTTCCTGATGACGCGACGCTGATGTCGACCACCGACGCGAACAGCTACATTACCTACGCGAACGCGGCATTCATCCAGGTCAGCGGATTTTCCCCCGAAGAGATCGAAGGTCAGCCGCACAACGTGGTGCGCCACCCGGACATGCCGAAGGAGGCGTTTGCCGACATGTGGGCGACGCTCAAGGGCGGCGAGCCGTGGACCGCGCTCGTGAAGAACCGCCGCAAGAACGGCGATCACTACTGGGTGCGCGCGAACGCGATTCCGGTGATGCGCAACGGCGAGCCGAAGGGCTACATGTCGGTGCGCACGAAGGCGACGCGCGACGAGATCGCGGCTGCGGAGGCGCTCTACAAGGAATTCCGCGAAGGGCGGGCCGGCAACCGGCATTTTCACAAGGGGCTGATCGTCCGCAAGGGCGTGGCCGGTTTCACGTCGCTGTTCCAGACGATGTCGGTGCGCGCGCGGCTCCATCTGTCGCTGTGCGTGCTCGCGCCGGTCGTGGTGGCCGGCGGGTGGGCGTGCGGGCTGGCCGGCGGTGGGCTCGGGGCGTTCGCGGCGGTGACGGCCGGCGCTGCGGCTGCTGCGGGGCTGTGGCTCGATGCGCAGATTGCGCGTCCGCTCATGCAGTTGCGCGACGAGGCGTTGCGCGTGGCGACCGGCGAGAGCCGTAGCGGCGTGCGAATGAATCGGGTCGACGAGATCGGCATGACGCTGCGCACGATCAACCAGCTCGGGCTGATGTTCCGCTGGCTCGTCGACGACGTCAGCGAACAGGTGCTGAACGTGCAGCGCGCGAGCAACGAGATCGCGCAGGGCAACAACGACCTGAGCGCGCGCACCGAGCAGGCATCGACGAGCGTGCAGCAGACGGCCGCGTCGATGGCCGAGATGACGGCGACCGTGTCGAGCAATGCGGAGACGGCGCTGCAGGCGAACCAGTTGTCGGTGTCCGCGAGCGAGGCGGCGGGGCGTGGCGGGGCGGCCGTGAGCGAGGTGGTTGCGACGATGAACGAGATCACGGCCAGCTCGCGGAAGATCTCGGACATCATCGGCGTGATCGACGGCATCGCGTTCCAGACCAACATCCTTGCGCTGAACGCGGCGGTCGAAGCCGCGCGGGCCGGCGATCAGGGGCGCGGCTTCGCGGTGGTTGCCGGTGAGGTGCGGGCGCTCGCGCAGCGCAGCGCGAACGCGGCAAAGGAGATCAAGACGCTGATCGGTGCGAGCGTCGAGCGCGTCGAATCGGGTGCGCGGATCGTCGACGGCGCGGGCAAGACGATGGAGGACATCGTCACGCAGGTGAAGCGCGTGTCGGACCTGATCGCGGAGATCAGTTCGTCGACGGCTGAACAGAGCACGGGGGTTACGCAGGTCGACCAGGCGGTGGTGCATCTGGACAACATCACGCAGCAGAACGCGGCGCTGGTCGAGCAGAGCACGGCGGCGTCGGAGAGCCTGAAGCAGCAGGCAACGCGGCTGGTGGAGGCGGTGAACGTGTTTCGGTGAGCGCGGCGGAAGAGATGACGCAGGCACGACGGAGAGGGACGCCGGCCCGCGTCGGACCGCCCGGTTCCGGCCGGGCGGTCAGGGCCCGTCGCCGAAGCGGCAGGCCCTGAACCGTTACGTCAGACGGCGAGGCAGAGGTACTTGATCACGACGTAGTCGTCGATGCCGTAGTGCGAGCCTTCGCGACCGAGGCCCGATTGCTTCACGCCGCCGAACGGTGCGACTTCGTTCGAGATCAGGCCCGTGTTCACGCCGACCATCCCGTATTCGAGCGCTTCGGCGACCTTCCACACGCGGCCGATGTCGCGGCTGTAGAAGTACGCGGCCAGGCCGAACTCGGTGTCGTTCGCGAGGCGGATCACTTCATCGTCGCTGCCGAACTTGAACAGCGGCGCGAGCGGCCCGAACGTTTCCTCCTTCGCGACCTTCATCGCCGGCGTGACACCCGTCAGCACGGTCGGCTCGAAGAAGCCGTGGCCGAGCGCGTGGCGCTTGCCGCCCGTCACGACGGTCGCACCCTTCGCGAGCGCGTCCTCGATGTGCGCCTCGACCTTCAACACGGCCGCTTCGTTGATCAGCGGGCCTTGCGTGACGCCCGGCTCCGTGCCGCGGCCCACCTTCAGCTGGCCGACGGCCGCCGCGAGCTTCTGCGCGAACTGGTCGTACACGGCTTCGTGCACGTAGAAGCGGTTCGTGCACACGCAGGTCTGGCCGCTGTTGCGGTACTTCGACGCGATCGCGCCCTGCACGGCGGCGTCGAGATCGGCATCGTCGAACACGATGAACGGGGCATTGCCGCCGAGCTCCAGCGACACCTTCTTGACCGTCGCCGCGCATTGCGACATCAGCAGGCGGCCAACCGGCGTCGAGCCGGTGAACGACAGCTTGCGCACGATCGGGTTCGACGTCAGTTCGCCGCCGATCGCCTTCGGGTCGCCCGTGACGACGCTGAACACGCCGGCCGGCACGCCCGCGCGCTCGGCCAGCACGGCCATCGCGAGCGCGGAGAACGGTGTCGCCTCGGCCGGCTTCACGACGATCGGGCAGCCTGCGGCGAGCGCCGGGCCGACCTTGCGCGTGATCATCGCCGCCGGGAAGTTCCACGGCGTGATCGCCGCGCACACGCCGATCGCCTCCTTCGTCACGACGATGCGCTTGTCGCTCGCGGGCGTCGGGATCGTGTCGCCGTATACGCGCTTGCCTTCTTCCGCGAACCATTCGAGGAACGATGCGGCATAGCCGATCTCGCCTTTCGCTTCAGCCAGCGACTTGCCCTGCTCGGTGGTGAGGATCAGCGCGAGGTCGTCGGCGTTTTCCATCATCAGGTCGTGCCACTTGCGCAGGATCGCAGCGCGTTCCTTCGCGGTCTTCTTGCGCCACGCCGGCCATGCGGCGTTCGCGGCTTCGATCGCGTGACGCGTCTCGGCCGCGCCCATCGCGGGCACCGTGCCGAGCAGGCCGCCCGTCGCCGGGTTGCGGACCTCGAACGTCTCGCCGTTCGTCGCGCCTTGCCATTCGCCGTTGACGTACGCCTGCTGGCGGAACAGCGACGGGTCTTTCAGTGCCAGGGTTTCCTGAACCGTGCTCATGTGAATCACCTGCTTCGAAAAGGACGGATGAAACGGCCGCCGCCGTCGTAAAGACGGCGGCGGCGCATTCGATTGAAGTCGACGGAAACTCAGGCCGGCACGCCGACCGTTTCCTTCAGCACTTCCTCGAGGATCACGAGCGCTTCGTCGAACACGGCTTGCGGGATCGTCAGCGGGAACAGGAAGCGCACGACGTTCGAGTACACGCCGCACACGAGCAGCAGCAGGCCGCGCTCGAGCGCACGCGCCTGCACGCGCTTCGTGAATTCCGCGTCCGGCTCGCCCGAGCCCGGCTTCAGGAACTCGACCGCGATCATCGCGCCCGGGCCGCGCACGTCGGCGATCTGCGGCACGTCCGCCTGCAGCGCGTTCAGCTTCGCCTTCAGCACGTCGCCGAGTTGCGTCGCGCGTTCGCACAGCTTCTCTTCGTCGATGATCTCGAGCACCGCGTGTGCCGACGCGACGGCCAGCGGGTTGCCCGCGTACGTGCCGCCGAGGCCGCCGGGCGCTGCCGCGTCCATCACGTCCGCACGGCCGACGACGCCCGACAGCGGCATGCCGCCCGCGAGGCTCTTCGCCATCGTGATCAGGTCGGCCAGCACGTCGTAGTGCTGCATCGCGAACAGCTTGCCGGTACGCGCGAAGCCCGTCTGCACTTCGTCGGCGATCAGCAGGATGCCGTGTTCGTTACAGATCTTGCGCAGCGCGCGCACGAATTCGGCCGGCGCCGGGTTGAAGCCGCCTTCGCCCTGGACCGGTTCGAAGATGATCGCGGCGACGCGCTTCGGATCGATGTCGGCCTTGAACAGCATCTCGATCGCCTTGATCGAGTCGGCGGTCGTCACGCCGTGCACGGCATTCGGGTACGGGGCGTGGAACACGTCGCCCGGGAACGGGCCGAAGTTCAGCTTGTACGGGGCGACCTTGCCGGTCAGCGCCATGCCCATCATCGTGCGACCGTGGAAGCCGCCCGAGAAGGCGATGACGCCCGGACGGCCGGTGGCCGCACGCGCGATCTTGATCGCGTTCTCGACGGCTTCGGCGCCGGTCGTGAAGAATGCGGTCTTCTTCGGGAAATCGCCCGGCGCACGGTCGTTGATCTTCTCGGCCAGCTCGACATACGACGCGTACGGGACGATCTGGTAAGCGGTGTGCGTGAAGTGGTTCAGCTGATCCGCGATCGCCTTGACGATCTTCGGGTGGCGGTGGCCGGTGTTCAGCACCGCGATGCCCGCGGCGAAATCGATGAAGCGGCGGCCTTCGACGTCCCACAGCTCCGCGTTCTCGGCGCGGGCTGCGTAGAAATCGCACATCACGCCGACGCCGCGCGGGGTGGCGGCGTTCTTGCGGGCCTGCAGGTCGGCATTCTTCACGGTCATCTCCTTGATGTTCTTTCCGGTGAGTAGAAAATCGGGCGCTTCGACAGCCCATGGAGGCGACTATAATCACATTTGGCTCTGGCAATCAGAGCCATTTCAATAAATATTCAGGAGCCAATCATGCGCGCGAGCGTGTTGTCGGACTGGCTCGCGCAGCGCCTCGTGCGCGGCGGCGAACAGCCGATCTACCGGCAGCTGCACCGGCTGCTGCAACAGGCGATCCTGTCGCGCGAACTGCCGGCCGGCACGCGCGTGCCGTCGTCGCGGCTGCTGGCCGCCGAGCTCGGGATCGCGCGCAACACGGTCACGCAGGTTTACGAACAGCTTTCCCTCGAAGGCTATGTGAACTCGGCGACCGGCCGCGGCACGTTCGTCGCCGACAGCGCGCCGGACGAGATCGTCGGCGCGCCGACCGACGCGGCCACGGCTCGCCCGGCGCTCGTGCAGCCGTCCGCGCGGCGGCTGTCCGCGCGCGGCACGCGGCTCGTCGAAGGGGCCGGCGTGTCGAAGCGCCAGGGCGGCGCGTTCATGCCGGGCGTGCCCGACGTGTCGCGATTTCCGGCGCGTGTATGGACGCGGCTGCACAACAAGTACTGGCGGCGGCTGCGCCCCGACCTGCTGACCTACGCGCCGGGCGGTGGGCTCGCGCTGCTGCGCGAGGCGCTGGCCGACTACCTGCGCACGTCGCGCTCGGTGCGCTGCACGCCCGAGCAGATCGTGATCACGACCGGCATCCACCAGTCGATCGACCTGGCGGTGCGGCTGCTGACCGATCCGGGCGACGCGATCTGGACCGAGGATCCGTGCTACTGGGGCGTGCGCAGCGTGCTGAACGTGTCGGGGCTGACGACGCGGCCGATCCCGGTCGACGACGAAGGGATCGCGCCGAGCGCCGCCGATCTCGCCGAACCGCCGAAGCTGATGCTCGTCACGCCGTCGCACCAGTATCCGCTCGGGATGGTGATGAGTCTTGCGCGGCGGCGGATGCTGCTCGAATACGCGCGCCAGCACGGCTGCTGGATCATCGAGGACGACTACGACAGCGAATTCCGCTACGGCAGCCGGCCGCTCGCGTCGCTGCAGGGGCTCGATACCGCCGGGCAGGTGATCTATGTCGGCAGCTTCGGCAAGACGCTGTTCCCGGGGCTGCGGGTCGGCTATCTGGTGGCGCCGGAGCCGCTCGCGGAAAGCTTCGCGACCGCGAGCGCCGAACTGTATCGCGAAGGGCAGTTGCTGCAGCAGGCGGTGCTCGCCGAATTCATCGCGGAAGGGCACTTCGTGTCGCATATCCGCAAAATGCGCACGCTGTACGGGCAGCGCCGCGAGGTGCTGCTCGACGCGGTCGCGCAACGCTACGGCGACACCCTGCACGCGCTCGGCAGCGATGCGGGGCTGCATCTGGTCACGCAGTTGCCGGAAGGCGTCGACGATCGCGCGGTCGCGCAGGCCGCGCTCGAACGCAATATCGTCGTGCGGCCGTTGTCGGGGTATTACGCGGATCGGGATCGCGCGGCACCGGGGTTGCTGCTCGGCTATGCGTGCGTGCCGGAGGACGAGATCGCGACTGCGTTCGCGACGCTCGCCGAGGCGATCGACGAGCGGGCGTTTGGCAAGGCGGTCGAGGTGGCCTGAACGGCGCCTGCGGTTGCGGCATCGCGTTGCGATGTTCGCGGCCGCCATCGAGGCCGGGCGGCGTCATGCTCGCTCGACGGCCGGGAGAGCATGCGCGTCCTGCAGTACCTGCCGCGAATCTCAATACCCGATCCACACCGCGAACGTCAGCACGACGCACGACAGCGCGAGCAGCGTCAGGAACAGCGGCAGCACGAAGCGGATCCACGCGCCGAAATCGACGCGCGCCGTGGCCAGGTACGCAAGCAGCATTCCGGACG
This sequence comes from Burkholderia sp. AU30280, assembly GCF_020420125.1. NCBI lineage: Bacteria > Pseudomonadati > Pseudomonadota > Betaproteobacteria > Burkholderiales > Burkholderiaceae > Burkholderia > Burkholderia sp. AU30280. Next base: position 422,859 of record NZ_JAIZRY010000005.1, read on the forward strand.
TCGGCGTGACGAGGTTCGTCAATCCGCCGCCGAGCACGAACGCGAGCACCGACGTCTGGCCGCTCACACCCGAGAGCTGCGCGATCGGCCCGATGATCGGCATGCTGACCGCGGCCTTGCCCGACACCGACGGAATGAACACGTCGAGCACCATCTGCACGCCCATCAGCCCGTTCGCGACCCACACCGGCGACTGCCCGTCCGCGAGCCGCGTGAAGAAGTTGATCAGCGTGTCGAGCACGAGGCTGTTCTGCAGCAGCAGTTCGACGGAAGCGGCGAGCCCCATCAGCAGTGCGGCGAGCATCATGTTCTTCATCCCGTCGACGAACGCGTCGGCCGCGCTGCGCGAATCGAGCCCGCCGATGATGGCCGTCGCGATGCTCACGGCCGTGTAGAACGCCGCCAGCTCGACGTTGCCCCACTTCAGCTCGCGCGTGCCGTAGATCAGCATCGCGACGGCGGCGGCGAACACGACCAGCGTCGCCTTGTGGCGCAGCGACAGCTTCGCGGCCGCGTGCGCGGCATGGCCCGCGGCGGTCTGCCCGGCCCGATAGCCGGTGTTGCGCACGTAGCGCAGCAGGTACAGGATGCCGATCGTCAGGAATACGACGAATACGGCGGCGCGCAGCGCGACGCCGCTGAACAGCGGCACGCCGACGAGCGGCTGCGCGACGGCCAGCGCGAGCGGGTTCGTGACCGACGCGATATAGCCGATCTTCGCGGCGAGCGCGACGAGGGCGACCGCGAACAGGTCCGGGAGACCGAGGCGCCGCGCGATCACGACCACCATCGGAATGATCACGAGGTACTCGGAGATGAAGCCGAGCAGCGTACTGCCGAGCCCGATCAGGATCATCAGCATCGGTGTCAGCAGGTATGCGTTGTTGCCGGTGAGCTGCAGCAGCCGGTCGATGCCCGCGTCGACCACGCCGGTGCGGCGCATCACCCCGAACATCCCGCCGACGAACATCACCATCACGATCAGCGGCGCGTTCTTCAGCAGCCCTTGCGGCACCGCGACGAACGCCGAGACGAGGCTTGCCGGCAGCGCTTGAGCGGACGTGCTGTGACTGACGGCCGGGGCGACGAGCGTCGCGAGGGCGGTGGTCTTCGGCACCACGTGATAGGTGCCCGGCACGACGAGCCGGCCGTTGCGCGCGAGCTGGCCCGAGTCGACGACCCACGTGAGCGCAATCGCCGCGGCGAGCACCCACAGCATCATCACGACGGGATGCAGCATCTTGCCGTGCGGATGCGGCGTGTGACCGGCGGGCGCGGCCGGATCGCCGGCCGCCGGAATGCCGGCCACCGGAGCGCCGGCCGCCGGATCGTCAGCCGCGAGTGCGGGGGTGTCGGCGCCGTGCGCGCCGGCCGGGTTCGGAGAAGGGGCGGACATCGGATCCTCGTCGAAGAAGAAGCGGGCCGTCAGGCCGGTTGCAGCGCGGCGCGCGCCGGGACGTAGCCGAGTTCGGCGGAAATGGCGAGGCTGCACGCCTGCAGGCGTTCGAGATAGTCGGGAATGTCGGCGTGGCTCACGCGCACCTCGGGCCCCGTCACGCTGACGGAGGCGACCGTTGCGCCCGTCAGGTCGCGCACCGGCACGGCGATCCCGACCGCGCCGGGCGTCACTTCGCCGCTGCTCACCGCGTAGCCCTTGCGCGCGACCGCGTCGAGTTCGCCGGCGAGCGTCGCCGGGTCGTCGGCCTGCCCGTTCCGGCGCAGTTGCGCGAGATATTCGTCGCGCACCGCGCCGGGCGCGAATGCGAGCAGCACCTTGCCCGATGCGCCGAAATGGATCGGCCGGCGATTGCCGACCGCGCCGACGGTGCGCACCGCGTGCGTCGTTTCGCAGCGCGCGACGCACACCGATTCGAGCCCTTCGCGTACGCGCAGCACGATGGTCTCGTTGATCGCCTGGTTGAGCGCGAGCATGTGCCGGTGCGCGGCGCGCACGAGCGCGTTCTGCTGCGATGCGGCCACGCCGATCACGAACGCCTGCGGGCCGAGCGCATAGGTGGACGTGCGCGGGTCCTGCACGACGAAGCGATGCAGTTCAAGCGTGCACAGCATCCGGTACGTGCGCGACTTGTTGATGCCGAGTTGCGACGCCAGCTCGGTCACGCCGAGGTTCGGATGCTCGGCCACGTAGGTCAGCAGCTTCAGCGCGCTGTCGACGGCGTCGACGATGTAGGTCGTCATGCGGGGCCTCCCTGCGGTGCGATGCGCGCGCGGACGTAATCGGCGAGTGCGTCGAGGTACGCGTCGACCGAGCGCTTCAGCGTGGCGAAGCCTGCATGTTTCGCGAATGCGGCCTCGTCCATGTACAGCGCGCGGTTGAATTCGATCTGGATGCCGTGGCGTTGCCGTGCGGGATCGGCGAGTGCGGTCAGCAGGTCGCCGCCCTGATACGGGTCGTTGACCTGCACGCGATAGCCGGCGCCCGCGAACCACTGCGCGGTCCACTCGGTGAACGCCGGATCGGCGGTCGTGCCGCGCCGGTCGCTGACGACGACGTCCGGCCGCAACGCACCCGCGTCGACGTTCATCGCGTTGCCGCGCGACTTCATCGAATGGCAGTCGATGTGCCACAGCGCGCCGTGCGCCGCATGCAGCGGCTCGGCGATGCCGGCGAGCGCGCGGCGGTACGGCAGGTAGTACGCGTCGATCCGGTGGCGTACCTCCGCGAGCGACAGCTTGCGGTCGTACAGCGGCACGCCGGGCAGCGCGTCGCGCCGGATCAGCCCCATCCCGCGCTGCGTGTACGGCTGCGGCGACAGCGGCTCGGGCCACGGCTCGGCGAGCAGCGTCGCGTCGATATCGGTTTCCGCACGGTTCGGATCGATGTACGCGCGCGGAAACGTCGCGCCGAGCAGCGTGCCGCCGCGCGCAGGGGCGCCGGCCCACAGTTCGTCGATGTACGCGTCCCACGTCGTGCGGATCGCGTCGTCGGGTGCGACGGTGGCGAAGTCCGGCGGATACGCGATGCCGCTGTGCGGCGAGTCGACGACGATCGGCAGCGCCGGCACCGTCGGCGTCGCGACGAAATAGGCAGGCGATGCGTCGACAGTCGCGTTGTTGCAATTAAACGTCAGCATGGGGATCAGGTTCTTTACCTAGTTTCTCGAGGCGTCTCGTTCGAATATTTTAATCATTAAAACAGCGTATCAATATTTCACAACGACTGAAAATCACGGTCAAGGGCTTTTTTCAGTACCGGGATTGCGCGCCTTGATCGGCCTGTCATGCCCGTGATTATTGGGCTTGTTTCATTCCTTGAAACGCCTTGCGATTCAGGTGAATTCGACCCCCGCGTACGATTTTTGACGTCACTTGACGCTTCAAATCACCGAATTCAACAATAAATAAGACGATGTTTTATTCAATAAAACACGTTTCGAGCGAAATAAATCGCTCTCTATATTCAACCGATAAAAGGGGGCGGAGATGAAGCGAAAAGGGATGGTGGTTGCGCTGGCGGGTATCGCAACGGCGGCCGGTGCGATGCACGCGCACGCACAGTCGAGCGTGACGCTGTACGGCGTGGTCGATGCGGGGATCACGTACACGAACAACCAGAACGGCCACGCCGCGTGGCAGGCGACCGGCGGCAACGAGCAGGGCACGCGCTTCGGGCTGCTCGGCAAGGAGGACCTCGGCGGCGGCACGCGCGCGGTGTTCCGGCTCGAGAACGGCTTCAACATCGAGAGCGGCGCCGCGAGCCAGGGCGGCCGGCTGTTCGGTCGCCGGGCATACGTCGGGCTGGAGAACGACCGCTGGGGCACGCTGACGATGGGCCGCCAGTACAACGCGGCGCAGGAAGTGCTGGAGCCGCTGCAGATCGGCGCGACCACCGCGCTCACGCAGTACGCGCTGCATCCGTTCGACACCGACGACCTGAACAACACGTTCCGCACCAACAACTCGGTGCAGTACCAGACGCCCACCTGGTACGGGCTGCGCGCGGTCGGCCTGTACGGCTTCTCGAATTCGACGTCGTTCGCGCAAAACCGCGTGTGGAGTATCGGCACGAGCTACGAGAACGGGCCGCTGCAGCTCGGCGCGGCCTACGTGCGCGTCGATCATCCGGCGCTCGATACCACCGGCGCGGCGGCATCCGACAACTACTACACGTTCGTCAAGGGCGTGACGCGCCAGCAGATCTGGGGCGCGGGTGGCGCGTATGCGTGGGGGGCCGCGACGTTCGGGCTGCTGTACACGAGCTCGCTGTTCAACCTGCAGACGGGCGGCGCGATGCGCTTCAACAACTACGAGGGCAGCGTGCGCTACCTGATGACGCCTGCGCTGCAGTTCGCGCTCGGCGAAACCTATACGCAGGTGCTTGCGTCGCAGGGGCCGAAGCCGAGCTCGCACTACCTGCAGACGAGTGTCGGCGCGCAATATTTCCTGTCGAAGCGCACCGATATCTACGTGAACGCGTTCTACCAGCGTGCGTCGTCGAATACGGTGGCCGCGATCGAAGGGATCTCGAATCCGTCGAGCACACGCACGCAGATCGTCGCGGTGACGGGGATCCGCCACAAGTTCTGACGCGGCGGCAGGCCGCGGGCGGGGCGCTTTCCGCTTACAACCGGATCAGCGCCGCACCGGCGACCACCAGCGCGCACGCGGCGAGCCGCTGCGCGCCGGGCCGCTCGCGCATCACGAGCCAGCCGATCGCGACGGCAAAGATCGAACTCGTCTCGCGCAGCGCCGACACCGTCCCGACCGGCAAGTACCGGTACGCGAGGATCACGATGCCGTACGCCGCGAGCGAGAGCGTGCCGGCGATCGCGCCCTGCGCGAGTGCGGTGCGCGAGCCGAGCACCGCGCGCGGGCCGCCTCGCACGGCGCAGACCAGCACGAACTGCGGCACGCTCCACAGCACGTACACCCACGCGATGTAGCCGAGCGCGCTGCCGGACACGCGCGAGCCGATGCCGTCGCAGATCGAATATGCGGCGATGAACACGCCCGTGAGCAGCGCAAACGGCACGCCTTCGCCCGAGAACCGGAAGCCGCGCCGCAGCGCGAGCGACATGATGCCGAACGACACGAGCGCGATACCTGCGAAGCCGAGCGGTGTTGGCTGTTCGTGGAGGAATACGAGCGCGAGCATCGACACGAGCAGCGGCGAGATCCCGCGCGCAATCGGGTAGATCTGCCCGAACTCGCCGCTGCGGTAGGCGCGCGCCAGCGTGAAGCAGTACGCAACCTCGAGCGCGGCCGACCCGGCGATATACGGCCATGCGGCGGGCGCCGGTGCGGGCAGCAGGGCGGCGCCGGCGACGCCGAACACGAAATACGGCAGGGACATCGTGCCGAGCTGGACGAGCCGGTCTTCGCTGACGTGGAGGAAGGCGTTCCAGATGGCGTGCAGCAACGCGGAGCACAGCACGAGGCCGATGAAGAGGTGGTCCATGAACGAAGGTGCGGACAGGGGCGGGAGCGGAGGGGCGCCGTCATTATGTGGGTATCGGGCGCGCTCGCATGGAATTGTCGATAATGGAGTGCTGTTATTCACCGGATGCCGACAATGACCGAAGCCACTCAAGCCCAGCCTGCCGTTCCGCGCCTCACGAGCCTGTCGCATGGCGGCGGCTGCGGCTGCAAGATCGCACCGGGCGTGCTGTCCGAGCTGCTGAAGCGCGCGACGCCGCCCGCGCTGTTCCCGGATCTGCTGGTCGGCACCGAGACGTCCGATGACGCGGCCGTCTACCGCCTCAACGACGAGCAGGCGATCGTCGCGACCACCGACTTCTTCATGCCGATCGTCGACGATCCGTTCGACTTCGGCCGCATCGCCGCGACCAACGCGCTGTCCGACGTCTATGCGATGGGCGGCAAGCCGATCCTCGCGCTCGCATTGGTCGGCATGCCGATCAACGTGCTGCCGCACGAGACGATCGCGGCCGTGCTGCGCGGCGGCGAATCGGTGTGCGCGGACGCCGGCATTCCGGTCGCCGGCGGCCATTCGATCGATTCGGTCGAGCCGATCTACGGGCTCGCGGCGATCGGCGTCGTGCATCCGTCGCGCGTGAAGCGCAATGCGGCGGCGCGCGCGGGCGACGTGCTGGTGCTCGGCAAGCCGCTCGGCGTCGGCGTGCTGTCGGCCGCGCTGAAAAAGAACCAGCTCGATGCCGCGGGTTATGCGCAGATGGTCGCGACGACCACCAAGCTGAACCGGCCGGGCGCCGAGCTCGCCGCGCTGCCGGGCGTGCATGCGCTGACCGACGTCACGGGCTTCGGGCTGCTCGGCCATACGCTCGAACTGGCGCGCGGCGCGCACCTCACCGCGCGCGTGCACTATGCGTCGCTGCCGTGGCTCGCGGGCGTCGAGGCGTTCGTCGCGAATGGCGTGTTTACCGGCGCGTCGGGCCGCAACTGGGCCGCGTACGGCGCGGACGTGCAACTGGCCGATACGCTGCCGCCCGTCGCGCAGGCGTTGCTGACCGATCCGCAGACGTCGGGCGGCTTGCTGGTCGCGTGCGCGCCCGAGGCCGTCGACGACGTGCTCGCGTGCTTCCGTGCCGATGGCTTCGACCGCGCGGGCGTGATCGGCGAGATGGTGGACGGGCCGGCGCGCGTCGATGTCGCGTAACGCCGAAGCGCCACACCGGATGATTTTGCGGTCGCTGGAATCGATGCTTTTCATCGAAGACATCGACGATCGATGAACGACTTCCTGTTCGGGCTGATGATCGCGCTGTCGGTCGGGCCCGTTGCACTGATGATCGCGAACTACGGGATGCGCGCCGGCACCGCGAGCGGCGTGCGCGCGGCGGTGGGTGTCGCGACGGCCGACGGCTGCTATGCGGTCGTCGCGTTCACGCTCGGCGCGATGCTCGCGAGCACGCTCGCCTCGCATCTGTCGCTGTTTCGTCTGGCCGGTGCGCTCGTGCTGCTCGCGATGGGGGCGCGGATGCTGTGGCAGGCGCTGCGGGATCGTCGCCGCACGCTCGATGGTGACGCGCGACCGCCGGGCAGCCGCCCGTTCGCATCGATGTTCTTCGTCACGCTGGCGAACCCGCTCACGATCCTGTTGTTCTATGGCTATGCAACGGCTGCCGCCGGTGCGCATCGGCACTGGCTGCTCGGTGCCGCGAGCGTGTTTGCGGGCAGTCTCGCGGGGCAACTCGTGTTCGCATTCGGCGGCAGCGTGATCGGCCGGATCATGAAGTCGCCGGGGCTTCTTGCGGTGAGCCATGTGGTCGCGGCGCTGGTCGTGCTGGGTTACGGGATGGTGGGGCTGGCGCGGTTGTAGCGGTTCGCCGGGCGATGCGCATGCAGGTGCGATTGGCGTGCCGGTGTCGATCAACCGGATAGTATTCCTGACGGTATGTCGTCGGGCGGAGAGCATGTCCGCCACGATTTCCGCGCACACCGCATCCGCACCGACGCACCGGCGCCGTTTCGTAGTCGGGTTCCGCATCGGGCACGCGCGTTCTATACTCCGTCGCGCAGTCTACGAGAGCCGTTCTCACCCAACATCCTCGAAACAAGGAACGCCGATGCTGACTCGCTCCATTCTTTCCGCCGCCGCATTCTCGCTCGCAGCCTGCGCAACCGCGCCGTCGATCGCGCAGGACAACCAGGGCAACAACGCGGGCAACACTGCATTTTCCGAGACCGGTGCACAGGGCCGCCCGGTCAAGGTCATGATCATCACGATGTTCGGTCCGGAGGGCCAGGCCTGGCTCGACCGGCTCGGCCCGTGGCGCGACATTGCCGTGCCCGGTCTGTCGCCTGACTACCCGAACGTGCATTGCAACAAGCAGGACGTGTGCGTGGTCACGACCGGCATGGGCTATGCGAACGCGTCGGCGACGATCATGGCGCTCACGTTCTCGCAGCGTTTCGATCTGCGCCGCACGTACTTCCTGATCTCCGGCATCGCGGGCGTCGACCCCGCGCAAGGCACGGTCGGTTCGGCCGCGTGGTCGAAGTACCTCGTCGATTTCAGCCTGCAGTGGGAACTCGATGCACGCGAGATTCCGGCCGGCTGGAATACCGGCTTCCTGGGCATCAACACGAAGAGCCCGAACGACAAGCCGCCGCTCGACTATCGCACCGAAGTGTTCCAGTTGAATCCGCAACTGACCGACGCCGCGGTCGCGCTGTCGCGCAACGTCGTGCTTGCCGACAGCGCGCAGGCGCAGGCCGCACGCGCGAAGTTCAACTACGCGCCGGCGAACCGGCCGCCGACGGTGATCCAGTGCGACACGTCATCGGGCAACACGTGGTTCTCGGGCACACTGATCGGCGAACGCGCGCGCCAGTGGACGAAGATCCTGACCGACGGCAAGGGGACCTACTGCATGACCGCGCAGGAAGACAACGCGACGTATGAAGCGCTCAAGCGCGCGGCGAGCGTGAAGCGGGTCGACCTGTCGCGCGTCGCGGTGCTGCGTACCGGGTCGGATTTCGACCGGCCGTATGCGGGGCAGACGAGTGCCGACAACCTGCTCAACTACGCGGACCAGGGCGGCTTCGCCCCGGCGACCGAAAACCTGTATCGCGCGGGCAATCCGCTGGTTCAGGACATCGTGACGCACTGGGGCGAATGGCGCGACGGGGTGCCGCGCCGGTAAAGGCCGGGTGACGACCCAGCCGGCGATCAGTGCGCGTGCGGGGCCGAACGGAACGGCGTCCACACCGGCGTGGTGTCGTCCCAGTGATCGAGCGGCGAAGGAAGTTGATCGTTCATCATGTGCTCCTGCAATTCACTATCCAACTGACTGACTCGGCGAGTCGTCGATAAGGGAATCGCGACGCCGCGCACGGGGCAACCCGTTGCGCGGCGTTGCGCGTTTACCGGCCTCCGCCGGCGAGCTGGTTGCTTTCGGGCATCGAGCGATACGCCCCTTGTGCCAGTTCGAGCCCTTGCGGATACGAATTGGCCTTGCGCAGATACGCGAGCGTGCCGTCCTTGCGTGCCTGCTCGACTTCCGCGCTGACTTCGGCGCGCGTGCGCGGGCCGTAGTGCTGCGAGTACCACGACGTATTGCCGTAGTCGCCGGCATGCGGCGTACCCGAATCGGCGAAGGCCGGTGCGGACACGGCGAGCGTGAGGGCGAGGGCGGAGAGAAGATGGCGGCGGTTCATGGCGAAACTCCTGTGTCGATGTGAGTGAGCGCTTCAGCGCTGACTCGGATCCCGTGCAAGGCATTTCGGAGTTGGCGCCAGCGCGCTGACTCCGGTCCCATCAAGCGGGATCTGTTCGATGCGCAACGAGGTGCGCGACAGGGTTTACTCTAGGTATCTGTTCCGTCGCGATAAATGTGGCAGATGCGAATTGAATTGTCGCGTCAGTGGAACAATCGACATCCGTACACCTGGCAGGGTTATGCGGAAACCGCTCGAACCCGCTTGCAGCGGGCCACCCACGGGAGCGACGACGGTGCGCGACGACGCATGCGGACGATTGCGTCGCATGGCACAAAGGTTCGCTGCGGATTCGGGAAGGATCGGGTGCGCCGGGCGGGAAACGGGGCACGGAGGCGGGGCGCGGTGGCGGGGCAACGCGCGGGCCTCGCAGCCCGCGCGTGTCGTTCAGATGCGCGATTCAGTCGCGCGGTTCAGGCGTTACGCGACCCACTCGTTGATGACCGGCGTGTCGAGCGCCGGTGCGCGCTCGGCTTCCTCGAACGTGCGCTTGCTGCACGTTGCGTCGAGGCTGCCCTTGCCGCTCAGCAGCGGGCAGCGGTCGAACACTTCGGCGACCCAGTCGACAAACACGCGCACTTTCGGTGACAGATGGCGGCTGTGCGGATACACGACCGAGATCGGCATCGGCAGCGGCTTGACGCCGGGCAGCACTTCCTTGAGCCGGCCTTCGCGCAGATGCGGCAGCACCATGAAGAGCGGCGGCTGGATCAGCCCGAAGCCTTCGAGCCCGCAGGTCACGTACGCATCCGCGTCGTTCACCGACACGATGCCTTCCATCTTCATCTCGACTTCCTTGCCTTCGATCAGGAACGTCCAGTCGATCGTGCGGCCGGTGCGGCTCGAGAAGTAGTTGACGGCCTTGTGCTGGTTCAGGTCGTCGATCGTCTGCGGCTCGCCGTGGCGCTCGAGATAGTCGGGCGACGCGACCGTCACGCATTCGAACAGGCCGACCCGGCGCGCGACGAGCGACGAGTCCTGCAGTGCGCCGACGCGGATCACGCAATCGACCCCTTCCTGCAGCAGGTCGACCGGCCGGTCGGACAGGCCGAGCTGCAGGTCGATGTCCGGATAGCGCGTATGAAATTCGCACAGCGACGGAATCACGAGCAGCCGTCCGATCGAACCCGGCATGTCGATACGCAACTTTCCGTGCGGCTTCCGGTTGTTCGCCTGGAAGCTCGCCTCGGTTTCCTCGACGTCCGCGAGGATCCGCACGCATCGTTCGTAGTACGCGGCGCCGTCCGGCGTGAGCGACAGCCGGCGCGTGGTCCGGTGCATCAGCCGCACACCGAGGAACGCTTCGAGATTCTGGATGATCGTCGTGACGGACGCTCGCGGCAAGCTGAGCGTTTCTGCTGCCTTGGTGAAGCTGCTTGTATCGACGACGCGAGTAAACACCTGCATGGCCTGAAGCCGGTCCATCACAACCTCCGCAATCTAATGAGCCTCCGGAACGACAAGGCTGCGCTACCTCGTGGGTAAACGCAGCCTCGGATTGTTCGGGGGCGTTGAATTGTGTTGCCGGATTATAGGCATTTATCCCAATGTCTGCCGGACCCAGAATTCGTTCCATCTCGAAATGGATGCTGCATCGTCATGGACGCTTCTGAATTCAGCAAATTCCTGAAAGCCGCTTTGCCCGCGCAAGCCACGGCGGGCGCGGCGCTGACGGTCGCCGAAGTGGAAATTCCCGGCTACGCGCAGGACATCGTGCTGCGCCTGTACCGCCGCCCGGACAAGACCGGGTTGCCGGTAGTGCTTTATTTCCACGGCGGCGGCTTCGTCCGCGGTTCGCTCGAAGACGCCGATTTCGCCGCGCGTTTTTTAGCAGAACGCTTACCAGCGCTCGTCGTGTCGGTCGATTATTCGCTCGCGCCGGCCTTTCCTTTTCCGGCCGCGCCGGAGGATGCGTATCGCGCCGCCGTGTGGGCCGCGACGCGCGCCCGCGCGTTCGGCGGCAACCCGAAGAAGATCGGTGTCGCGGGTCACGACGCGGGCGGCCAGCTCGCGAACTGCCTGGCATTCATCGCACGCGATCGCGGCGAAGTGTCGATCGCCGCGCAGGCGCTGTTCGGCCCGATGCTCGACCCGAGCATGACGCGCATCGGCGACGCCGAGCGCCTCGCATCGGACATCACCGCGCGCGAATGCGCGGCATGTTATCGCGCGTACCTGCCGCAGGCCGCGCAACGGATGCACCCGTACGCGGCGCCGCTCGAATCGGTGCGCCTCGCGGGGCTGCCGCCGACGCTCGTCGTCACCGCGCAGAACGACGTGCTGCACGTCGAAGCGGAGAAGTATGCGGGCTGCCTGATCTCGTCGGGCGTGCTCACGCAGGTGATCCGCTATCCGGACATCACGCACGCCGCGCTCGCGACGCACGAAGCCGCATTCGAGGAAGCCGTGCGCTTCTTCCAGTGCCGCTTCCAGGCGCGCCAGCCGAACCGTTCCGAATAACCAAAACCAATCCACGTTTACTGGAGATCCACATGGCCATCCTACGCACCTCCCGTTCCCGAATCGCGACAGCGGCGATCGTGACGCTCGCCGTCGTCGGCCTCGGAACGTTCGGCGCGATGCGCGTGAACGCAAACGCACCGGAGAAAGCGGCAGCGCCGCTGCCCGAAGTCGACGTCGCGACCGTCGTGCCGCAGACCGTGACCGACTGGCAGAGTTATTCGGGCCGCCTCGAAGCGGTCGAGAAAGTCGACGTGCGCCCGCAAGTGTCGGGCACGATCGTCGCGGTGAACTTCAAGGACGGCGCGCTCGTGAAGAAGGGCGACGTGCTGTTCGTGATCGACCCGCGCCCGTACCAGGCCGAAACCGATCGTGCGGCTGCGCAGCTCGCGGCCGCGCAGGCGCGCAACGGCTACGCGCAGACCGACTGGCAGCGCGCGCAGCGGCTGATCGGCGACAACGCGATCGCGAAACGCGACTACGACGAGAAGCAGAATGCGGCGCGCGAGGCGGCGGCGAACCTGAAGGCTGCCGAAGCGGCGCTGGAAACGGCGCGCATCAACCTCGGCTATACGCGGATCACCGCGCCGGTGTCGGGCCGCGTGTCGCGCGCGGAAATCACGCTCGGCAACGTCGTGTCGGCCGGTGCATCGGCCGCGCCGTTGACGACGCTGGTGTCGGTGTCGCCGATCTACGCATCGTTCGACGCGGACGAGCAGACCTATCTGCAATACATCAGCGGTGCGCGCAGCGGCCGCAAGGTGCCGGTCGAGCTCGGTCTCGCGAACGAAACGGGCTACTCGCGTAGCGGCGAGATCGACTCGGTCGACAACCGGCTCGACACGTCGTCCGGCACGATCCGCGTGCGCGCGCGCTTCGACAACGCCGATGGCGCGCTCGTCCCGGGCCTCTACGCGCGTGTGAAGGTGGGCGGCAGCGCGCCGCACGAGGCACTGCTCGTCGACGACGCGGCGATCAACACCGACCAGGACAAGAAGTTCGTGTTCGTCGTCGACCAGCAGGGCCGCGTGTCGTACCGCGAAGTGCAGCAAGGGATGCAGCACGGCAACCAGCGCGTGATCGTGAGCGGGCTCTCCGCCGGCGATCGCGTGGTCGTGAACGGTACGCAGCGCGTGCGCCCCGGTGAACAGGTGAAGCCGCACATGGTCCCGATGACGGGCGGTGACGCACCGTCCGCGCCGCTCGCGAGCACCGCGAAGCCGGCCGCACCGGCGAAGGCGGATTCGTAAGCGGCCCGCCGCTTCGTATCCGCGTTCAACCAGACAGAGCCACACATGAACATTTCAAAATTCTTTATCGACCGACCGATCTTCGCAGGAGTCCTATCGGTGATCATTCTGCTCGGCGGGGTGATCGCGATGTTCCTGCTGCCGATCTCGGAATATCCGGAAGTCGTGCCGCCTTCGGTGATCGTGAAGGCGCAGTATCCGGGCGCGAACCCGAAAGTGATCGCCGAGACGGTCGCGTCGCCGCTTGAAGAGCAGATCAACGGCGTCGAGGACATGCTCTACATGCAGTCGCAGGCGAACAGCGACGGCAACATGACGATCACCGTCACGTTCAAGCTCGGCACCGATCCGGACAAGGCCACGCAGCTCGTGCAGAACCGCGTGAACCAGGCGCTGCCGCGCCTGCCGGAAGACGTGCAGCGGCTCGGCATCACGACGGTGAAGAGCTCGCCGACGCTGACGATGGTGGTCCACCTGATCTCGCCGGACAACCGCTACGACATGACCTACCTGCGCAACTACGCGCTGATCAACGTGAAGGATCGCCTGTCGCGGATCCAGGGCGTCGGCCAGGTGCAGCTGTGGGGTTCGGGCGACTACGCGATGCGCGTGTGGCTCGATCCGCAGAAGGTCGCGCAGCGCGGGCTGTCGGCCGAGGACGTCGTGCAGGCGATCCGCGAGCAGAACGTGCAGGTCGCGGCCGGCGTGATCGGCGCATCGCCGTCGCTGCCGGGCACGCCGCTGCAGTTGTCGGTGAATGCGCGCGGCCGTCTGCAGACGGAAGACGAGTTCGGCGACATCGTCGTGAAGACGACGCCGGACGGCGGCGTCACGCACCTGCGCGACATCGCGCGGATCCAGCTCGACGCGTCAGAATACGGGCTGCGCTCGCTGCTCGACAACAAGCCGGCCGTCGCGATGGCGATCAACCAGTCGCCGGGCGCGAACTCGCTGCAGATCTCGGACGAAGTGCGCAAGACGATGGCCGAGCTGAAGCAGGACATGCCGGCGGGCGTCGACTACAAGATCGTCTATGACCCGACGCAGTTCGTGCGTTCGTCGATCAAGGCCGTCGTGCACACGCTGCTCGAAGCGATCGCGCTGGTCGTGATCGTCGTGATCGTGTTCCTGCAGACCTGGCGCGCGTCGCTGATTCCGCTGATCGCGGTGCCGGTGTCGATCATCGGCACGTTCTCGCTGCTGCTCGCGTTCGGGTATTCGATCAACGCGTTGTCGTTGTTCGGGATGGTGCTGGCGATCGGGATCGTGGTCGACGATGCGATCGTGGTGGTCGAGAACGTCGAGCGCAACATCGAGAGCGGGATGAACGCGCGGCAGGCGACCTACAAGGCGATGCAGGAAGTGAGCGGTCCGATCATCGCGATCGCGCTGACGCTCGTCGCGGTGTTCGTGCCGCTCGCGTTCATGTCGGGCCTGACCGGCCAGTTCTACAAGCAGTTCGCGATGACCATCGCGATCTCGACGGTGATCTCGGCGTTCAACTCGCTGACGCTGTCGCCGGCGTTGTCCGCGATCCTGCTGAAGGGCCACGGCGACAAGGAAGACTGGCTCACGCGCGTGATGAACCGCGTGCTCGGCGGCTTCTTCCGGGGCTTCAACAAGGTGTTCCACCGCGGTGCGGAGAACTACGGCCGCGGCGTGCGTGGCGTGCTGTCGCGCAAGACGCTGATGCTCGGCGTGTACCTCGTGCTGGTGGGCGCGACCGTGCTGGTGTCGAAGGTCGTGCCGGGCGGCTTCGTGCCCGCGCAGGACAAGGAGTACCTGATCGCGTTCGCGCAGCTGCCGAACGGCGCATCGCTCGACCGCACCGAGAAGGTGATCCGCGACATGGGCTCGATCGCGCTGAAGCAGCCGGGTGTCGAGAGCGCGGTGGCATTCCCGGGGCTGTCGGTGAACGGCTTCACGAACAGCTCGAGCGCGGGCATCGTGTTCGTCACGCTGAAGCCGTTCTCCGAACGGCACGGCAAGGCGCTGTCGGCCGGTGCGATCGCCGGCGCGCTGAACCAGCAGTACGGCGCGATCAAGGACTCGTTCGTCGCGGTGTTCCCGCCGCCGCCGGTGCTCGGCCTCGGTACGCTCGGCGGTTTCAAGATGCAGATCGAGGATCGCGGCGCGGTCGGCTATGCGCGGCTTGCGGATGCATCCAACGACTTCATCAAGCGCGCGCAGCAGGCGCCTGAACTCGGCCCGTTGTTCACGAGCTACCAGATCAACGTGCCGCAGCTGAACGTCGATCTCGACCGCGTGAAGGCGAAGCAGCTCGGCGTGCCCGTGACCGACGTGTTCAACACGATGCAGGTGTATCTCGGCTCGCTGTACGTGAACGACTTCAACCGCTTCGGGCGCGTGTACCAGGTGCGCGTGCAGGCCGATGCGCCGTTCCGCCAGCGCGCGGACGACATCCTGCAGCTGAAGACGCGCAACGACAAGGGCGAGATGGTGCCGCTGTCGTCGCTCGTCACGGTGACGCCGACGTTCGGCCCGGAAATGGTCGTGCGCTACAACGGCTACACGGCGGCCGACATCAACGGCGGCCCGGCACCGGGCTTCTCGTCGGGCCAGGCGCAGGCCGCGATCGAGCGCATCGCGCACGAGACGCTGCCGCGCGGCGTGCGGTTCGAATGGACCGACCTCACGTACCAGCAGATTCTTGCCGGCGATTCGGCGATGTACGTGTTCCCGATCAGCGTGCTGCTCGTGTTCCTCGTGCTCGCCGCGTTGTATGAAAGCCTGACGCTGCCGCTCGCGGTGATCCTGATCGTGCCGATGAGCATTCTGTCGGCGCTGACCGGCGTGTGGCTCACGCAGGGCGACAACAACATCTTCACGCAGATCGGCCTGATGGTGCTGGTGGGGCTGTCGGCGAAGAACGCGATCCTGATCGTCGAATTCGCGCGTGAACTCGAACACGACGGCAGGACGCCGCTCGAGGCCGCGATCGAGGCCAGCCGGCTGCGGCTGCGCCCGATCCTGATGACGTCGATCGCCTTCATCATGGGCGTGGTGCCGCTCGTCACGTCGACGGGTGCCGGTTCGGAAATGCGCCATGCGATGGGGGTCGCGGTGTTCTTCGGGATGCTTGGCGTGACGCTGTTCGGGCTGATGCTGACGCCGGTGTTCTACGTCGTGCTGCGCACGCTCGCGGGCGGCAAGATTCACGTCGCCGGCAAGGACTCGGCCGGCTACGGCGTGACGGCCCCGGGCGTGCCGGCTTCGGATGCTTGAGGATAAGACGATGGACAACATGCACAACACGAATGGCCTGATGCGCTTCGCGAAGGTGGCGGCCGCGAGCACCCTGCTCGCGACGCTGCTCGCCGCGTGCGCGGTGGGCCCCGACTACAAGCGCCCGGATGCGCCGACGCCCGCCGCGTTCAAGGAAGCGCCGACGCTCGCCGCGGGCGAACAGGCCGGCACGTGGAAGACGGCCGAGCCGTCGGACGGCGAACATCGCGGCGAATGGTGGAAGGTGTTCGGCGACCCGGTGCTCGATTCGCTCGAGACGCAGGCGCTTGCCGCGAACCAGAACCTGAAGGCCGCCGCCGCACGTGTCGAGGAAGCGCGCGCGGCGACGCGTTCGGCGCGCTCGCAGTGGTTCCCGCAAGTCGGCGCCGGTTTCGGGCCGACGCGCGAAGGGCTGTCGTCGGCGTCGCAGTTCCAGCCGCAGGGCACGGGCCCGACCAATGCGACGCTGTGGCGCGCACAGGGCACGGTGTCGTACGAAGCCGACCTGTTCGGCCGAGTCGGCCGCAACGTCGAGGCGTCGCGCGCCGACCAGGCGCAGAGCGAAGCGCTGTTCCGTTCGGTGCAGCTCGCGCTGCAGGCGGACGTCGCGCAGAACTACTTCGAACTGCGTCAGCTCGATGCGGACCAGGATCTGTACCGCCGCACCGTGGATCTGCGCGAGCAGGCGCTGAAGCTCGTGCAGCGCCGCTTCAACGAAGGGGACATCAGCGAACTCGACGTGTCGCGCGCGAAGAACGAGCTGGCCAGCGCACAGGCCGATGCAGTCGGCGTCGCGCGCCGGCGCGCGGCGTCCGAGCATGCGCTCGCGATCCTGCTCGGCAAGGCGCCGGCGGATTTCGGGTTCAAGGAGACGCCGATCGTGCCGGTCGCGGTGAAGATTCCGCCGGGCCTGCCGTCCGCGCTGCTCGAGCGCCGCCCGGACGTGTCGGCGGCCGAGCGTGCGATGGCGGCCGCGAACGCGCGGATCGGCCTCGCGAAGTCCGCGTATTTCCCGAAGCTCGATATCACGGGCGCGTTCGGCTATGAAGCGTCGACGCTCGGCAACCTGTTCCTGTGGTCGAGCCGCACGTTCCTGCTCGGGCCGTTCGCCGGCACCGCGCTGACGCTGCCGCTGTTCGACGGCGGACGCCGTGCGGCCGGCGTGCAGCAGGCGCGCGCGCAGTACGACGAGCAGGTCGCGAACTACCGGCAGCAGGTGCTCGTCGCGTTCCGCGAGGTCGAGGACAATCTCGCCGACCTGCGTCTGCTCGACGACCAGATCCGCGCGCAGGATGCGGCCGTCAATGCGTCGCGCCGTGCGGCGACGTTGTCGCGCATGCAGTATCAGGAAGGCGAGGTTGCCTATCTCGACGTGATCGACAGCGAGCGTTCGGTGCTCCAGTCGCAACTGCAGGCGAACCAGTTGACCGGTGCGCAGGCCGTGTCGACCGTGAACCTGATCCGCGCGTTGGGCGGCGGGTGGGGGGCGGCGCCGACGGCGGTCGGCGATGCGGCGTCCGTCAAGGCGGAGGTGGCCGCGCGTTGACGCGCCGGCCCGAGGCGGGCCGTTGCAACAAGTGGTCGATCAAAGAACCCCGATCCGTGGCGACGCGGATCGGGTTTTTTTGTTGGCGGCTGGTTACTTCTGTTGCTCGGGCTGCACGTCAGCGCGTTCGGCGATCACCACCGCGTACCGGCCGACCGCATCGGCGATGCGCTGCGCCAGCTCGGGGTCGCGCACCGCGCGCGCGAGCGTGACGCCGCCCGACAGCAGCGCAAGGAGCGCGATCGCGCGATCGTCGTCGGGTGGGTTGTCCATCCCGGACGACACTTCGTCGACGATCTGTCGCAATGCGTGCGCGTATGCGTCGCGCGTTTCGTCGTCGGCGCGCATCACTTCCGGGGACAGGCTGGGCAGCGCGCAGCTTTCGCCGAGTTCGCACGTGCGCCGCGGGCCGAGGTAGAACGATACGAACGTGCGCCGCCAGTGCGCGCCGTGCTCGGCCTTGAGCGTCGCGACGCCCTGCCGGAGCTGGTCGAGGCCATCGAGGACGACCTGCCGGAACGCTTCGCCCTTCGTTTTGAAATGGCCGTAGAACGCGCCGTTGGTGACACCCGCCGCCTTCGTCAGCGGACCGATGCCGGAACCGCCATACCCCTCCTGGCGGAACAGGCGGCTCGCGGCATCGAGGATGCGCGTGCGGGTTTCGTGCTTGTGCTCGACGGTATAACGCATGACAGGCTCGCTTCAGAGCGATCGCTCTTTATCTTGCAAAGAGAGTGATCAGTGTCTATCGTATAGAGAGTGACTGATATTTATATCACGTCACCCAACCGATGACCTGACCAGGAGAAAGTGCGATGCCGATTACGCTGACAGTATCCGAAGGGGTTTTCACGCCGGACGACGAAGGGCCGGTGTTTGCCGAGTTGACCGATGCGCTGCTGGAAGTCGAGGGGTTGACCGGGAATGCGTTCCTGGCGCCGAACGTGGTAGGCACGCTCAACGTGCTGCCGCGGCACCGGACCTTCGTGCACGGACGCGCGGAGCCAGCCGCGTTCGTCGAGCTGAAGCTGCCCGCGGTGGCGCTGGCGGCGCCCGACCGGCAACGGCAATTCGTCGAACGGGCGACCGCGATCGTGCTGCGCCGTGCGGGCGGGCGGCTGACGCCTGCGCAAGTCTGGGTGAACGTCGTCCATGCGGTCGACGGTGGATGGGGCATTGCCGGACGACGCTACGACAACGCGGCGCTCGTCGATTCGATCCAGAGTGCGGCGGTGACAGCGCACTAATCGCAACTCGCAACTAACGGTCAAGCCGTCATGCGTTGACCGACGGCGTGGCGGCGTTCGCCGCCACGCCGGTCATTTTTCATCGCCGGCGGCCCGCAGCGCGCGGACCAGTTCGCTGGCCGCCTTGCCGAGCCCCGTGTGTTTCGGCCGGCGCAGGTAAACCGGCAGCGGCAGCCCGTTGCGGATGTTCGCGAACACGAGCGGCGCGAGTTCGCCGTCGGCGACGTATCGGCCGATCACGGAGGCCGGCAGGTTCGCCCAGCCATGACCGGCCTTCACCAGCGCGATCGCGGTCGCCATGTCGGTCACCTTCCACGTGCGGTTGCCGATCACCGGCCGAATGTCGGTCAGCGGCCGCTCCGGATCGGCGATCACGATCTGCCGAAAGCCCGACAGTCGCTCGATCGCCTCGGGATGCGCGGCTTCGGCGATCAGCGGATGGCTCGGCGCGGCGACTGCAATGAGCGTTTCGGTCCACAGCGCGTGGATCTGTTCCTGCGGATGCAGGTCGAGCCCGCCGTACGCGACGCACAGATCGACAGCGCCGCGATGCAGCGCGTCGACGATCGCGTCCTGCGGCGCCGTGACGATGCCGATCGCGAGCGCCGGATACTTCGCGGCGACGGCCGTCAGCGCGCGGGCGACGGGTGCGCCGTCGAGTTCCGCCGCGAGCCCGAGCCGCAGCGTGTCCTCGACGCCTTCCGACAGGTGCTGCGCGTGCGCGCGCAGCGCGAGCAGCCGTTCGGCGATCGAGCGTGCGTCGGGCAGCAGCGCGGCCATCGCGGCGGTCGGCGTCGGTTCGCGCGTGCCGCGGTCGAACAGCACGAGGCCGAGTTCGGCCTCGAGGTTCGCGATCGCCATGCTGACTGCCGACGGCGTGCGGCCGAGCGCACGTGCGGCGGCGGAAAACGAGCCTTTGTCGATGACGGTCAGCAGCATGTCGATGTGGTCGCTGGTCAGCATGCGAGGGCTTCCTGTCAGAAAAATTGAAAGGACCTGACTTTTGCGGACGTGCTACCCGCTGATAGTCTCGCCACCTTGTTCGATGGAAGGTGGATGGTCATCATGCAAGGGTGGAAGAGACGCATAGTCTACGTCGTGATGTTCGAGGTGCTCGGCATCCTGATCGCCTCGTCGGTGCTCGGCATGCTGAGCGGCGCGAGCGTGGCGACGAGCGGTGTGATGGGGGTGATGATCTCGACGACGGGCGTCACCGTCAATTTCCTGTACAACCTCGCGTTCGAGGCGTGGGAGCGCAAGCGTGCGGCGACGACGCGCACGGTCGGTCGCCGCGTGCTGCATGCGATCGGCTTCCAGGTCGCGCTCGTGACGTTCCTGATCCCGCTGATCGCGTGGTGGCTCGACGTGTCGCTGCTGCAGGCGTTCCTGTACGACGCCGTGCTGATCGTGTTCTTCCCGATCTTCACGTTCACGTACAACTGGGCGTTCGACAGCGTGTTCGGGTTGCCCGATGCGGTGACGCGGAAGGCTGAGCCGGCGGCGTGATGCGATGCGCCGCGCCGGTGTCCGGCACGCGGACGCGGATCGTGCAGAGGTGTCTGGATCCGCGCGGCGGATACGCCGGTGACGTGCGGCGGGCGACAGGAAAGCGGTGCGGGGCCGGTCCGCACCGTTTCCGAATGAAGCAGGAAAACCGGGCGGAACGAACGCCGCCCGGGAAATTACGCGGCGACGAACTCGTGCACGAAGCGGTTGAACACGGCCGGGCTCGCGGCGTTCATCCCGTGCGACGCACCGGCGACGGTCTGCCGTTGCGCGTTGCCGATCCACTGCGACAGCGTGTCGACGTTGTTGCGGAACATCTTCGGGCTGCGCTGGCCGTCGATCAGCAGCGTGCGGCACGCGATGTCGCCGGCCGTGTGCTGCGAATACGCGGGCAGCGGGTCGCGCAGCTGCTTCGGCAGCGTGCTCGCGTTGTCGATCGCCATCGTGCGGAAACGCGACGTGCTCTTCTTCCATGCGCCCGGCAGGCTCACGGAATCGACGAACATCTCGAGGCCCGCTTCGACGTCGCCTTGCCCGATCAGGTTCACGGCCTTCGTGCGCAGCGCGATCGCGGCGGCCGGCAGCGCGGCTTCGCGCACGCCCGGCTGTTGCAGCGGGCCGCCCGGATCGGCGAGCGTCAGCGACTCGACGAGGTGCGGATGCTGGCGCGCCACGTTGAATGCGACGCTGCCGCCGCGCGAGTGGCCGACCAGGTGCACGGGGCCGAGATCGAGCGCATCGATGAATTCGGCGAGCTCGTCGACGTGGTTCTGCCAGCTGAACTCGTCCTGGATGCCCGCTTCGACGGCCGGCCAGTAATGGCTGAGGCTCGGCGCGATGCAGCGGTAGTGGGCCGACAGCGATGCGAGCTGCGGATCCCAGTAGCGGTAATCGCACAGCGAGCCGTGCACGAACACCATCGGCGCGCCGCTGCCCCGCTCGACATACGGCAGGCTGATGCCTGACGAAAGCGTCGCAAATTGCAGGTCGGGGTTCGCGAGCACGGACGGCTCGATTCGCATGTTCATGACTGAAAGACTCAAAGGTGCGTCAACACGACGCAACTATGCATCACGGCGACCTGCAAGGAAAACGCATAATTTTCATCGTGACGATCAATTTTATTGATGGCTCGGCCGGAAACCCTTGTCGGAAGGGGACGGGTATCGATACTTTCAATCGTCTAACGGTGGGTCGCAGCGCCGGAATGGCCGAAAAAAGGGCGTGCGGCGACCTGCGCACCTGCGCATCGCACCTTTGGAAAACGGGAAGCATGCGAGCCGCGAAAGCGGCCCGCGCGTCAGCGCACCGTCAGCGCGGGCGCGCTCTGAAGCTCGACGGGGAGGTCGTTGTCGGCCGCGAACTGCATCGCGAAGTCGAATGCGTCCGCGCACACGGTGCGCAATTCGTCCGACACGAACAGGCATTTGATGCCGCCGTCGACGACGGGCATCGCGAGCCGCGACAGCGCGCACGGATAGCCGGGCCGCCGTTCGCCGACGAACAGCGTGATGACACCCGCGAGGCGCTCGGGCCAGTCGCTCGGGCGGAAGGTTTTCCGCGCGCGCGTGACGCCGCGGATCAGGTGGCCGGTGATGCGGCCTTGTTCGGTGACTTCGATGCGATCCATGCTGTGCGTGTCCTCGTTCGCGTCACTCGCCGCCATCGGCTGCCGCGTCGCCGCGCGCGGGAATCCGCAGGTTGCGCAGCTTGTGATAGAGCGTTTTCTTCGGCATCCCGAGCGCTTCGCTCGCCTCCGCGACGTTGCCGTTATGACGCTGCAGCGCGTCCTCGATCAGCATCCGCTCGAAATACGCGAGCTGTTCCGCGAGCGTGCCGCCCGCGGCCGGCGTGCCGCCGGACGACAGCAGGCTGTCGCCGGTCAGGCCGAGCACGAAGCGGTCGGCCACGTTCTGCAGCTCGCGCACATTGCCGGGCCACGCGTGCGTCATCAGTTCGGATACCTGCGCAGCCGTGACGACCGGCGCCGGCTGCCCGAAGCGCCGCGCGGCCGCGAGCACGAAATGCTCGAACAGCAGCGGCACGTCCTCGCGCCGCTCGCGCAGCGGCGGCAGCTCGATCTGCGCGACGTTCAGGCGATACAGCAAGTCCGCGCGAAAGCGGCCGTCGGCCGCGAGTTCTGCGAGATCGGCCTTCGACGCGGTGACCACGCGGCAGTCGACCGGAATCAGCTCGTTCGCGCCGAGCCGCTCGACCACGCGCTCCTGCAGCACGCGCAGCATCTTGATCTGCAGCGGAATCGGCATCGTCTCGATCTCGTCGAGGAACAGCGTGCCGCCGTCCGCCCATTCGATCTTGCCGATGCGCTTCTTGATCGCACCGGTGAACGCGCCGGCTTCGTGACCGAACAGTTCGCTCTCGAACACCTGCTCGGGCAGGCCGCCGCAGTTCAGCGCGACGAAATGCGCGTCGCGCCGGCTGCCGAAGTCGTGCAGGCTACGCGCGATCAGCTCCTTGCCGGTGCCCGTTTCGCCGGTGATCAGCACCGACACCGACGTATCGGCGAGGCGCAGGATCTTCTTGCGCACGTCGGCCATCGCGGGCGACTTGCCGAGCACGAACGCCTCGATGCCCTGCCAGTTGTTCAGCGCCGCGCGCAGGCCCTGTACCTCGAGCGTCAGGCGGCGCTTCTCGACCGCGCGCGCGACGCGCCCGGCAATCACGTCCGACGAAAACGGCTTCTCGATGAAGTCGTACGCGCCGACCTGCATCGCGCCGACGGCCGTCGAGATATCGGCATGGCCGCTGATCAGCACGACCGGGATCTGCGCGTCGATGGCCATCACGCGATCGAGCAGCTGCAGCCCGTCGATGCCCGGCATCCGCACGTCCGACACGATCACGACCGGCGCACCGGGCGCGACGTGATGCAGCGCGTCGGCGGCCGACGCGAACGCATCGACCGCGAAGCCGGCAAGCGCGACCGCCTGCTCGACGCCGATCCGGACGTTTTCATCGTCCTCGACGACCAGCACCCGAATCTCATCTTCCATGCTCTGTCCTTTGCAGCGTTGCCGCCGCGAATTCGATACTGAACTGCGCGCCGCCTTCGTCGCGGTTCGTCGCGGCGATCTTCGCGCCGAACGCCTCGACGATGCGCGACGTGATCGCGAGGCCGAGCCCGAGGCCCTGGCCGCGCGGCTTGGTCGTGACGAACGGCTCGAACAGGTGCGGTAGCACCTCGGGCGCGATGCCCGCGCCGCTGTCGGCGACGGTGAGGCGCACGCGGCCGGCTTCGTCCGGCCCCGCGGCCTCGATGA
This sequence comes from Burkholderia sp. AU30280, assembly GCF_020420125.1. Classification (NCBI taxonomy): domain Bacteria; kingdom Pseudomonadati; phylum Pseudomonadota; class Betaproteobacteria; order Burkholderiales; family Burkholderiaceae; genus Burkholderia; species Burkholderia sp. AU30280. The sequence goes on from NZ_JAIZRY010000005.1 coordinate 446,557, forward strand.
CGATGCGGCGCACGGGCGCGTCGTGCACCGCGTCGAGCGCGTTGCCGAGCAGGTTGACGATCACCTGCTGCAGCTGGCTCGACTCGGCCGACACGGCGGTACCGGGCGCGATGTTCACGTCGAGCTGCACGCCTTCGTCGCGGATCCGCGCGTCGTAGATGAGCCGTGCATGCGCGACGGCCTCGTTCAGCGAGACCGCGACGCGTTCGACGTCGGGTTTGCGCGCGAAGGTCTTCAGCTCGCCGGTGAGCACGGCCATGCTGTCGACGAGCTTGCCGATTCGCTCGAGATTGGCGAGCGCCGGCGCCGGCTGGCCGCGCTCGAAGAACGTGCGCGCGTTGTCGCACAGCGTGCGGATCGCGACGAGCGGCTGGTTCAGTTCGTGCGTGAGGCCGGCGGCCATCTGCCCGAGCACCGCGAGCTTGCCCGCGTGCACGACTTCCTGCTGCGACGCGCGCAGCCGCTGCTCGGTGCGCTCGCGCTCGACGATCTCGCGCTGCATCCGTTCGTTCGCGGCCGTCAGTGCGGCCGTGCGCTGCGCGACGGTCAGCTCGAGCTGGTCGTTCGCGCGCCGCAGCGCGTCCTGCGCGTTCAGCCGCGCGACGATCGCCCGGCGGCGCTGGATCGCGTAGCCGGCGAGCAGCGCGGCGATCAGGAACGCGCCGGTGACGAACACGAAGGCCGTCTGCTGCTGGCGCCGCGCGCCCGCGATGTCGAGCAGCACCATCAGCGAATCGCCGGCCTGCGGCGCCGGGCGCGACATCACGAGATAGCGCGTGGTGCGGCCTCTGTGACGCGTATCGGGAAAGGTGCCGAACCACGCGGCCGCGCTGCGGTCGCCGATGCGGCGGTACGGCAGCGCGTCGACCGTGCGGCCCGCGTATTGCCGTGACACCTGGATGTCATGCTGCTGCTGCGCGGTGATCGGGCGCAGCGCGGTGAATTTCCACGCGGGTTCGGTCGAGATCACGACCACGCCGTTGCTGTCGACGACCATCGCGGCGACGCCCGGCGCACGCCACGCCGATTCGAGCGGATCGACGCTGATCTTGACGGCGGCCACGCCGATCGGCACGCCGTCGTCGCGCACCGCGCTGGCGAAGTAGACACCCGGCACGCCGGTGTTGGTGCCGATGCCGAAGAAGCGGCCGCTGCCGCGCGCGAGCGCGTCCTTGAAATACGGCCGGTACGACACGTTGGTGCCGACGAAGCTGAGCGTCTCGTTCCAGTTGCTGGCGGCGATCACGTCGCCCTGCAGGTCGATCACGTCGACCGCGCCGCTGCCCGCGTCGCGGTTCACGGCTTCGAGGTAGGTGTCGACCGTGTGCACGAGCTCGGGGGCGTCGTTCGGCGCGGTTTTCAGCATCGTGCGCACGCTGTCCTGCCGCGCGACCAGGCCGGGCAGGATCTCGAAGCGGCCGAGTTCGCTTTTCAGGCTCGACGCATACAGGTCGAGCCGGTGCGCGCCGGCTTCCTCGAGCGCGTCGATCGCGCGTTCCCACGCGAAATCGACGGCCGCGGCTGCGACGCACATGTACAGCACGCCGGCCGATGCCCAGCCCCACCACGGGATTCCCTTGAAGCTCTTCTGCACGTTCGCCCTCATCGAAGCCCGCAACCGTCCGCACGGCGGGACGCCCGACACGACGCCCTGAACGACGCGCGCCGCGCGCCGGCGGGGCCGGCGGCGGCGCGTGCGAAGCGGCCTGCGCGACGGTGCGCGCGGCGGCGCGTCATCCGAAGTGTGCGACCAGGATCAGCGTGACCGTGACGACGATCGCGCCGCCGATACGCGTCGCGATCTGCGCGAACGGCATCAGCTGCATCCGGTTCGCGGCCGTCAGGATCGCGACGTCGCCGGTGCCGCCTTGCCCGCTGTGGCAGGCGTTCACGATTGCGGTGTCGATAGGGTACATCTTCAACAGGCGGCCGACCACGAAACCGGTGCCCATCAGCGTCGCGACGGTCGACACGATCGTGACGACGTTGACGATCGTGAACGCGGCGGTCAGCTTGTCCCACGGCGTCATCGCGACGCCGATCGCGAACAGCAGCGGATACGTGACGGCGGTCGAGAAGAACTTGTAGACGACGAACGCGCCTTCCTGCAGCGGCGGCGACACCGCGCGCGCGAGCTTCACGAGCACCGCGAGGAACAGCATCGCGACCGGTGCGGGCAGGCCGAACAGCTTGTGCGCCATCAGGCCGACCAGGTACAGCGTAATGGCCGTGATGCCGGCGCCCGCGATGTGCGTCACGTCGACGTGGCCGCGAATCTCTTCGTTTTCCGGCGTCATGTCGCCGCTTTCGCCAACCTGCAGGCGGCCGTTGCCGGTCAGGTGCGGCAAGCGCTTGCCGAGCATGTCGAGCGCGCCCGACAGGATGATCGCGGTCAGGCTGCCGAGCATCACCGGCGGCAGCACCATCGCGAACATCTCGCCTTGCGGCAGGTGCATCAGTTCCGAATAGCCGATCGACAGCGGAATCGCGCCTTCGCCGACGCCGCCCGCCATGATCGGCACGACGATGTACAGCAGCGTGTGGCGCGCGCCGAGGCCGAGCGCGGTGCCGACCGCCGTGCCGACGATCGCGGCCGCGACCGAGCCGGCCGCGAGCGGGATGAAGATCTTCAGGAAACCCTGGATCAGCACGCGGCGATCCATGCTCAGGATGCTGCCGACGATGATCGACGCGATGAACAGGTACAGGAAGTTGGTCGACTTCGTGAATTCGACGGTGAGGTTCAGCACCGGCTTCGGCAGCACGTGGTAGTACGTGAGCGCCGACGGCACGAAGGTCGCGAAGATCGCGGCCGCGCCGATGTTGCGCAACAGCGGCAGGCGCTTGCCCAGTTCCGCGCAGGTGAAGCCGAAGAACGCAAGCACCGCGATCGCCATCGAGATCTCGCCGGGCACCTTGCCGGTCACCGAGAAGCCGACGATCAGCGCGAGCAGGATGAAGTAGACGGGCAGCGGAATGATGCCGATGCGGATTTCCATCAGTTTCCACCAGCCTTCCGGCCAGAAGCGCTCGCGCGGGGGGGCGACGGCGCCGGAAACCGGCTCCGGATGGGGCGGGGTATGGATAGAGGTCTGCAAGACGTGTCTCCTGATGTTGGAATGCCTGCATCGCTTCGCGGCATCGTGTGCCGTCTATTACGCAACCTCCGTGCCAGAAATCCGGCCGGCCGGAATATTTTTAATACCTTGATTTGCAAGGGATTTATTTTTCCTGCCGAATGAGGGGTGCGACCGGCTGGCCGAGATTTCGGAATTCGCCCGGCGCCCAGGCCGAGATTTCGGCCTGACGCCCGATCCGGTGCGGCCGCCCGCCATATCGCCGCGCGCGATTTTCTTCGCACAATCGCTTCGTAGACCGTCTCCGCGCCGCTCTCTATCATCGGCTGATCCTTTTCCGACGCGTTTGACCCCGGTCCGGAGAACGCCCATGCGTTCGCCGCGGCGTCGCTCATCCGTCGATACCGTCTTTGGACAGGAGAGTGGTTTCCATGCTGCATGCCGTTTTTTCCGCCCGCTTTTCCGCCGGCCGCGTCGCGCGTCTGCTGGCCGCCACCCTGCTTGGCGTCGCGCTGCTCGATGGCGCGCACGCCGACACCGCGCCGCTGAAGGTCGGCATCTCGACCAGCCCGCAGATCGAAGCGCTGAAGGTCGCCGCGAAGGAGGCGAAGGCGCAGGGGCTCGACGTGAAGATCGTCGAATTCACCGACTGGAATACGCCGAACGCGGCGCTCGCGAACAAGGACATCGACGTCAACTACTTCCAGCACATCCCGTTCCTCGAGAACGCGAACCGGCAGGGCGGCTACAACTTCGTGTCGATCGCGCCCGGCACGATCATGAAGATCGGCCTCTATTCGAAGAAGGTGAAAAGCTTCAGCGAGCTGAAGGACGGCGCGAAGGTCGCGATCGCGAACGATCCGGTGAACGGCGGGCGCGGGCTGTTGCTGCTGCAGCGCGCAGGGCTCATCACGCTGAAGCCGGGCGCCGACTACCGCGCGACGACGCACGACATCGTCGCGAACCCGAAGCACCTGAAGATCATTCCGCTGGAGGCGTCGCAGCTCGCGCGCTCGCTCGACGACGTCGATCTCGCGCAGGGCTACCCGAGCTTCATCAAGCTCGCCGGCACGACCGACCCGAACAGCGCGCTGCTGTTCGACGGCACCGAGAACAAGATCTTCGCGATCCAGTGGGTCGTGCGGCCGGACAGCGTGAACGATCCGCGCATCCGCAAGTTCATCGCGATCTACCAGCACTCGCCGGCCGTGCGCCGTGCGCTCGACAACGCGTTCGGCTCGCTGTACGCGATCGCGTGGTGACGGAGGCGGGCATGACGACGGCGAACCGCAAGAAGATCCTGCTCAACGCGTTCAACATGAACTGCGTCGGGCACATCAACCATGGGCTGTGGACGCATCCGCGCGACCGCTCCGCGCACTACACCGATCTCGACTACTGGGCCGACCTCGCGAAGACGCTCGAACGCGGCAAGTTCGACGGGATCTTCCTCGCGGACATCGTCGGCGTGTACGACGTGTTCGGCGGCGGCCCCGATGCCGCGCTGCGCGAATCGGTGCAGGTGCCCGTCAACGATCCGCTGCTGCTGGTGCCCGCGATGGCGCAGGTCACGCGCCATCTCGGCTTCGGCGTGACCGCGAACCTGACCTACGAGCCGCCGTACCTGTTCGCGCGCCGCATGTCGACGCTCGATCACCTGACGAAAGGGCGGGTGGGCTGGAACATCGTCACCGGCTATCTCGACAGCGCCGCGCGCGGGATGGGCCTCGCGCAGCAGATCGGCCACGACGACCGTTACGAGCGCGCGGACGACTACATGGATGTCGTCTACAAGCTGTGGGAACAGAGCTGGGACGACGACGCGGTGATCCGCGACGCGCAGGCGCGCGTGTTCGCGCAGCCGGGCAAGGTGCGGCGGGTGAAGCACGACGGGCCGTTCTATTCGCTCGACGCGATTCACCTGAGCGAGCCGTCGCTGCAGCGCACGCCGGTGCTGTACCAGGCCGGTTCATCCGCGCGCGGCGTCGAGTTCGCCGGCCGTCACGCGGAATGCGTGTTCGTGAACGGGCAAAGCAAGGCCGCCGCGCGCGCGGCGGCGCTCGACATCCGCGCGGCCGCCGCACGGCAGGGGCGCGACCCGGCGTCGATCCGGATCTTCGCGGGCGTGAGCGTCGTGACGGCCGAAACCGAGCGGCTCGCGCGCGAGAAGTTCGACGAATACCGGCGCTACGCGAGCCCCGAAGCCGGCCTCGCGCATTTCGCGAGCTCGACCGGCATCGACTTCGCGAAGTACGGCCTCGACGAGCCGATCTCGTACGTGAAGACCGATTCGATCCAGTCGGCCGTCGACGCGATCTCGCGCAAGAGCACGACCGGCGCGTGGACCGTGCGGCGGATGCTCGAGCAGATGTCGCTCGGCGGCCGTTATGCGCCGATCGTCGGCTCGCCGTCGCAGGTCGCGGACGAGCTGCAGTCGTGGATCGACGAGACCGGCATCGACGGCTTCAACCTGACGCGCACCGTGATGCCCGAGTCGTTCGAGGATTTCGTCGACTGGGTCGTGCCCGAGCTGCAGAACCGCGGCATCTACAAGGAAGACTACGATCCCGCGCCGACGCTGCGCGAGAAGCTGTTCGGCGCCGGCCCGCGCCTGCCCGCGTGGCACACCGGTGCACAGCACCGGCCGGCCCGCGCGCGTGACGCCGCCCATCCCGCTGCGCATCCCGCGCATGCGTGAACCTGACGGGGCGAAGTGATGACGCAATTGTTCGATACGCTGGGTTTCATCGACACGTCGGCCGCGCGCGCCGGCGCCGCTGCCGCGACGCAGGATGAAGCGGCAGCGTCGGCCGACTTGGCCGGCGCAGCGGCCGTGTCGCTGGAGCAGGTCGGCAAGGTGTTCGCGACGCCGCGCGGCCAGGCCGCCGCGTTGCGCGACGTGACGCTCGACGTGCGGCGCGGCGAGGTATTCGGGATCATCGGCCGCAGCGGCGCCGGGAAGTCGACGTTGCTGCGGCTCGTGAATGGGCTCGAACGGCCGAGCTCGGGCCGCGTGCGCGTGCAGGGCGTCGACGTCGGCGCGCTCGACGAGGACGGGCTCGTCGCGCTGCGGCGCCGTACCGGCATGGTGTTCCAGCATTTCAACCTGCTGTCCGCGAAGACAGTGTTCGAGAACGTCGCGCTGCCGCTGAAGATCGCCGGCGTGCCGAAGGCCGAGCGCGTGCGCAAGGTCGAGGCGCTGCTCGAGCTCGTCGGCCTCGCCGCGAAGCGCGACGCGTATCCGGCCAGCTTGTCGGGTGGCCAGAAGCAGCGCGTCGGCATTGCCCGCGCGCTCGTGCACGATCCGGAGGTACTGCTGTGCGACGAGGCGACGTCGGCGCTCGATCCGGAGACGACGCAGTCGATCCTCGCGCTGCTCGCCGACATCAACCGCCGCCTCGGGCTGACGATCGTGCTGATCACGCACGAGATGGAAGTGATCCGCGCGGTGTGCGACACGGTCGCGGTGATCGAACAGGGCGAAGTCGTCGAAACGGGCCCCGTGTGGCGCGTGTTCGGCGATCCGCGCCACGGCGCGACGCGCGCGCTGCTCAGCACGCTCGTGCACGACCTGCCGGCCGAACTGGCCGCGCGCGTGCAGCCGCTGCCCGAGCAGGCCGCGCTGCCCGACGGTGCGCAGGTCGTGCTCGACGTCCGCTATACGGGCGAGAGTGGCGGCGAGCCGGATGTCGGCGCGCTCGCGGCGGCGCTCGGCGGCTCGGTGCGTTTCCTGCACGGCGGGATCGAGCGCATCCAGGGGCATGCACAGGGGCGGCTCGTGATCGCGGCAGCGCCGCGCGCGGATGACGCCGGCCAATCGCCGGGTCGCGGCGGCGCGGTTGCCGCGCTGCTCGAACGCGCGCGCCGCCACGCGAATCACGCGGAGGTGCTCGGCTATGTTTGACCTCTGGTGGCCCGAACTGCTCGACGCGATCCGCGACACGCTGTCGATGGTCGCCGCGTCGGCCGCGATCGCCGCGCTGATCGGCATCCCGCTCGCGGTGATCCTCGTGACGACCGCGCCCGGCGGCATCTACGAACGGCGCGGCGTGAATGCGGTGCTCGGCGCGCTCGTCAACGTGTTCCGCTCGACGCCGTTCATCATCCTGCTGGTCGCGCTGCTGCCGTTCACGCGCGTGCTGATCGGCACGACGATCGGCGTCTGGGCGGCCGTCGTGCCGCTGTCGATCGCCGCGATCCCGTTCTTCGCGCGGATCGCCGAGGTGAGCCTGCGCGAAGTCGACCGCGGGCTGATCGAGGCCGCGCTCGCGATGGGCGCGAAGCGCCGCCACATCGTCTGGCACGTGCTGCTGCCCGAAGCGCTGCCCGGCATGCTCGGCGGCTTCACCATTACCGTCGTCGCGCTGATCGGCTCGACCGCGATGGCGGGCGCCGTCGGCGCGGGCGGCCTCGGCGATCTCGCGATCCGCTACGGCTACCAGCGTTTCGACACCACCGTCATGGCGACCGTGATCGTGATCCTGATCGCGCTCGTCTCGGCCGTGCAAATCACGGGCGACCGCCTGGTCCGACGTGTGACCCGGCGTACCTGAGCGGCGCCACAAGCGTCCGCTCGCTTCATTCATGATCCTGAGAGAAAGAACCCTATGACCTTGCCCATCGGCGCGCCGCGCGAATGGAACGGACAATTCGAGGAGGCGCTGTTTCTCGACGTGGCGCGACGCCATCGTCCGGACTTCCCGGCCAAGCTTGCCACACCGCCGCGCGAGCCGCGCAACGACGACGAGCTGGCCACCGTCGCCGACTACTACACGAAAATGGCGTCGCACGACCTGTTCATCGTGCAGGTCGTCGCGAAGGCGATCGATACGTTGTTCCGCGACGATCCGCATTTCCAGCTGATCCTGTCGCGCCAGCTCGGCGATGACGGCGCGCACGCGGTGATCGGCCGCGAACGCGTGACCGAACTGACGGGGCGCGATCCGCTGCCGGAAGTCGACCGGCTCGTCGCCGCGCACTGGGCGCGCATCGGCGACATCGCGGTGCGCGACGTCGCGGGCTTTCTCGCGTTCGAATGGCATTACGAGCTGCACATCCTCGCGAAGCTGTGGATTCAGCGCAAGACCGGCCGCATCGGCGATGCCGCGATGCGCGAGCATGGCGAGAACCGGATCCGGCCGGACGAGGAATGGCATCGCGTGCAGATCGTCCAGTGGTGGTTCGATACGTTGAAGGCGCTGCCGGCCGCCGAGCGCGACGCGCTGATCGATCGCGTGATCGCGGCCGACGAGGAAACGCAGGCGCGGCTCGACGGTTATCTGCACGACGAGTACGCGCACACCGCGCACGTGTTCGGCGCGGATATCGCCGAATACCGCGCGATCTACGACGACTGGCGGCGCGAGATCCTGTCGCGGCTGACCGGCCGCAAGCTCGACGCGCTCGTGCCGCTGTCGGGGGAGGCGGTTGCGCAGGAAGCCGTCGCATGAACGATCCCCGTGGCCCGGCGACCTTCGCGCCCGATACCGAGGTACCTGCCTTCGACCGCGCCGGGTTGGCCCGGGCGATCGACGCGTTGCGCGCCACTGCCGCCGCGCGCGACCGCGCGGGCGGTCATGCGGCGCAAGAGAAGCAGTGGCTCGCCGATGCGGGGCTGCTGACGCTCGCGGTGCCGCGTGCGTTTGGCGGGCAGGAAGCCGCATGGCCCGGGATCTACGACGCGATCCGGCAGATCGCGCGCGTCGACAGCGCGCTCGCGCATCTCGTCGGATTCCAGTGCCTGCAGGTGGTGAGCGTCGACGTGTGGGGCAACGCCGCGCAGCGCGAGCGCTATCTGCGCGGCACGGTCGAGCAGCAATGGTGGTGGGGCAATGCGGTCAATCCGCTCGACACGCGACTCGTGGCCACGGCGACGCCCGACGGCGGCTACCGGCTCGATGGCGTGAAGGGCTTCTGCTCGGGCACGCGCGGCTCGCAGCGCATGACGGTGTCCGCGCACGATCCGGACACCGGCCGCACGGTGTTCGGCGTGGTGCCGACCGATCGTCCGGGGATCACGGTCAATGAAGACTGGGATCCGATCGGCCAGCGCCAGACCGATAGCGGCAGCGTGAGTTTCGACGGCGTGACGCTTGCGGCGGACGAGGTGCTGCACCGTTCCGAGGCACCGCCGACACCGCGCGCGACGCTGCGCACGCTCGTGTCGCAGCTCGTGCTGACCAACCTGTTCGTCGGGCTCGCGGAAGGTGCGCTGGCGGAAGCGCGCGACTACGTGCTGAAGCATGGCCGCCCGTGGATTCAGTCGGATGTCGCGCAGGCGAGCGACGATCCGTACACGCTGCAGCGCTTCGGCGACATGCGCGTGCGGGCCGTTGCCGCGGCGGCGCTGGCCGATCGCGCGGCCGCCGCGTTGCAGCGCGCGTGGGCGCGGCAGGATGCGCTGACGGCGGACGAGCGCGCCGAGGTGGCGCTCGCGGTATCGGAGGCGAAGATCGTCGCGCAGCGCGCGGCGCTCGAGAACGGCGAGGCGCTGTTCGACGCATGCGGCGCACGCGCGACGGCCGCGTCGCTCGGCCTCGACCGCTTCTGGCGGAACGCGCGCACGCATACGCTGCACGATCCGCTCGACTACCGGTTGCGCGACGTGGGCCGGTTCGCACTGGCCGGGGCGTTGCCGCCGGCGTCGCTCTATACGTAAGTGAGCGCGCGCACCGTTACTGGTCGACGGGCGGCGGGGCCTCCGTCGGCACGGCCACGGGGGCGGGTGCGAGCGCAGGCTGGCTGGCCGGCGGTGCGCCGCTTTCCACGCCGGCGCGCTTGAACGACACCAGTTCGTTCGAATAGCGCGCGTTGCGCATCCCGTTCGCGTCGTAGTACTCCTCGACCGACTTGACCCAGCGGCCCACTGCCGGCACGTACCAGAACGCCTTGTAGGTCTTGCCGGTCTGTTCCGCCGTGCCGTTGTTGCGGCTCTGCATCACGATCGTCGAACCGCCCGCGTTGCGCGACACGCCGGACGTGATCGATTGCCCCGCCGGGAGCGCGAGTCGCCACCGTGTGACCGGCCTGCTGGACGCCCGAAATGATATGTTATATCGTTGCGATACAATATATCATTCTGTCCTCAATGTCCTCTTCCGGAATCGCCCGATGAGTACCGCACTCCATCCGTCCACGCGGCTTCCCGTGACCGTCCTGTCCGGCTTCCTCGGCGCCGGCAAGACGACGCTGCTCAACCACATCCTCAACAATCGCGAGGGCCGGCGCGTCGCGGTCATCGTCAACGACATGTCCGAGGTCAACATCGACGCCGCGCTCGTGCGCGACGGCGGCGCGGGGCTGTCGCGCACCGACGAGAAACTGGTCGAGATGAGCAACGGCTGCATCTGCTGCACGCTGCGCGAGGATCTGCTGATCGAGGTCGACCGGCTCGCGCGCGAAGGGCGGTTCGACCAGCTCGTGATCGAATCGACCGGCATCTCGGAGCCGCTGCCGGTGGCCGAGACGTTCACGTTCGAAGGCGAGGACGGCCGCAGCCTCGGCGAAGTCGCGCGGCTCGACACGATGGTGACGGTGGTCGATGCGTTCAATTTCCTGCGCGACTACGCGTCGCGCGACAGCCTGCAGTCGCGCGGCGAATCGATGGGCGACGAGGATGCGCGCACGGTCGTCGATCTGCTGATCGACCAGATCGAGTTCTGCGACGTGATCGTGATCAACAAGATCGACCTGATCGATGCAGGCGAGCGCGAGCGGCTGGTCGCGCTGCTGCGCGGCCTGAACCCGCGCGCCCGGATCGAGATCGCCGAATTCGGCAAGGTGCCGCTCGAGCGCGTGCTCGACACGGGCCTGTTCGATTTCGAAGCCGCGTCGCGCGCGCCGGGCTGGCTGCAGGAGATGCGCGGCACGCACACGCCCGAGACCGACGAGTACGGCATCCGCAGCTTCGTCTATCGCGCGCGCCGGCCGTTCCATCCGCAGCGTTTCTTCGATCTCGTCGAAAGCGAATGGCCGGGCGTCGTCCGCTCGAAGGGGTTCTTCTGGCTCGCCACCCATCCGACCGTCGCCGGTTCGTGGTCGCAGGCCGGCGCGGTCGCACGGCACGGGCCGGCCGGTCACTGGTGGGCGGCCGTGCCGCCCGAGCGCTGGCCGCAGGACGAGGAAGCCGTCGCGCAGATCCGCGCGCGCTGGGACGAGCACGTCGGCGATGCGCGGCAGGAACTCGTGCTGATCGGCATGGACATGGACGAGCCCGCGCTGCGCGCACGCTTCGACGCGTGTCTGCTGACCGACGCCGAGATGGCTACCGGCCCCGAACACTGGACCACGTGGGACAACCCGTTTCACGACTGGCCCTGACCTGAACGCGCTTCCTGCATCGATCCGGATGGAGAAGGCGCTCCACCGGATTCCGAGCATGAATGCACCCCTTCCCGATATTTCCCTGACCGATGCCGCGCCGGGCGGCCGCCCGCTCGAATGGGTCGGCATGCAGGGCATCGACCTGCCCGTTGCGGTGGCCGAGCCCGGCTGCCGGCGCGACGTGCATGCGCGCGCCGACGTGCAGGTCGATCTGCCCGCGCCGCAGGTGAAGGGCATCCACATGTCGCGGCTGTACCGGCTGCTCGACGGGTTCGGCGACGGCACGGCGCTGTCGCCGGCCGGCCTTCGGCATGTGCTGCACGCGATGGTCGACAGCCATCGCGACTGCGATACGCGCAGTGCGCGGCTGCGGCTGCGCTTCGACTTGCTGGCGCGTCGTGCGGCGCTGGTGACCGACGGGCTGGCCGGGTGGAAGGCCTATCCGGTCCGGATCGACGCGACGTTGACGGATTCCAGGTTCGCGCTGCGCGCGCAGGTGACGTCCGTCTATTCGTCGACGTGCCCGTGCTCGGCCGCGCTGTCGCGGCACTGGGTCGAGCAGGCATTCCTGGCGGCGTTCGGCCGCGACGATCGCGTGGAACCGGCGGCAGTCGCCGCATGGCTGAAACGGCACGCGACGGCGGCCACGCCGCACAGTCAGCGCAGCGAAGCCGTCGTCAGCGTGGAGTTACCCGCCGATGGCGCGACGCTGGGGCTGATCGACCTGATCGATCGCATCGAGCACGCGCTCGGCACGCCGGTGCAGACGGCCGTCAAGCGCGCGGACGAGCAGGCGTTCGCGGTGCTGAACGGCGAGAACCTGATGTTCGTCGAGGATGCCGCGCGCCGGGTCCAGGCCGCGCTGGACGGTCACTACCCGAACCCGCGGGTGCACGTGCGCCATCTGGAAAGCCTGCATCCGCACGATGCGGTGGCCTGGGCCGCGCCGGTTCGCGAAGGCGCCGACGCATGCTGATCCGCAAGCTGTTCCGGTTCGAGAACGCGCACGTCGTGCGCGGCTGCAGCACGCGGCGCTGCTCGCATTCGATCCACGGCCATTCGTATCGCGTCGAGTTGCTGCTCGAAGCGCACGCGCTGGATCACGGGCAGATGATCTACGACTTCGGGCTGCTCAAGGGCGACGTGCGCGACCTGATCGACGCGTTCGACCATGCGGTGACGCTGTGGTCGGATGACGAGCCGGACTATCTCGAGAGCATGCGCCGGCATTCCGAGCGCTGGGTGATGCTGCCCGTATCGCCGAGCGCCGAGCAGTTCTCGCGCGTGTTCTTTCGCCTCGTCGATGCTGCGCTGTCGTGCACCCGCATGGTGAACGGCGAAGCCGACGTGCGGCTGCATTCGGTCATCGTTCACGAGACCGAGACCGGCTACGCGCAGTGCTTTCGCGACGATGCGTTCAACCCGCGCATGGGCCGTATCGACCTGGATGACATCGTGTTCGCGCCGGCCATCTCCGCGCAATGGCGCGATCCGGGCCTGTTCGAGCGGCTCAAGCGCGGCCCTCTCCTTTCTCAGCAGGAATCCTCATGATCAGAAAGAACCCGCGCGGCGACCTGCCGCAGATTCACCCGAGCGCGTTCGTCGATCCGACCGCCATCCTGTGCGGGCTCGTGATCGTCGAGGAGAACGTGTTCATCGGCCCGTACGCGGTGATCCGCGCCGACGAAACGGACCCGGACGGCCGGATTGCCCCCATCGTGATCGGCGCGCATTCGAACATCCAGGACGGCGTGGTGATTCATTCGAAGTCGGGTGCGAGCGTCACCATCGGCCGACACACGTCGATCGCGCATCGTGCGATCGTCCACGGGCCGTGCAAGGTCGGCAACGGCGTGTTCGTCGGTTTCAACAGCGTGCTGTTCAACTGCACCATCGATGACGGCTGCGTGGTGCGCTACAACGCGGTCGTCGATGGCTGCCGCCTGCCGCCGGGCTTCTACGTGCGTTCGACCGAGCGCATCGGGCCGGAAACCGATCTTGCCGCGTTGCCGCAGGTGACGGCCGACGCGAGCGACTTCTCCGAGGACGTTGCACGCACGAACAACGCGCTGGTGCTGGGCTACAAGCACATCCAGAACGAGTTCTGAGTCATGGGCGAACACACTCGACCTGAAGGGAGCGACGGGCCGAAGCGTCGCCACGCCGACCTGCTCGTGCACGGCGGCACGGTGATGACGCCCAACGGTGCCGAGCGGATCGACGTCGCGTGCGTCGGCGGCCGTGTCGTCGCGCTGGGTGCGTTGCACGGCGCCTGGAGCGCCGACTTGCTGCTCGATGCGGGCGGCCTGCATGTGCTGCCGGGCGTCGTCGACAGCCAGGTGCATTTCCGCGAGCCGGGCCTCACGCACAAGGAAACCATCGAGGCCGGCACGCGCGGCGCGGTGCTCGGCGGCGTCACGACGATCTTCGAGATGCCCAACACGCATCCGCTGACGCTGGGCGAGCAGGATCTGCAGGCGAAGCTGGATCTCGCGCGCGGCCGTGCATGGTGCGATTACGCGTTCTACATCGGCGGTTCGGCCGCGAACGCCGAACGGCTGCCGGCGCTCGAGAACCTGCCGGGCTGCGCGGGCGTGAAGGTTTTCATGGGCAGTTCGTTCGGCGATCTGCTGGCGGACGACGAAGCCGTGCTGCGCCGGATCGTGCGCAACGGGCGGCGGCGCATGGCCGTGCATGCGGAGGACGAGGCGCGGCTGCGCGAGCGCCGGGCGCTCGTGGAAGCGAGCGGCGACGTGCGTGATCATCCTCGCTGGCGCGACGAGGAAAGCGCGCTGGCCGCGACGCGGCGCATCGTCGGGCTGGCTGCCGAGACGGGCCGACGACTGCATGTGCTGCACGTGTCCACCGCACAGGAAATGGCGTTCCTCGCGCGGCACCGGCATCGCGTGACGGTCGAGGTCACGCCGCATCACCTGAGCCTGTACGCGCCCGATTGCTACGAGCGGCTCGGCACGTTCGCGCAGATGAATCCGCCGGTGCGCGAGCGGCATCATCAGGATGCACTGTGGCAGGCCGTCCGCGACGGCGTGGTCGACGTGATCGGCAGCGATCACGCGCCGCATACGCGCGACGAAAAGCGCCGGCCCTATCCGCAGTCGCCGAGCGGGATGACCGGCGTGCAGACGCTGCTGCCGTTGATGCTCGATCACGTGCATGCGGGCCGCCTGAGCCTCGAACGGCTGGTCGACCTGACCAGCGCCGGGCCGGCGCGCATTTTCGGCATCGAAGGGAAAGGGCGGATTGCGGTGGGCTACGACGCCGATTTCAGCATCGTCGATTTGCGCGCGCGCCGCATCATCCGCGACGAATGGATCGCCAGCGTGAGCGGCTGGACGCCTTACGACGGATGCGCGGTCACGGGCTGGCCCGTGCACACGGTCGTGCGCGGGCAGGTCGTCGTGCGCGACGGCGCGTTGAGCGGGGAGCCGGCGGGGCAGGCTGTCACGTTCCTGGACGCCTAGATCGGCAGGCGCACCGTCTGCTTGATCCGCTTCAGCGGAATCTCGGTTTCGACGTTGCGTACGCCTTCGATCTGGGTGAGCGTTTCCATCTGGAAACGCTGATAGTCGTCGAGATCCCGCGCGATCACGCGCAGCAGGTAATCGTAGCTGCCGGCCATCAGGTGGCATTCGAGGACTTCGGGCGCCTGCTCCATTTCGCGTGCGAAGCGCTCGACCGTCTTCTTGTCCTGGCGCTCCAGCGTGACACGCACGAACGCCGTGAACCTCAGGTCGACGGCGGCGGGGTTCAGCAGCGCGACATAGGCGTCGATCACACCCTGCTCTTCGAGCAGGTGAACGCGGCGCAGGCAAGGCGTGGCCGACAGTCCGGCCTGTTGCGCGAGTTCGGCGTTCGTCTGGTTCGAATTCTGTTGCAGCGCGCGCAGAATGCGCCGGTCGATTGCGTCCAGTCTGGTTGGCATTTTTCACTACCATCAATGCGGATGCTAGAGAATAGCGCTAAATTCGGCACTTCGAATAGCCAAATACGCATCCAATCTCCACCGCAACGCGCCGATAATCTGACGACCGGCCGGCCTGTGCGATGCGCGCGATTCCCGTTCCGGTCGCCCCTTCAGGAGATCTCCCATGCTGCACGTATCCTGGCTGCCGTTCATCGCCACGTCCCTTCTGATCATCGTCACGCCCGGCCAGGACATGGTGCTCGTGATGTCGCGCACGCTGTCCGGCGGCATGCGCGCCGGCCTCGTGACGGCGGCGGGCGTCAGCGTCGGGCTGCTCGTGCACACGATGCTCGCGACGCTCGGGCTGGGCGCGCTTCTTCAGGCATCCGAATGGTTGTTCACCGCGCTGAAGGTGGTCGGTGCGCTGTACCTGCTGTATCTCGGCATCACGCTGCTGCGTGCGTCGGGCGAGCTCGCGCTCTCGAGCAGCCGCGGCGCGCCGGAATCGCGGTGGCGCACGTTCGCGCAAGGCGCGCTGTCCAACATGTCGAATCCGAAGGTCGCGCTCTTCTACCTGGCGTTCCTGCCGCAGTTCGTCCCCGCGGGCGCCGCGCATCCGATGCTGTCGCTGTTCGTGCTGGGCGCGACGTTCGCCAGCCTGACGTTTCTCGTCAAGGGGCCGGTCGCGCTGTTCGCCGGCCTGCTGTCGGCGTCGATTCGCCGGAACCCGCGCATCCTGACCCGCATGCACCGTGTCAGCGGTGTGGTTCTGCTGGCACTCGGTGTCAAGCTGGCGTTCGAGCGCCGCTGATGGCCGTCATTGCGCCGGCAACGCGTCCGCCAGCGCCCGCATCGCGTTCACCGTCTCCGGATTCGCCGGAAAGAACGCCTCGATCGCGAGTTCCGACAGCGTCACGTCGACCGGCGTGCCGAACACGGTCGTCGTGCTGAAGAACGTCAGTTCGCCGGCCGCCGTGCGCAGCCGCAGCGGCACGGCGATATCCGCGAAGTCGGTGCGCGCATGCGTGTCGTCGGGCTGGCCGGCCGGCGCCGGATACGCGGCGAGTTCGTCGCGCAGCGTGTGCAGCGTGCGGTCGCCGCTCGCATCGATCTGCCGCTGCAGGCGATGCAGGATGTGCGCGCGCCATTCGTGCCAGTTGACGATCTGCGACGCGAGCCCGTCCGGATGCAGGCTCAGGCGCAGCACGTTGACGGGCGGCTGCAACAGCGCCGGGTCGGCCTGCGCGACCAGCGCGCCGAGCATCCGGTTCGCGGCGAGCAGCGTCCAGTGGCGGTCGACGGCGAGCGCCGGGTAGGGTTCGTGGCCGCGCAGCACGGCTTCGACCGCATGGCGCGCGGCATCCAGTTGCGGATCCGAAAACGGCCGTTCGCGAAACAGCGGCGCGAAGCCGGCCGCGACGAGCAGCGCATTGCGTTCGCGCAGCGGTACGTCGAGACGCTCCGCGAGATGCAGCACCATCTCGCGGCTCGGCTGCGCGCGGCCCGATTCGACGAAGCTCAGGTGGCGCGCGGAGACTTCCGCGTCGAGCGCGAGCGCCATCTGGCTCAGGCGCCGGCGCTGCCGCCACGTGCGCAGCAGCGGGCCGACGCCGGGCGTGCGGCCGGCGGACGGGGAGGGCGAATGGAGGGCGGCGGTCGGGTTCATGCAGCAGATGATAGGCAATCCCGCGCACCTTGGGCATTACCTGGGACGTAAGCATCGCGCCGTTCCCCGGGCGTGTCGCCGCGCTGCGTTACCATAGCCCCCGTGCCAACTGAGAGACGACGCCGGACCCGCGATTGAAAACGCCTGGGCCGACGCTGTGCATATTGACGACAAGGCATTCCAGGGGAATCCAATAATGAAAAAACTCGCCGTCCGGCTCGCCTGCGTGGCGACGCTTGCATTCGCCGCGACCGCCAGCCACGCGCAGACCGAAGCCGCGCAGGTGGAAATGCGGGCCGCCGCCGCGGCCGCCAACGACGCGGTCGTGAAGGGCCCGACCGACATCGATGTGAAACACGAAGCCGTGCTGAAGCTGAAAGCCGGCGAATCGTTCGTGCCGGCCGCCGAAGCCGGCCGCTACCTGCGCTCGATGGGCAACTCGATCGACGAATCCAGGCTGGTCGGCCTCGTGCTGCCCGACGATCCCGACGCCGACTGGATCTCGGTCGTGTCGTTCGAGCCGAGCGGCTATATCCGCGACGACGATGCGAAGGACTGGAAGCCCGACGAACTGCTGAAGAGCCTGCAGGCCGGCACCGAGGAAGACAACCCGGGGCGCAAGGAGCGCGGCCTGCCGGAAACCGAGGTGGTCGGCTGGGCGAAGGCGCCCGCCTACGATGCGGCCACGCACCGGCTCGTGTGGTCCGCGATCATCCGCGACAAAGGCGCGGCCCCGAACGCCGAGAACGACGGCGTGAACTACCGGACGCTGGTGCTCGGCCGTGACGGCTACCTGTCGTTGACGATGGCGTCGACGCTCGCCGATCTGCCGAAATACAAGGCGTCGGCCGACGAACTGCTGTCGAACATCAGCTTCAACGACGGCAAGCGCTACGCCGATTTCAACAAGTCGACCGACCACGTCGCCGAGTACGGCCTCGCGGCGCTGATCGTCGGTGTCGGCGCGAAGAAGCTCGGCCTGCTCGCGCTGATCGGCGCGTTCGCGGTGAAGTTCTTCAAGATCGGCGCGGTCGCGCTGCTGGCCGGCGGCGCGGCGGTGAAGCGCTTCTTCGGGCGCAAGCCGAAACCGGTCGCGGTGCCGGCCGTCGCCGACGCATCCGATGCATCCGGCACGGAGCGCAAGGAATGACGAAGCTGTTGCTGCTGATCTTCGGCGGCCTCAAGCTCGGCAAGGTGCTCGTGTCGGCGGGCACCATGCTGGCGTCGATCGCGGTCTACGCGCTGTTCTACGGCTGGCGGTTCGCGGCCGGTTTCGTCGCGCTGCTGCTGGTGCACGAGGCGGGTCACTTCATCGCCGCGCAGCGGCGCGGGCTCGACGTCGGGTTGCCGACCTTCATCCCGTTTGTCGGCGCGTGGATCCAGTTGAAGGAGATGCCGCACGACGCGGAAACCGAGGCGTATGTCGGGCTCGCCGGGCCGCTCGTCGGCACGCTCGGTGCGCTGGCCTGCTACGCGGCCGCGCGCCACTACGACAGCAACCTGCTGCTCGCGCTGTCGTACACGGGCTTCTTCCTGAACCTGTTCAACATGATTCCGCTGTCGCCGTTCGACGGCGGGCGGATCACCGCGGTGCTGTCGCCGCGCATCTGGCTCGCGGGCGTGCCCGTGCTGATCGCGCTGTTCGTCTATCGTCCGAGCCCGTTGCTGATCGTGATGGCGATTCTCGCGCTGCCGCAGCTGAAGCGTGCGTGGCGCTACGATCCCGACGCACCGGAGAACCGCGTGTACTACGCGACGTCGATCGAGACGAAGGCGACCTATGCGCTCTGCTACGTCGGCCTGCTCGCGTTCCTCGCGCTGATGACATCCGGCGTGCACGACATGCTGCGCGTCGCGCATTCGTCGATCTGACAGCGGATCCCTGAGGTCGAATGCAACAACGGCGGCCGTTTTCACGCGGCCGCCGCTGTTTTGTATCGAAGCCGAACTTCAGGCGTCGCGATGATGCAGTTCGACGCGCCTGATGTCCTTCACGATCACGAGATAGCTGAACACGGTGACGAGCGCGTTCAGTCCGACGAACACGAGCGCGCCGTCGAACGAGCCGCTCGCGCCGACGAGGTAGCCGATCGCGATCGGCGCGACGATGCCGGCCGTGTTGCCGAACATGTTGAACAGGCTGCCCGACAGGCCGATCGCTTCCTTCGGCGCGGTATCCGCGACGACGGCCCAGCCGAGCGAGCCGATGCCCTTGCCGAAGAACGACACGGCCATCAGCACGATCACCAGCACTTCGCTGTCGACGTAGTTGCAGCCGATGATGACCATCGACAGCGCCATCCCGCCGACGATCGGGATCTTGCGCGCGAGCGTGAGCGACACGCCGCGGCGGATCAGCCCGTCCGACAACATCCCGCCGAGCACGCCGCCGAGGAATCCGCAGATCGCGGGCAGCGACGTCATGAAGCCGGCCTTCAGCAACGACATCCCGCGCGCCTGCACGAGGTAGATCGGAAACCACGTGAGGAAGAAGTACGTCAGCACGTTCACGCAGTACTGGCCGAGGTACACGCCGATCAGCATCCGGTTCGACAGCAGCTGGCGCACGTAGTACCAGCCGGCGACGCGGCTGCCCTCGGCGCGCGCGCCGCTGCTGCTGCGCGCGGCGGTGCGCACCAGGCCGCCGCCTTGCTCGATGTGCTCGAGTTCCGCGCGGTTCACGCCCGGGTGGTCGGCAGGATCCTTCACGACCCGCAGCCACAGGAACGCGAGCGCGATACCCGCGAGGCCGAGCCACAGATACACCTGGTGCCAGCCGTACGCATGCGTGAGCCACGCCATCAGCGGCGAGAACACGACCGCCGCGAAATACTGCGCCGAGTTGAACACCGCCGACGCCGTGCCGCGCTCGGCGGTCGGGAACCAGCTCGCGACGACCTTCGCGTTCGCCGGAAACGCGGGCGCTTCGGCGATGCCGACCGCGAAGCGCATCGCGAACAGCGCGGCGACCGCGAACGCGGCGCTGCCGCCGAGGCCGATCGTGCTCTGCAGCAGCGTGAACGCCGACCACAGGAAGATGCTGGCCGCATACACGCGCCGCGCGCCGAAGCGGTCGAGCAGCCAGCCGCTCGGCAGTTGCGCGAGCACGTACGCCCAGCTGAACGCCGAGAAAATGTAGCCCATCGTCACCGGATCGATGCCGAACGCCTTGCGGATCGGCGTGCCGGTGATCGACAGCGTCGCGCGGTCCGCATAGTTGAGCGTCGTGACGACGAACAGCATCGCCAGGATCCAGTAGCGCACGGCGGTCCGGCGCGCGGTGCGCGCGAGGTCGAGCGGAAGGTCGCGAGGGGAGGTCTGATTGGTCACTTTAAACGTACGTCGTCGTATGACATAGCCGAAAGTTTATTGTTAATGCGCGGATTGAGAAACTTCGGGTTTTCCCCTTTGCGGATCGCGTCACAGTGTGGGAATGTCGTGATTTTCTGGCCGGGAAAGGTGGTCGAATGTATCGTCGACGCCTTCGCAGGCGGCGAGAATGATGCGATGTTGTCCGCAGACATCG
Source organism: Burkholderia sp. AU30280 (assembly GCF_020420125.1). NCBI lineage: Bacteria > Pseudomonadati > Pseudomonadota > Betaproteobacteria > Burkholderiales > Burkholderiaceae > Burkholderia > Burkholderia sp. AU30280. The sequence goes on from NZ_JAIZRY010000005.1 coordinate 467,073, forward strand.
TATCTGTTGAGCTACAATGAGCCATCTATTCCCGAACCACGGAGCACACCCCATGCAACTGACTGGAGAGATGCTGATCGGCGCCGACGCGGTGGCCGGCTCGGCTGGTGCCTTGCACGCATTCGACCCGACGAAGGGCGCGCCGATCGACGCGCCGACGTTCGGCATCGCGACGCAGGCCGACGTCGAGCGCGCATGCGAACTCGCACGCGATGCGTTCGACGCGTACCGCGCGCAGCCGCTCGCGGCCCGCGCGGCGTTTCTCGATGCGATCGCCGATGAAATCGTCGCGCTCGGCGATGCGCTGATCGAGCGCGCGCACGCCGAAACGGGCCTGCCCGTCGCGCGGCTGCAGGGCGAGCGCGGCCGCACCGTCGGCCAGCTCCGGCTGTTCGCGCGCGTCGTGCGCGACGGGCGTTTCCTCGCCGCGTCGATCGATCCCGCGCAGCCGGCGCGCACGCCGCTGCCGCGTTCGGACCTGCGGCTGCAGAAAGTCGGGCTCGGGCCCGTCGCCGTGTTCGGTGCGAGCAATTTTCCGCTCGCGTTCTCGGTGGCCGGCGGCGATACGGCGTCGGCGCTCGCGGCCGGCTGCCCGGTGATCGTGAAGGCGCACGAGGCGCACCTCGGCACGTCCGAACTGGTCGGCCGCGCGATTCGCGCAGCCGTCGCGAAAACCGGGATGCCGGCGGGCGTGTTCTCGCTGCTGGTCGGCCCCGGCCGTGTGACCGGCGCGGCGCTCGTCAGCCATCCGGCGGTCCAGGCGGTCGGTTTCACGGGGTCGCGGCAGGGCGGCATGGCGCTTGTGCAACTCGCGAACGCCCGCCCGCAGCCGATTCCCGTCTACGCGGAAATGAGCAGCATCAACCCCGTCGTGCTGTTCCCGGCGGCGCTCGCCGCGCGCGGCGACGCGATCGCGACGGGCTTCGTCGATTCGCTGACGCTCGGCGTCGGCCAGTTCTGTACCAACCCGGGCCTCGTGCTCGCGATCGACGGCCCCGATCTCGACCGCTTCGAAACGGTCGCCGCGCAGGCGCTCGCGAAGAAGCCGGCCGGCGTGATGCTCACGCGCGGCATCGCCGATGCGTATCGCAACGGCCGCGGCAAGCTGGCCGAACTGCCGGGCGTGCGCGAGATCGGCTCGGGCGAGGCGGCGCAGACCGACTGCCAGGCCGGCGGCGCGCTGTACGAAGTCGGCGCACCGGCGTTCCTGGCAGAGCCGGCGTTCAGCCACGAGGTGTTCGGTCCGGCGTCGCTGATCGTGCGTTGCCGCGACCTCGACGAAGTCGCGCGCGTGCTCGAAGCGCTCGAAGGCCAGCTGACGGCCACGCTGCAGATGGACGCCGACGACAAGCCGCTCGCGCGCCGGCTGCTGCCGATCCTCGAACGCAAGGCGGGCCGCCTGCTGGTCAACGGCTACCCGACGGGTGTCGAGGTATGCGACGCGATGGTGCATGGCGGGCCGTTCCCGGCCACGTCGAACCCGGCCGTTACGTCGGTGGGCGCGACGGCGATTGAGCGGTTCCTGCGGCCCGTGTGCTACCAGGATTTCCCGGACGATCTGCTGCCGGAAGGGTTGCAGGAGCGCAATCCGCTCGCGATTCCGCGGCTGCGGGATGGGAAGGCGGAGTGACGGCGCGCCTCGACTGAGGGGCGATCCACTGCGACCGGTGAGCCTGGGTGCTTGCCGGTCGCGACAAACGAAAAGGCGGAAGTGGCCGGCGAGCCGCTTCCGCCTTTTTTGCATGCGCTGACTTCGTCGTCAGCTGCCGACATAACGACGGGCAGGTCGCGCAGCGCATCCAACGCGGTCTGGCGATCTCGCCGTCTTCCGCGTCGACGGAATTTCTCCTACAGTACCGGAGCCCGGGTCGACCGACTCGCAGGCGAAACCTGAGAGATCCAGAACAAGACCAAGAGGGAACGGCATCATGAACATCAACAAGCGTGGCGACCACCTGTTCGCGGCCGGATTGTGGAAAGCGATCGGCGATGTCGCGAAATCCGTGCGCACCCAGATCGGCCAGTACAGCGAAGGGCGCGTGCTCGCGAATGCGCTGCTGGAATTCCAGCGCGACCTGGGCGGCAGTGAATTCGACTTGACGATCAACCAGGGGCGGCTTGTCACGGGCGCCGACGCGCATTCGCTCGTGTTCGGGCAGGCCGTCCGACGTTTCCGGCAAGATATGGAAGCGCTGGTGTTCGCGCTCCAATACCGGCGCAGCATCGATGAACGCGACCAGGGCCTGCGCGCCGAAGCGCTGACGCAGGCGAACAGCCAGCTCGCGACCGCGAAGCAGTCGGCGACGATCACGGTCGGCCGGTTCTTCGATGCGGTCGTCGACCGCGACGTGCTCGGGCAGATTCTCGACGGCGAATCGAAGGCGCGTGCGCGTACGGGCGCGCAGGACCAGATCGAGGCGACGCGGGTCAAGCTGGGGAACGTGCGCTACCGGATCGTCGGGATCATCGCGCAGATGTGACGGGGAGGGCCGGCCCGCGAGGCGGGCGGCGTCGGGCGGAGCGTCCCGACGGAGGCGGCACGCTTCGGAGTGGATGCGTGCGCAGTTGCCGATACAAGCGGTGCGACAGGGTCAACCCGGCGCGCACCGCACAAGCAGCCGGCCACGGCGCCGATGAAGGCGCCACGCCGGCCATGCTCGCTTACTGCGGGCCCATCTTCTTGATCAGCACGTCGAGCTGCGCGACCTCTTCATCGGTGAGGTCGACGAGCGGCGCACGCACGGGGCCTGCGTCGTGGCCGACGAGCTTCGCGCCTGCCTTCACGATGCTGACCGCATAGCCCGCGCGGCGATTGCGGATCTTCAGGTACGGCAGGAAGAACTCGTCGATCAGGCGGCCGACCGTTGCGTGGTCGTCCTTCGCGATCGCTTCGTAGAATGCCATCGCCGTCTTCGGGATGAAGTTGAACACGGCCGACGAATACACCGGCACGCCGAGCGCCTTGTATGCGGCGGCATAGACTTCGGCCGTCGGCAGGCCGCCGAGGTACGCGAAGCGGTCGCCGAGGCGGCGGCGGATGGTCACCATGCTTTCGATTTCGCCCACGCCGTCCTTGAAGCCGATCAGGTTCGGGCAACGGTCGGCGAGGCGCTCGAGCATGTCGGCGTTCAGTTTCGAATTCGCGCGGTTGTACACCACGACGCCGATCTTCAGCGCACGGCACACTTGCTCGACGTGGTCGGCGATCCCTTCCTGGCTGGCTTCGGTCAGGTAATGCGGCATCAGCAGCACGCCGCTTGCGCCGAGGCGCTCGGCCTCCTGCGCATATTCGATCGCGACGCGCGTCGCGCCGCCCGCGCCGGCGAGGATCGGCACCTTGCCCTTGCAGGTTTCCGTCGCGACACGGATCACGTCCGAATACTCGCGCTGCGTGAGCGAGAAGAATTCACCGGTGCCGCCGGCCGCGAACAGTGCGCTCGCACCGTACGGCGCGAGCCATTCCAGGCGCTCGGCATAGGTGGACGGGCGGAAGCTGCCGTCGACGTCGAAATCCGTCAGCGGAAACGACAGCAGGCCGTGGGAGATGATCTGTTTGAGTTCTTGCGGTGAGGTCATGGTTGGGTCGTCCGTCTAGCGCGAGTGCTGGGTTCGTCGGGAACGGCATACGGGCCACATTGGCGATGTCGTTGTATGTCATCGTACAACATGCAAAGAAGTGACGCAAGCGGTTTGCTGGCAAGTAAGTAGTAGGGTCTTTCCGGATAAGGGTTTACGCAGCATCGCCGATTAGGGTTGAATGTTGTATGATGACTAACAATGTGGCCGATAGCCTCCAGGAATTCCGATGACTGCTTCCCCGCTCTACATCCGCGTGCATCCGGACGACAACGTCGCGATCGTCGTCAACGACGGCGGCCTGCCCGAGGGCGCGACGTTTGCCGACGGGCTGACGCTGCGCGAAGGCGTGCCGCAGGGGCACAAGGTTGCGCTGGTCGACCTCGCGGCCGGCGACCCGATCGTCCGCTACAACGTGGTGATCGGGTACGCGCTGGTCGAGCTGCGACGCGGCAGCTGGGTCAACGAACGCACGATGCGCATGCCCGAGCCGCCGGGCCTCGACGACCTGCCGCTCGCGACACGCGCCGCACCGCCGCTGCCGCCGCTCGAAGGCTATACGTTCGAGGGTTTTCGCAATGCCGACGGCTCGGTCGGCACGCGCAACATCCTCGCGATCACGACGACCGTGCAGTGCGTGTCGGGCGTGGTCGAGCACGCGGTGAAGCGGATCAAGGCCGAGCTGCTGCCGCGCTACCCGAATGTCGACGACGTGGTCGGGCTCGAGCACACGTACGGCTGCGGCGTGGCGATTGACGCGCCCGACGCCGACATCCCGATCCGCACGCTGCGCAACATCAGCCTGAATCCGAATTTCGGCGGTGAGGTGATGACCGTGAGCCTCGGCTGCGAGAAGCTGCAGCCCGAGCGGCTGCTGCCGCCCGGCACGATTCCGGTCGCGGCCGACGGCGCGGCGGACAACGGCGGCGTGGTATGCCTGCAGGACGCCGCGCACGTCGGCTTCAACTCGATGATCGACTCGATCATGAAGATGGCCGAATCGCATCTCGAGCGGCTCGACCGCCGCCGCCGCGAGACGTGCCCTGCGTCGGATCTCGTCGTGGGCGTGCAGTGCGGCGGCAGCGATGCGTTCTCGGGGCTCACCGCGAACCCGGCCGTCGGCTTCGCGGCCGACCTGCTGGTGCGCGCGGGCGCGACCATCATGTTCTCCGAGGTGACGGAAGTGCGCGACGGCGTCGCGCAGCTCACGTCGCGCGCGGCGAACGAGGACGTTGCGCGCGAGATCATCCGCGAGATGGACTGGTACGACCGCTACCTGCAGCGCGGTCGCGTCGACCGCAGCGCGAACACCACGCCCGGCAACAAGAAGGGCGGCCTGTCGAACATCGTCGAGAAGGCGATGGGCTCGATCGTGAAGTCGGGCAGCGCGCCGATCGCCGGCGTCGTGCGTCCCGGCGATCGCGCGAAGCAGAAGGGGCTGCTGTACGCGGCGACGCCCGCGAGCGACTTCATCTGCGGCACGCTGCAGCTCGCGGCCGGGATGAACCTGCACATTTTCACGACTGGCCGCGGCACGCCGTACGGCCTCGCGCAGGTGCCGGTGATCAAGGTCGCGACGCGCAGCGACCTGGCGCGCCGCTGGCACGACCTGATGGACCTCGACGCCGGGCAGATCGCGACCGGCGCGGCCACGATCGAGGAGACCGGCTGGGAACTGTTCCGGCTGATGCTCGATGTCGCGAGCGGCAAGCGCCGCACGTGGGCCGAGCAATGGAAGCTCGCGAATGCACTGACGCTGTTCAATCCGGCGCCGGTGACCTGACGCGCGCAGCGGTTGCCGCCGGACGAAGCGGGCGCCCTCGGTCGCCCGTTTTCATTTCGATGCGGCGGCAACGGCGATCGAGCGCAACGCGCCGCGCCTCATGTGTCGAATTCCTTACCTCGTACGTAATCGACCGCCCGCGCCAAGCCGGCGACGATGACTGCACGCGAACACGGGACACGCCACGTTCGCGACATCGTCCTCTCATCGACACAAGGAGCTTCGCCATGAACACCGCCCAATCCGCATCGTCCGTTCACGCCGACCTGATCGACCGCTACATCGACGCCTGGAACGAACCCGACGTCGCGCGCCGCCGCGCGCTGATCGATGCGACCTACGCGAGCGATGCAGCCTATCGCGATCCGCTGATGTCCGGTGACGGCCACGCGGGCATCGACGCGATGATCGAGGCCGTACAGGCGCGCTTCCCCGCGTTCCGCTTCCGCCGCACGACCGACGTCGACGGGTTCGGCCAGCACCTGCGGTTCTCGTGGGCGCTCGTGTCGCCCGACGGCGCGGCGATCGTGAAGGGCTCGGACTTCGGCACCGTCGACGCGTCGGGCCGCCTCGCGTCGGTCACCGGTTTCATCGACGAAATGCCGGCCGCGGCGTCGTGACGCGAGCGACGCATGCGCGGCGGCCGCCGGGATCGGGTAACGTTACGCATTCGTTCCTGATCCCGGAGACAAGCCGACATGCTGAAGAATCTCGACCCGCTGCTGCACGCCGACATCCTGCACACGCTGCGCGCGATGGGCCACGGTGACGAAATCGCGATCTGCGACGCGAATTTCCCGGCGGAATCCGTCGCGGAGCACACGGTGGTCGGCCGCGCGTTGCGGATCGACGGCGCCGATTCGGCGCGCGTCGTGCGCGCGGTGCTGTCCGTGCTGCCGCTCGACACGTTCGTCGACACGCCCGCGTGGCGGATGGAAGTCGTCGGCGATGCGGCGGCCGTGCCGCCCGTGCAGCGCGAGGTGCAGGCCGAGATCGACCGCTCGGAAGGGCGCGCGGTGCCGCTGACGGGCGTCGACCGGTTCGCGTTCTACGAGCGCGCGCAGCAGGCCTACGCGGTGATCGTCACCGGCGAGCTGCGCGGCTACGGCTGCTTCATCTTCAAGAAGGGCGTGTTGTTGAGCGACGCGGGCTAAACGCGTTTTTCAGCGCGCCGGGCTGCCGGTGCCGCCGCGGCAGTGTAAAGATTTGCTACAACCTTTTTCTTGGACACCGCGGAAAGACCCTCTATGCTGGCCCATTTGCCGCAGGCCCAGCAGGGCCGCGCGCCCCTGAGCTTCACGGGCGCGATCCGTGCGGCCGGCCGAATTGCATACGAGGAGAGAGGCATGACGCGTACCGTCGATTCCGGCGTCATTTTTTTCGCGCGCCTGGCGCTGGCGGCGTTGTTCCTGTGGGGCGGCATCATGAAGCTGCTCGGCTACAGCGACTTCGTCGCGTATCTGCACGGGATGAACGTGCCCTATCAACAGGTCGTCGCGCCGATCGTCGTCGCGATCGAAGGGCTGGGCGGCCTGCTGCTGATCGTCGGCTACAAGGTACGGCCGCTCGCGTTGCTGATGGCGGTCTACACGATCGCGACCGCGATGGTCGGGCACAATTTCTGGGACGCGACGAACGCCGCCGTCCAGCACGACATGGTGATTCACTTCTGGAAAAACGTCGCGATCGCCGGCGGTTTCCTGCTGCTGTTCGTCACCGGCGCCGGCGGCGCGAGCATCGACGCGCTGCGCCGGCCGAGTTCGTCGTACGGCGTGCTGCGTTGAATTGAGCCGATCCGCGCGGTTGCGCTGAAAGCAGGCAAAAGGGCCGAACCCGCACGCGGCGGGTTCGGCCCTTCGTTCATCCGGCCGGCGCGTGCGCGCCGACGTTCAGCGTGCGTCCTTCACGTCCTTCACGTCCTTCACGTCCTTCGCATCCTTCGAGAACTGCACGGCGATCGCGCCGAGCACGCAGATCGCCGCGACATACACGACCGGCGCGAGCGGATTCGACTTCATCATCAGCGACACGATCACCGGCGTGAGGCCGCCGAAGATCGCATACGCGACGTTGTACGAGAACGAGATGCCCGAGAAGCGCACGACGGCCGGGAAGCTCTTGACCATCACGAACGGCACCGCGCCGATCGTACCGACCATGAAGCCTGCGATCCCGTAGTAGAGCGGCAGGGTCGAGGCGTCGGCCGCGACCTGCGCGAACAGCAGGTAGTAGCACGCGGCCAGCCCGATGCCGCCGATGCCGAGCACGCGCTTCGCGCCGATCCAGCCCGCGAGCGAACCCGCGGTGATGCAGCCGGCCGTCAGGCACAGCGTCGCGACGCTGTTCGCGAACAGCGTCGTCGCGGGCGTCAGGTGGAACTGCTTCTGCAGCAGCGCGGGCGTCATCAGGATCACGACGACGATCGCGGCCGACAGCATCCACGTGAGCAGCATCGACACGATCACCGCGCGGCCATGGTCGCGCAGCACGGCCTTCAGCGGAATCTCGGCCGCGAGCGCCTTCTTCGCCTTCATCTCGGCGAACACCGGCGTCTCATGCAGCCAGCGGCGCAGGTACACGGAGAACAGGCCGAACACGCCGCCGAGCAGGAACGGGATGCGCCACGCGAACGCGCCGACTTCGGCGGTCGAGTAACGGCTGTTGATGCCGGCGGCGACGAGCGAGCCGAGCAGGATGCCGGCGGTCAGCCCCGCGGTCAGCGTGCCGCAGGCGTAGCCGATGTGACGCGACGGCACGTGCTCGGACACGAACACCCACGCGCCCGGCACTTCGCCGCCCACTGCCGCGCCCTGCAGCACGCGGAACAGCAGCAGCAACACCGGCGCGAGGATGCCGATCGTGTCGTAGGTCGGCAGCAGGCCCATCAGCAGCGTCGGCACGGACATCATCAGCACGCTCAACGTGAACATCCGCTTGCGGCCGAACAGGTCGCCGAAGTGCGCCATGATCACGCCGCCGAGCGGGCGGGCGAGATAGCCGGCCGCGAAGATGCCGAACGTCTGCAACTGGCGCAGCCAGTCGGGAATGTCGTGCGGGAAGAACAGTTGCCCAATCGCCGGCGCGAAGAACACGAAGATGATGAAGTCGTAGAACTCGAGGGCGCCGCCGAGTGCGGCAAGGCCAAGGGTCTTGTAGTCGCTGCGCGTGAGCGCGCGTTCGGCGGCGCGAGGCACGCCGCTCAATTCGGAAGCTTGCATGGTCAGGACGATCGGTTTTCGAATGTTGTTGTCGGTGCTGCGTCTCCAGGGCCCGCTATCGGCATGGACTGACAAGGCGCGGCTTGCATCGTCGAAGCGTGCCGCATGCCGGGGTGAGGCACGAAACACGCACCGCCGCACCGGGATGGGGCGCGGCGCAGACGAAGCGTCAAAGCGGGTGGGGGGATTCTACAGGAGCGCGAAATGCACGCGCGCGGGTGCGCGCCGAGGAACGCTTCGGACCGCGAAGCCGAAGCCGAAGCGCGCGCGGCGCGGGCGACCGGGGAGCCGCTGACGCGCCGCGCGGGGCAGGGTTTCGCGTATCAGTTGCCGGCGATCGTATCGACCGGCTTGAACGCACCGTGCTCGACCTTGTAGATCGTCACCGGCGCATCCTTCAGGTCGCCCTTCGTGTCGTACGCGATGCTGGGGGCCGACACGCCCTTGACCGACACCTTGCCGAGATACGGCGTGTACACCTTCGGATCGGTCGAGTTCGCGTCCTTCATCGCGGTGAGCAGCGCGATCGTGCCGTCATACGAGTACGGCGAGTAGGTGATCACGTCTTCGTTGAAGCGCGCCTTGTAGCGTGCCGCGTAGCCGGCAAAGCCGGGCATCTTTTCCTTCGGCAGGCCGCCCATGTAGACGATCGCACCTTCGGCCGCGTCGCCGCCGACCTTCAGGAACGTCGGCGAACGCGACATCTCGCCCGTCACGAACGCCGACTTCATCCCGAGCTGGCGCATCTTGCGGATCATCGGCGACGATTGTGCGTCGCCGCCGCCGTAGAAGATCGCGTCCGGGTTCATCCCCTTGAGGTTGGTCAGGATTGCGGAGAAATCGAGCGCCTTGTCGTTCGTGAAGTCGCGCTTGATGATCGTGCCGCCTGCCGCTTCGACGGCCTTCGCGAATTCGTCGGCGATGCCCTGGCCATAGGCCGTGCGGTCGTCGATGATCGCGATGCGCTTGAAGTGCAGCGTCTTCACCGCATACGTGCCGACGATGCGGCCCGCCTGCGCGTCGCTCGTCAGCAGCCGGTAGGTCGTCTTGTAGCCGCGTGCGGTGTATTGCGGCGACGTGGCCATCGAGATCTGCGGCAGCCCTGCGCGATCGTACAGGTCGGACGCGGGAATGCTCGTACCCGAGTTGAAGTGCCCGATGATCCCGCGGACGTTGTCGTCGATCAGCCGCTGCGCGACGGTCGTGCCCGTGCGCGGGTCGGCCTGGTCGTCCTGCGAGTCGAGCTGGAACGTGACGGGCTTGCCGCCGATCGTCGGATGCGTCGCGTTGAAATCGGCGATCGCGAGCTGCACGCCCTTCTGCATGTCCGTGCCGTAGTTCGACTGCGGGCCGGTCAGCGGTGCGGCGAAACCGATCTTGACGACGTCGGCGGCAATGGCGTGCGCGCCCGACAGTGCGCAGGCAGCGGCCAGCGCGACGTGCGATACCTTCAGCTTCACTTTCACTTCCCCTTGATGGCGTGGTTGGGCCGCCGCCGGCTGGCGGCCGGCGCCGGTAAACCGGGCGAGACGGTTCGGTCGGCAGGCCGATGCGAGGGCCGTGCGTGCTTGCCGCGTGCTGCCCGGGCTGTGCCGGAATCGGCGTACATGACGGCCGATGCCGCAGGCCATGCATGCCGATTGCTGCTGCGGCGCGAGGTCGTCTCGTGACCGTGAAGCGAAGTCTAGATAGCGAAAATACGTGCGTCTTGCGCGTTCGATGCGCAGCCGGCGACGATATCGGCATATCGTCGATAACCCTGATATATGCCGAAATCGTCATGCCGAATGCGCAAACGCGCCAAGACGCTGCACGTCCACATTTTTATGCTGCCGAGTTCGGGCGTGCGGTGCGGTATGCGCGTGCGCCGGTACGCGCGCGGCATGTCGGCAACGGCGCACGCATGGTTGCCACGTTGACGCAAGCGGATTCTCGGCCGGCCGCCGCATACTCGGCACAGTGGTTGCGCATGCAACGAACATCGCATGTCGCGTGACGATGCCGGCCGGTCGGCGGCGCGATGCGACGGCTGCCGCCAACTTGCCCGCCTTTGCGATCGGCGCGACACGATCGAAGGGGCGCTCCTATAATCGACGCCATCTGCCACTCGCTTCGCGGTTGCCGGGATGACGACCTTGCTTGCCGTACCGCCCATGAGCCTGTCCGAAACGTTGCGCTACCAGCCCGACAATGCCGATTTCGGCGCGATGCTCGTGCACTTCCGTCTGCTCGAACCGGTGTTCGATGCGCTGCCGGACGTCGCGTTCTTCGTGAAGGATGCGAGCGGCCGCTATGCGATCGTGAATCGCACGCTGGCGATGCGCTGCGGCTACAAGGACAAGCGCGACCTGCTCGGCAAGACGGCCGACGAAGTGTTTCCGCGCCGCTTCGGCCGCAGCTATTTCGAGCAGGACATGGCGACGATCAACGCCGGCCAGCAATTGATGGATCAGCTCGAGCTGCACCTGTATCCGGGGCGCCAGCCGGGCTGGTGCCTGACCTGCAAGGAGCCGCTGCGCGACGCCGCGGGCAGGGTGGTCGGCCTCGCGGGCATCTCGCGCGACCTGAAGGCCCACGAGGGATCGCACCCGGCGTACAGCCGGCTCGCCGACGTGGTCCAGCACATCCAGGATCACTACGTGCAACCGCTGAACCTGAAGCACCTCGCGCAGATGGCCGGGATGTCGGTCGCGCAGCTCGAGCGCTATTTCCATAAGGTGTTCCACCTGACGCCGCGTCAGGTGCTGCTGAAGGCACGGCTCGACGCGGCCACCGCGCTGCTCGTCACGCACGACAAGGTGACCGACGTCGCCGCGCTATGCGGCTACACGGATCACAGCGCCTTCACGCGCCAGTTCAAGGCGACGGTCGGCGTGACGCCGACGGAATACCGGTTGATGCTGCAGGAGCGGGCAGGGTGACGCGACACGCCGAAAGGGCCGGCGAGTCGCTGGGATCGGGGTGATGCGGGAAAACGGGAAAGGGGGAGAACGGCGGCTCAGCGGTAGCCGAGTCCTTTCAGGACGGCGGTGCCGTCTTCGGTCAGCCGGAAGCTGGGTGCCGTATCGGCGTCGAGCTTGACCATCTCGACGAGACCGGCTTCCTGCAGTGCAGGCAGTTCGGGTTTGGCGTTCGCGCCGATCGGTGCGTGCAGCAGCACGAGCAGCGTCGCGATTTCATGATGGCTGAGCAGGCGGCGCAGCATCGTCTTCTTTGCAGGGGGCGCGGCCTGGCGGCCCGCGGGTGCTTCTACGGCGCTCATCGCTTTCCTCCTTTTCGAGATAACCATCGGGTACTGGTTGCGGATGGTGCCGTCGAAGACTTAAGCGATTCTTAAAACCATGGCGGGCGACGGGATGCTGCGCTGCGGTACGGGTTACCGGATGTAACGCCCCAGGGAAGGCGGTTTCCGGCAGGATCGCTGCCAGCCGCGCGGGCGGGTGCGCGATCCCGCGATTCACCACGATGGTGCGCACGGGATGCGACCCTTTGGAGCAGCCTCAAAATCCTTGTCAGCGTCCTTCCCTTATTTCCTGCGCTGTGCCTGAGCGGCGAGCCGCACGGCCGCGTTCGCCGCGCCGTAGCCGTCGTATCCGCCGCGCCGCTCGACGATCTCGAGCGAGAAGCGGTTGTCGACCAGTTCCGTATACGCGTGCAGGAATTCGCCGCCGTGCTCGTCGCGGTCGTACAGCAGGTGGTGCGCGCTCAGCGTGTCGATCAGTTCGTCCGGCAGTGCGTAGCGCGCGGCGAGATCGTCGTAGTAGTTCGGCGGAATGCGCAGGAACGGCACGCCGTCGGCCGCGAACGCGGCGATCGTCTTCACGATGTCGTCCGTGCGGAACGCGACGTGGTTCAGCCCCGTGCCGTGGTAGCGGTCGAGCGATTCGGCAACCGCCGTGTGCCGGTCGACCGACGCGTTCAGCGCGATCCGCACCGAACCGTCGGCGCTGCGCACCGCGCGGCTGCGCATCAGCCCGTACGGATCGGGCACGAGCCAGCTGCGCTCGGCCTCGAAGCCGAATGCCGTCTTGAAGAACAGGATCCACGTATCGAGCGCGTCGGCCGGCAACGCGAGGCACACGTGGTCGATACCGGTCAGCGGGCCGACTTCGCTCGGGCCGTCGATGTCGGTCAGCACGAAGTCCGATTCGTATAGCGTCGGCGCGTTCGGCGCTTCGTCGACGAAGTACTCGAGGCTGCCGTCCGGCGCCTGCACGCTCGGCAGCACGCGCTCGTTCGGCCCGACACGGCCGGAGAACGGCGCATAGCCGAAGCCGGCCGCGCGTTCGAACGCCACTTTCGCATCGTCGACGCGAAATGCCGATGCGCACAGCGACAACCCGTGCTGCTGGAAGAACGCATCGGCGAACGAGTCGCGCTCGGCGTTCAGCACGATCGACGCGGCGCCGTGCTGGAACAGCGTCACGTCCTTCGAGCGATGGCGGCCCGCGAGCCGGAAGCGCATCCGGCCGAGCCATTCGCCGACGGTCGCCGCCGCCTGCGCGTCGACCGCGAATTCGATGAACTGGAACCCGACGTGCGCGGGCGGCGCCGGCGGAGCGAACAGCGGCTGGCTGGCGGCCGGCGCGCGGCCGTCCCGAGCGAGCCGCTCGCGCGTCTGCTCTTCCAGATAGAGCAGCGAACGATGGCCGTCGGCGGCCGTGATCGCGGTGGGCGCCGCGCGGAAGCCGTCGTTGAAGATCTCGAGCGACAGCGGCCCCGTATAGCCCGACTCGATCACGCGCGCCGTGAAGCGGGCGAGGTCGAAGTCGCCCTGGCCCGGGAACGAGCGGTAATGGCGGCTCCATTCGAGCACGTCCATCGCGAGCTTCGGCGCATCGGCGATCTGCACGAACGCGATCCGGTCGCCGGGGATGTCGGCGATCGCGTCCGGCGAATCGTCGAGCGACAGCGTATGGAAGCTGTCGAGCGCAAGGCCGAGGTGCGGGTTGTTCACGGCATTCACGAGTTTCCACGCATGGCCGTACCGCTTCACGACGCGGCCCCACGCGAGCGCTTCGTACGCGGCGACCACGCCGGCCTGCCGCGCGGCTTCGGCGAGCGCGCCGAGTTGGTCGACGAGCAGCCCGTCGTCCGCGATCGTGTCGGCCGACACGTTGCTGCACACCAGGATGCGGTCGGTGCCGAGCGCATGCATCACGTCGAACTTGCGCTTGATCCGGTCGAGGTTGCGGGCGAGCTGGGCCGCGCTCACGCCCTCGAAGTCGCGAAACGGCTGGAACAGCACGATGTCGAGGCCGAGATCGGCGGCCATGCGCCGGACGTCGGCCGGCGATCCATCGAAGTAGACGAGGTCGTTTTCGAAGATTTCGACGCCGTCGAAGCCCGCGGCCTGGATGGCGGCGAGTTTCTCGGCGAGCGTGCCGGACAGTGACACGGTGGCAATTGAGCGCTGCATGGGCGAATCCTGCGGATGAGCGGGGCATGGCGCCGGTCGAACCGGCCCTGAGTGAACCAGTCGTTGAATTCCCGGCGAACGCCATATCCCGAATTTACTAGGCTAGTGATGCGTATTGTACAAACTAACTAGTTGGTACAAATTAGCGAAAACCCGAAAAGACAGTCCCGATTCGCGGGCGCACACTAGCGCCAAATTCCGATGGTTTTCGGGGCGGTGCCGGTCGCGGTCTGCCCCTGTTTAAGGAGCAGAATCACCATGAGCAAGCACAAGGTGCTGGTGCTGAACGGCCCGAACCTGAATCTGCTGGGCACGCGCGAGCCCCATATCTACGGCGCGGAAACGCTCGCCGACCTCGAGCAGCGTTGCCGCACGGCGGGAGAGGCGCTCGGGCTGGAAATCGACTTCCGCCAGTCGAACGCCGAGCACCAGCTGATCGACTGGCTGCATGCCGCGCGTCACGACACGCACGGCATCGTGATCAACCCGGCTGCCTATACGCATACGTCGGTGGCGTTGGCCGATGCGCTTTCCGCGATCGCGAAGCCGGTGATCGAAGTGCACATCTCGAACGTGCATCGCCGCGAGGCGTTCCGGCACCATTCCTACGTGTCGGCGATTGCCGAAGCCGTGATCTGCGGCTGCGGCACCGAAGGCTACGTATTCGCGCTGCAGCGTTTTGCGACGCTGTTCGCGCAGGGGGCCGCGCGATGAGCCGCCCGTCGTTTCTGATCGGCCTGATCGGCCAGGGCATCGGCGGCTCGCTGTCGCCCGCGATGCACGAGGAAGAAGGATTTCGCCAGGGGTTCGGCTATGTCTACCGGCGCATCGATCTCGACGCGCTCGGCGTGACCGTCGACGCACTGCCGCAATTGCTCGATGCCGCGCAGCGGATGGGCTACAACGGCCTGAACATCACGCACCCGTGCAAGCAGCGCGTGATCGAGCACCTCGACGCGCTGTCGGACGATGCGCGTGCGCTCGGCGCGGTGAATACCGTGCTGTTCAAGGACGGCAAGCGGATCGGTCACAACACCGACTGGTCGGGCTTCGCGAAATCGTTCCGCCGCGGGCTGCCCGGCGCGTCGCTCGAACGCGTCGTCCAGCTCGGCGCTGGCGGTGCGGGCGCGGCCGTGGCGCATGCGGCGTTGCAGATGGGCGCGGCCGCACTGACGATTTTCGACGTCGACGGCGCGCGCGCCGTCGCGCTCGCGGCCGAACTGCAGCAGCGCTTCCCCGCGGCACGGGTCGCGCCCGGCAGCGATCTCGCGGGCGCGATGCGCGCCGCGACGGGCCTGATCCACGCGACGCCGACCGGCATGGCCAAGCATCCGGGCCTGCCGCTGCCGGCCGAACTGCTGCACGCGGGCATGTGGGTGGCCGACATCGTGTATTTCCCGCTCGAAACCGAACTGATCCACGCCGCGCGCGCGGCCGGCTGCGCCACGCTGCCGGGCGGCGGGATGGCCGTCTACCAGGCGGTCGACGCGTTCGAGATCTTCACCGGACGCACGCCTGACGCCGAGCGGATGTTCGATCACTTTCAGTCGCTCGTCGCGCGCTGACCCCCCAAGAAAGAGAGACAAGGAGACGACCATGCAGCACACCACCCATACGAGCGCCGCGCCGGCGCAGGCGGCAGGCACCGTCCGGCGCACCTCGGCGCGCTACAAGATTCTCGCGCTGCTCGCGATCGGCACGATGATCAACTATCTCGACCGTACCGTGCTGGGGGTGGCTGCGCCGCAGCTCACCAAGGAGCTCGGCATCAACGCGGCCGTGATGGGCATCATGTTCTCCGCGTTCTCGTGGACGTACGTCGCGATGCAGGTGCCCGGCGGCCTGTTCCTCGACCGCTTCGGCAGCAAGATCACCTACTACTGGTCGATGACGCTGTGGTCGCTTTGCACGTTCCTGCAAGGTTTCGTGCC
This sequence comes from Burkholderia sp. AU30280, assembly GCF_020420125.1. NCBI lineage: Bacteria > Pseudomonadati > Pseudomonadota > Betaproteobacteria > Burkholderiales > Burkholderiaceae > Burkholderia > Burkholderia sp. AU30280. The sequence continues at coordinate 483,000 of NZ_JAIZRY010000005.1, forward strand.
CGGCGTCGCGACGCTGCTCGCATGCCGTCTCGGCCTCGGCGTCACGGAGGCGCCGTGCTTCCCGACCAACAGCCGCGTCGTCGCGACGTGGTTCCCGCAGAGCGAGCGCGCGATGGCGACGGGTACCTACACCGTCGGCGAGTACATCGGCCTCGCGTTCTTCAGCCCGGTGCTGTTCGCGCTGATGGGGGCGTTCGGCTGGCGCTCGCTGTTCTGGGTCGTCGGTGCGGTCGGGATCGTGTTCGGCCTCGTCTGGTGGAAGTTCTATCACGAGCCGCGCAACCATCCGGGCGCGAATTCGGCGGAGCTGGCCTATATCGAGGCGGGCGGTGGCCTGGTGCACGGCGTGCGCAAGGACGGCGACAAAGGCGTCAAGGGCGAGCGCAAGGCATTCAGCTGGTCGATGGCCGGAAAGCTGCTGAAGAAGCGCCAGCTCGCGGGCATCTGCCTCGGCCAGTTCGCCGGCAACTCCACGCTTGTGTTCTTCCTGACCTGGTTCCCGACCTACCTCGCCACCGAGCGCCACATGGGCTGGCTGAAGATTGGTTTCTTCGCGGTGATGCCGTTCATCGCCGCATCGGTCGGCGTGATGTTCGGCGGGATCTTCTCCGACTGGCTGCTGCGTCGCGGCAAGTCCGCGAACCTCGCGCGCAAGCTGCCGATCATCGCGGGCCTGCTGCTCGCATCGACGATCATTCTCGCGAACTACGTGCAGAGCAACGAGGCCGTGATCGCGATCATGTCGGTCGCGTTCTTCGCGCAGGGGATGGCCGCACTCGGCTGGACGCTCGTGTCCGACATCGCGCCGGACGGCCTGCTCGGCGTCACGGGCGGCATCTTCAACTTCGCGGCGAACCTTGCCGGGATCATCACGCCGCTCGTGGTCGGCTTCATCGTCGCGTCGACCGGTTCGTTCGTCGGCGCGCTCGTGTTCATCGGCGTGATCGCGCTGATCGGTGCGGCGTCTTACATCTTCGTCGTCGGCGACATCAAGCGAATCGAGCTGTAAGCCCCGACTCCACGCACATCCGGTGCGTTAGCCCGGCAGCCGCAAGGCTGCCGGGCCTTTTTGCTTGCGCGCCGGCGGGTGGGCCGGCTGGCGTAGTACAGCGCTTATGCGCGCTGCACCGCGATGCCGAGCGATTCGACCGCCCGCGCGATCGCGGCGACCGCACGGCGGATATCGTTCGAGTCGATTGCGCCGATGCAGCCGACGCGGAACGTCTCGAGCTGCGTGAGCTTGCCCGGATACAGGATGAAGCCCGCGTCGCGCACCGCGTCGTAGAAGCGGCGGAAATCGTAGGCCGGGTGGTCGGGCGCGTGGAACGTGACGATCACCGGCGCCTGCACGCTCGCGTCGAGGAACGGCGTGAAGCCGAGCGCGTGCATCGATTCGACCAGCGTCCGGCAGTTGTCCGCATAGCGCGCGCCGCGTGCCGGCTGGCCGCCTTCGGCGAGATACTGGTCGAGCGCGGCGCGCAGCGCGGCGATCACGTGCGTCGGCGGTGTGAAGCGCCACTGGCCCGTCTTGCTCAGGTACGCGTACTGATCGTGGAGATCGAGCGCGAGCGACGGCGAATTGCCTTCGCTCGCGTCGAGCGCGTCGCGCCGCACGATCGCGAACCCCATCCCCGGCACGCCTTCGAGGCATTTGCCGCTCGCCGAGATCAACGCATCGATGCCGCTGCCCGCCAGCCTGATCGGCAGCGCGCCGAACGAGCTCATTGCGTCGACGATCAGTCGCTTGCCGTGGCACCGGCACACGGCGGCGATGTCGTCGAGCGGGTTCAGGATGCCGGCGCTCGTCTCCAGATGCACCTGCGCGACGTGCGTGATGCGCGGCTCGCGCGCGAATGCGGCTTCAATCGCGGCCGGATCGACGGCGGCGTCCTCGCCGAACGGCAATGCGATCGCTTCGATCCCGAGCCGGCCGAGGATTTTCAGGATGCGCGCGCAGTACGCGCCGTTGTCGGGCACCAGCACGACGCCGTCGCGCGGCACCAGCGTGCCGAGCGCGGCTTCGACCGAGAACGTGCCGCTGCCCTGCATCGGGACGCACACGTACTCGGCGCCGCCGTGCGCGATCGCGACGAGGTCCGCGCAGACGCTGGCCGTCAGTTGATTGAAAGCGGCATCCCACGAGCCCCAGTCGTGTTGCATTGCGTGGCGGGTTGTGGCGGACGTGGTGAGCGGGCCGGGCGTGAGAAGAATCGGATCGGACATGGTTTTCCCTTGCAAAGGTCGGAAGAAACGCTGGGCGGCGTTTCTTCATGGACTTGCATGATATTGGCAAAATGTGTCATTTTTTGGAAATTGTGGCATTCGTCACGGCTTTGTCATCGAACGCTGTGATCCTTCGCTTGCCGTGCGAAACCTAACCTCAGCGCGGCGGCGAGGCAGGCCGTCGATCGGCCCTGCCCGGAGATAACAGGAGAGCCGGATCGTGCCCCGGCCATTTGGTGTTCCGCCTACGGAGAAGTCAGATGACACTGCAGAAACCCTCGCGCGCCGCTGCCGGCGCGTTCCGCAAGCTGGCGCTGGCCGCCAGCGTCGCCGGTCTGATGGGCGCCGCGCTGCCCGCGCACGCGGCGAGCGCGGTCGTGCTGTACACGGCAGACGGTCTCGAGAACCTCTATCGCGATGTGCTGCCGGCCTTCGAGAAGAAGGAAGGCGTCAAGGTCAACATCGTGACGGCGGGCAGCGGCGAAGTCGTCAACCGCGCGAACATCGAGAAGAATTCCCCGAAGGCCGACGTGATCGTCACGCTGCCGCCGTTCATTCAGCAAGCTGGCCAGATGGGCCTGCTGCAGCCGTACCAGAGCGTGAACTACAAGAACGTGCCGGCCATCGCGAAGGCTGAAGACGGTACGTGGGCGACGTTCGTGAACAACTACTTCTCGTTCGCGATCAACCCGGACGTCGTGAAGAACCAGCCGAAGACGTTCGCCGACCTGTTGTCGCCGGCCTACGCCGGCAAGGTCGCGTATTCGAACCCGGCCACGGCCGGCGACGGGATGGCCGTGCTGATCCTGACGACGTCGCTGATGGGCGAAGACAAGGCATTCGACTACCTCGCGAAGCTGTCGCAGAGCGTGAAGTTCCACACGAAGGGCACGGGCTACCTGAACGTGCTGCTGTCGCGTAACGAAATCAGCGTCGCGAACGGCGACCTGCAGATGGACCTCGACGATGCCGAACACGGCGCGCTTTCCGTCAAGCCGATCTTCCTGGCCGCGAAGGAAGGCGACCAGCCGACCACGTTCCAGCTCCCGTACGGCATCGGCCTGATCAAGAGCGGCCCGAACCAGGACGCCGGCAAGAAGCTGATCGACTACCTGATGTCGACGGAAGTGCAGTCGAAGGTGCCGGACATGTACGGCATCCCGGGCCGCACGGACGTGCCGCTGGCCGGCAAGAACGGCGAAGCGGTCAAGAAGGCGATCTCGGGCGTGAAGCTGATCCCGGTCGACTGGACCCAGGTGATGGCGAAGAAGCCGGTGTGGATCGAGCGCTGGAAGAAGGATGTGATCGGCAGCTCGGGCAAGCAGCTCGACGTCGTCAAGCCGAAGTGATCGGCGCGCGCCGCCTGTATTTGTGAGCAAGAGGATGAACCCGGTGGAAACCGCCCTGACCCATCCCGGCGCATTCGGCGCCGCCGAACCGCGAGCGACGCTGCGGTCCGGCGCGCCGGGCGGCGTGCAGATCGAACACCTGAGCGTGCGCTACGGCGCGCGCACGGTGCTGGAAGATCTGTCGCTGTCGATCGGTGCCGGTGAATTTCTGACCGTGCTCGGCAAGAGCGGCTGCGGCAAGACCACTCTGCTGCGCTTCATCGCCGGGTTCGTGAAGGCCGACGGCCTGACCGGCACGCTGACCGTTGCCGGACGCGACCTGACCTATGCGCCGCCACACAAGCGCAATCTCGGTCTGCTGTTCCAGAATTACGCGCTGTTTCCGCACCTGACGGTGTTCGAGAACGTGGCATTCGGGCTGCGCGCACGCGGCATGGCGTCGCCGGAAGTGACGCGCCGCGTCGCCGATGCGCTGAAGCTCGTGCAACTCGGCGATGCGGGCCATCACCTGCCCGCACAATTGTCGGGCGGGATGCAGCAGCGCGTCGCGCTCGCCCGCGCGCTCGTGATCGAGCCGGACGTGCTGCTGCTCGACGAGCCGCTGTCGGCGCTCGACGCCAACCTGCGCGCGTCGGTGCGCAGCGAATTGAAGGCGCTGCACGAGCGCCTGCCGAACCTGACCGTCGTCTGCGTGACGCACGACCGCGACGACGCGCTCGTGCTGTCCGACCGCGCGCTGCTGATGCGCGATGGCCACATCGCGCAGCTCGGCACGCCGCAGCAGTTGTACGATGCGCCGCAGGACGGCTACGTCGCACGCTATCTCGGCCCGGCAAACCTGCTGCCGCCGCACGTGATCTTCCCGCTCGGCGATCCGCGCCACGAGGTGCGCGGCAAGGCTGCCTGCGTGCGCCCCGAGCGCCTGACCGTGATGCCGCTCGCGGCGGGTGGCCTGCACGGCACGGTGTCGTCCGTCGAATGGCAGGGCGCGGACCTGTCGATCGCGGTCGTGATCGATGCGGCCCCCGACGAGCCCGTGCGCGTCACGATGCAACGCGGCCGCGGTGCGGCTCCCGAGCGCGGTGCGCGTGTTTCCCTGCATTGCGAGGCAGACGATGTCGTCCTTATCGAGCCCTGAAGCCGGCCTGCCGCCGCACGTGCTCGCGTCGGCCGCCGCGCACGCCGCCGCCGCGCGGCGCCGCAAGCGCATGGGCGACCTGCACCTGGCCGCGCTCGCGATCGTCCTGCTGGGCCCGCTCGTCGTCTATCCGCTGGTGCGGCTCGTGCTGCTGAGCGTGTCGGGCGACCACGGGCTGAGTTTCGCCGCCTACCGTACCTTCTTCGGCAATCCCGACACGCGCAACGTGCTGCTGACGACGCTCGGCGTGCTGTTCGCGAGCGCCGGCACCGCGTCGGTGCTCGGTGTGCTGCTGGCTGCGCTGCTGTTCTTCAAGCCGTTTCCGGGCGCGTCGCTCGTCACGCGTTTCCTGGAACTGTACGTCGCGTTCCCGTCGTTCCTCGTCGCGTTCACGTTGATCTTCCTGTACGGCTCGCAAGGCTCGATCAGCATCGCGCTGCAGCACCTGTTCCATCTCGAGAATCCGCCGCTCGATTTCCTGTTCGGCATCGGCGGCGTGATCCTCGCGCAGACCGTGTTCTATACGCCGTTCGTCGTGCGGCCGACGCTCGCGTCGTTCGCGACGCTCGACCTGCGGCTGGTCGAAGCCGCGCGCAGCCTCGGTGCGTCCGGCTGGATGCTTGCACGTCGCGTCGTGCTGCCGATCGCGTGGCCGGGCATCGCCGCGGGCACCGTGCTGTGCTTCCTGCTGACGCTGAACGAATTCGGGATTCTGCTCGTGCTCGGCAGCGCGCGGCTCGTGACGCTGCCGGTTGCGATCTACAGCAGCGCGACCGTCGACATCGACCTGCCGACCGCGTCGGCCGGCGCGGTCGTGATGCTCGCGCTGTCGCTGGCGCTGTATGCGGTTTATCGCCGGGTGAACCGGCGTGCGACGGGAGGGAACGATGTCCGCTGAATTTCGTATCGGGCAAGCCGTGCCGCGCCACCGGATCGGCTGGGGTGACACGGTGCTCAAGCATGCGTCGCGCGCGGCGCTCGCGCTGGCCGCGTTCGCGTGCTTCTGGCTGTTCGTGTTGCCGGTCATCGTCGTCGCGCTGTCGAGCGTGTCGACGCAGTGGTCGGGCACGATTCTGCCGGCCGGCTACAGCCTGCGCTGGTTCGAGCGGCTCGGGTCGCCGGAATACGACGCGCTGCTGACGAGCCTGGAAATCGGCTTCGGCGTGTCTGCGGCCGGCACGATCTTCGGGTTGTGGCTCGCGCTGGCGCTCGAAGGGCGCGACCGGCGTGGCCTCGGCGCGGTGGTCGACGCGCTCGTGATGGTGCCGAACGGTGTGCCGAGCGTCGTGCTCGGGCTCGCGGTGCTGATTGCGTATCACCAGAAGCCGGTCGACCTGTCGAGCTCGGCGGCGATCGTCGTGCTGGTGCAGCTCGCGCTGATTTTGCCGTTCTGCTATCGCTGCGCGGCGGCTGCGCTGCGTCCGGAGCTGACCGTGCTGCGCGAAGCGGCGGCGAGCCTCGGTGCGCCGCCCGCGATGGTGCTGCGCCGCGTGCTGCTGCCGCAGCTCGTGCCGGCGCTGCGCGCGAGCCTCGCACTTGGCTTCGCGCTGTCGCTCGGCGAGCTCGGCGCGACGCTGACGGTTTATCCGCCCGGTTTCGCCACCGTGCCGATCGTCGTGATCGGCCAGGTGGAGCGCGGGTATTACCTTCCCGCATCGGCGCTGTCGCTGCTGATGCTCGGCGCGTCGCTCGCGGCGCTGCTGCTGATCGCTGCGCGCGTGCCGCGCGGCAAGCGGGTGGCAGCATGAACGCCGCGTTCGCATTGCGCCAGCCCGGTGAAGCGTCGGCAGCCGGCGCATCGACGGATCTCGCAGGGCGCGCCGTCGACGTCAACGGCCGGCACTACCGGCTGCCGGTCGAGCCGACCGTCGTCGTCTGCGTCGACGGCTGCGAGTACGACTATCTCGAACGGGCCGTGGAAGCGGGCGTCGCGCCGTTCATCGGCTGGATGATCGCCGAAGGCACGGCGTGGCGCGCCGATTGCGTCGTGCCGACCTTCACCAACCCGAACAACCTGTCGATCGTCTGCGGCGTGCCGCCGTCGGTCCACGGGATCTGCGGCAACTACTTCTGGGATCCGGCCGCCGACGGCGGGCGCGGCGCCGAAGTCATGATGAACGACCCGGCCTACTTGCGGGCCGGCACGCTGCTCGCCGCGGCGTCCGACGCGGGGGCGCGGGTCGCCGTCGTGACGGCGAAGGACAAGCTGCGCCGGTTGCTCGGCTGGCAGCTGAACGGCATCTGCTTTTCGGCCGAGAAGGCCGCGCAGGCGAATCTCGCGGAAAACGGGATCGTCGACGTGCTCGACTGGGTCGGCCTGCCGTCGCCGGACGTCTACAGCGCGGCGTTGTCCGAATTCGTGTTCGCAGCCGGCGTGCGGCTTGCGCAGACGCGCCAGGTCGACCTGATGTACCTGTCGACCACCGATTACGTGCAGCACAAGTGCGAGCCGGGCAGTGCCGGTGCGAATGCGTTCTACGCGATGATGGACGGCTACCTCGCGCAGCTCGACGCGCTCGGCTGGGCGATCGGGCTGACGGCCGATCACGGGATGAATGCGAAGCACGATCCCGCGACGGGCCGGCCGAACGTCATCTACCTTCAGGACGCATTCGACGGCTGGTACGGTGCGCAGGCTGCGCGCGTGATCCTGCCGATCACGGATCCGTACGTCGTGCATCACGGTGCGCTCGGCTCGTTTGCAACCGTCTACCTGGCACCGGGCGTCGACCGGGCCGAGGCGATGTGGCGCGTCGGCGGCCTCGACGGCGTCGAGCTCGTGCTCGACAACGCGGAAGCCGCCGCCCGTTTCGAGCTGCCGGCCGACCGGATCGGCGATCTCGTCGTGATTGGCCGCCGCGACATGACGCTCGGCACGCGCGAGCGCGAACATGACCTGTCGGGCCTCACGGTGCCGCTGCGTTCGCATGGCGGCGTGTCGGAGCAGGAAGTACCGCTACTGTTCAATCGGCGTATCGTGCCTGCCGATCCTGCGCGTCGCCCGCGCAACTTCGACGTGTTCGATTTCGTGCTGAACCGGGTCGCGACATGATGGCTCATCCCCGCCACGATCACCCGGCGTTTCGCGCAGAGGTGCTGCGCTGGTGCGGCACGCGCGCGACGCGCGAACGCACGCTCGACGTGATGGACCCCTACACGGGCACGCGCGTCGGGACGGCGCCGCTGGCGAGCGTCGACGATGTGCGCGCGGCATTCGATTACGCGATGGCGTATCGGCCGAAGCTCACGCGGTACGAGCGTTCGCAGATCCTCGAGCGTGCGGCCGCGCTGCTGCGCGAGCGTACCGAGGACGCGTCCGACCTGATTACGCTCGAATCGGGGCTGTCGAAACAGGACTCCCGCTACGAGATCGGCCGCGTTGCCGACGTGTTGAAGTTTGCGGCGGTCGAGGCGCTGCGTGACGACGCGCAGAGTTTCTCGTGCGACCTGACGCCCCACGGCAAGGCGCGCCGCGTTTTCTCGCAGCGGCAGCCGCTCGACGGTGTGATCGTCGCGATCACGCCGTTCAATCATCCGATGAACCAGGTGGCGCACAAGATCGCGCCGGCGATCGCGACCAACAACCGCGTGATCGTGAAGCCGTCGGAGAAGGTGCCGCTGTCGGCGTTCTACCTGGCCGACCTGTTGTACGAGGCCGGACTGCCGGAGCCGATGCTGCAGGTGCTGACCGGCGATCCGCGCGAGATCGCGGACGAACTCGTCACGCACCCGCATGCGGCGTTGATCACCTTTACGGGCGGCGTGGCGATCGGCAAGGCGATTGCCGCACGGGCCGGCTACCGCCGCATCGTGCTGGAACTGGGCGGTAACGATCCGCTGATCGTCCTCGACGATGCCGATCTCGAACGCGCGACGTCGCTGGCCGTGCTCGGCTCGTACCGGAATTCGGGCCAGCGCTGCACGGCCGTCAAGCGGATACTGGTGCATCGCCCGATCGCACCCGCGTTCACCGAGTTGCTCGTCGAGAAGACGCGTGCATGGAAGTACGGCGATCCGTTCGATCCCGCGAATGAAATGGGCACGGTGATCGACGAGGAAGCGGCGCGGCTGTTCGAGGCGCGCGTGGAGGAGGCGGTCGCGCAGGGCGCGCGCCTGCTGACCGGCAACGTGCGGCGCGGCGCGCTGTATGCGCCGACCGTGCTCGACAACGTCGATCCGTCGATGACGATCGTGCGCGAGGAGACCTTCGGCCCGGTATCGCCGGTGATCACGTTCGACACGATCGACGACGCGATCCGGATCAGCAACGGGACGGCGTTCGGGCTGTCGTCGGGCGTATGTACGGACAGCACGGCCGCGGTCGTGCGGTTCGTGAACGAGCTGAACGTCGGCACGGTAAACGTATGGGAAGTGCCCGGATACCGGATCGAGCTGTCGCCGTTCGGCGGGATCAAGGATTCGGGGCTCGGTTACAAGGAAGGCGTTCAGGAGGCGATGAAGAGCTTCACGAACCTGAAGACGTTTTCGCTGCCTTGGGAGTGAATGAATGGCATTGACGGTGGAAGAGATCCACGGGCTGTATCGCGAACATGGCCATGTGGCCTATAGCGGGGAGCCGGTCACGCAGCTCGAGCATGCATTGCAGAGCGGATGGCTGGCGGAAGAGGCGGGGGCAGACGAAGCGCTGGTCGCGGCGGCGTTCCTGCATGACCTCGGGCATCTGCTGAATCGCCAGGGTGAGACGCCGAGCGCGCGCGGGATCGACGATCTGCATCAGTATTACGTGCTGCCGTTCCTGCGGCCGCTGTTTTCCGATGCGGTGCTGGAGCCGATCCGGCTGCACGTCGACGCGAAGCGCTGCCTGTGCCGCACGGACGCCGGCTACTTCGAGAGCCTGTCGCCGGACTCGGTGCGCAGCCTCGCGCTGCAGGGCGGCATTTTCAGTGAGGAGGCGGCGGCGGCGTTCCTGCAGCGCCCGTTCGCGGAGGACGCGCTGCGCCTGCGCCGCTGGGACGATACGGCGAAGGAAGAGGGCAAGGTCACGCCGGATCTCGATCACTATATGGAGATCGTGGCGCGCCAGGTGCGCGCGGACTGACGGATTCCGTTGCTTCTATATAAGGCTCCGCACGCGGCAGCGTGCGGAGCCTTATATTTTTTGAGAAATCCCTTGCGCGGATCGAAGAGGGTGCCTACAATCACGCCTCTTTCGCGCTAACGGAAACACGGCGCGGGAGAGGGAAGCAGGGTCGGTGGTGTGCGGCAGTCTGGCGCGTGCAACTGGCCTGGAAGTTGAGCCCCGCAGTCGCAACGCTGATGTTAAAAAGTTGTTGACGAACTGCGAAACACGGTTCATAATCTCGCTTCTCTGCTGCTGAAAACGCAGCGCTGCCGGGAAACACGAAGTTCCTCGCAGAATGCTCTTTAAAAATTAACAGCCGATAAGTGTGGGCGCTTGATGGAAGCGAGCTGATCCTCGGGTCAGATAGCAAAAGTATCAAGAGTCTCACACTAAAGTAAGTCAGGTTTATGAAGTGATTCATATTCCTGTCAGCTTTGAGTGAGCGACCGGTTCGAAAGAACCGAAAACAGTAACAGGTTTAAACTGAAGAGTTTGATCCTGGCTCAGATTGAACGCTGGCGGCATGCCTTACACATGCAAGTCGAACGGCAGCACGGGTGCTTGCACCTGGTGGCGAGTGGCGAACGGGTGAGTAATACATCGGAACATGTCCTGTAGTGGGGGATAGCCCGGCGAAAGCCGGATTAATACCGCATACGATCTACGGATGAAAGCGGGGGACCTTCGGGCCTCGCGCTATAGGGTTGGCCGATGGCTGATTAGCTAGTTGGTGGGGTAAAGGCCTACCAAGGCGACGATCAGTAGCTGGTCTGAGAGGACGACCAGCCACACTGGGACTGAGACACGGCCCAGACTCCTACGGGAGGCAGCAGTGGGGAATTTTGGACAATGGGCGAAAGCCTGATCCAGCAATGCCGCGTGTGTGAAGAAGGCCTTCGGGTTGTAAAGCACTTTTGTCCGGAAAGAAATCCTTGGCTCTAATACAGTCGGGGGATGACGGTACCGGAAGAATAAGCACCGGCTAACTACGTGCCAGCAGCCGCGGTAATACGTAGGGTGCAAGCGTTAATCGGAATTACTGGGCGTAAAGCGTGCGCAGGCGGTTTGCTAAGACCGATGTGAAATCCCCGGGCTCAACCTGGGAACTGCATTGGTGACTGGCAGGCTAGAGTATGGCAGAGGGGGGTAGAATTCCACGTGTAGCAGTGAAATGCGTAGAGATGTGGAGGAATACCGATGGCGAAGGCAGCCCCCTGGGCCAATACTGACGCTCATGCACGAAAGCGTGGGGAGCAAACAGGATTAGATACCCTGGTAGTCCACGCCCTAAACGATGTCAACTAGTTGTTGGGGATTCATTTCCTTAGTAACGTAGCTAACGCGTGAAGTTGACCGCCTGGGGAGTACGGTCGCAAGATTAAAACTCAAAGGAATTGACGGGGACCCGCACAAGCGGTGGATGATGTGGATTAATTCGATGCAACGCGAAAAACCTTACCTACCCTTGACATGGTCGGAATCCTGCTGAGAGGTGGGAGTGCTCGAAAGAGAACCGGCGCACAGGTGCTGCATGGCTGTCGTCAGCTCGTGTCGTGAGATGTTGGGTTAAGTCCCGCAACGAGCGCAACCCTTGTCCTTAGTTGCTACGCAAGAGCACTCTAAGGAGACTGCCGGTGACAAACCGGAGGAAGGTGGGGATGACGTCAAGTCCTCATGGCCCTTATGGGTAGGGCTTCACACGTCATACAATGGTCGGAACAGAGGGTTGCCAACCCGCGAGGGGGAGCTAATCCCAGAAAACCGATCGTAGTCCGGATTGCACTCTGCAACTCGAGTGCATGAAGCTGGAATCGCTAGTAATCGCGGATCAGCATGCCGCGGTGAATACGTTCCCGGGTCTTGTACACACCGCCCGTCACACCATGGGAGTGGGTTTTACCAGAAGTGGCTAGTCTAACCGCAAGGAGGACGGTCACCACGGTAGGATTCATGACTGGGGTGAAGTCGTAACAAGGTAGCCGTATCGGAAGGTGCGGCTGGATCACCTCCTTTCCAGAGCTTCTCGCAAAGTTGAGCGCTCACGCTTATCGGCTGT